>CAZTVN010000044.1:0-10531 GCA_964617145.1 uncultured Candidatus Peribacteria bacterium
GCTTTATACTTATTTTCATTTATCGGCTGCTCAAAAAAGCCTTACTGAAGTGCTTTTAAAAAATGAAATTACTGCTGTTGCGTATGAGACCGTTGAGGATGAGCACGGGAAATTGCCCCTTCTTCGTCCTATGAGTGAAATTGCTGGTGTTCTTGCTGTGCAATATGGCGCCCAATATCTTCAAAAAAAATATGGTGGAAGAGGTGTGAGCCTTGGTTTTATTAATGGCGCTCCTGTTTCTCATGTGGTCATTGTCGGTGGAGGAGTTGTCGGTGCGACGGCTGCAAGGACTGCTGCTGGAATGGGTGCGAAAGTGAGTTTGTTTGAACTTAATGAAGAGCGTATTGCTCATCTTCAAGAATCTATGCACTTGTATCTTGGCGAACGGCTTTATAGAAATTTATCTATTTTGAAGCCGGAAAAATCTGTTTTTGAGAAAACTCTTGCTGAGTGCGATGTTCTTGTTGGCGCTGTTTTGGTTGCTGGTACCAAAGCTCCTCAAGTTGTATCAGAAGAGCAGGTGAAATCTATGCAGAAGGGTTCTGTTATTGTTGATGTTTCTATTGATCAAGGTGGATGTGTTTGGGGAGCGCGTGTTACGAGTCATAGTGATCCTATTTATGATATTGATGGGAAAATTTATTGTTGTGTAGCGAATATGCCAGGTCAGGTTGCCCGCCAATCAACTTTAGCTTTGACTGCAGCCACGCTTCCTTATCTCATTACCATGGCGAATGATGGAGTTATTGACAGCTTGAAGGCTTCTCCTCGTTTTGCTCGTGGTTTGAATATTTATAAAGGAATGATTACGTATCGATCGGTTGCGGAAGATCTTGGGATGATTGATAAACATCGAGAATTTGCCATGATGAATTAGGGAAGTTGAGGGTGAGGGAATTTTTAGAAAGATGACGCCGCAGCTTGTTTGATCTAATATGTAACGATCAAACAAGTGTTGACCCATCATGATGGGTCAACATGCGGCGTTTATTGTTTTCTAAAAATTCCCTCACCCCCACTGATATCGTTGAGTTTTCTGAAAAATGACTTTTATTTGACTTTGAGACCAAGATTTTTATAATAAAGTTACAATATTTCGTTTTATGAATCTTATTATTACAATCAACAGTATCCTTTCGGCCACTAAGAAGATTCGTGGACGAAGGTGGTTGTAATAATCTTGAAAAAGATCCATCCTTACAACTGCTCGATACGGTAGTTGTTTTTTTATACTTCATTATTTTCCTTTTTATGCTTGCTATGAAATTTGGTGGCACTTCGGTTGGGGCGCCCGATCGAATGCTGAATGTCGCTCATATTGTTAAATTATTTTTGGATAAGAATCCCATTGTTGTTATATCTGCTATGGGTGGTGTCACTGATGCTCTTTTATATATTGCTGAAGATTTTTTGAATCGTCGAAAACAAGAGGGAGAAGCACGATTGATTGATATTCGTAAAAGGCATTTTGAGGTTATCAATACTCTTATCAAAAGTCCTTATCGTCGAAAAAAACTTGAAGAAGAAATTTCTGATTTGTTTTCTCAATTGGAAGAGATTGTTCATGGTGTTTATTTGCTTCGGGAGTTATCAGAAAAATCTCTAGCTCTCATTTCATCTTTCGGAGAACGTTTGTCTGTGCCTATTTTAACTCAAGTTTTAAACGAGATAGGCGTTGATTCGGCGGCTTTTGATTCTCGTAAGTATGTTGTTACTGATGATAATTTTTTGAGTGCCTCTGTAAATATGGACGAGACTTTTTCTCGTATTAAACGAGAAATTTTGCCGCATTTGGCACGCGGAATTACACCTGTTATTACTGGTTTTATTGGTGCTACAGGCTCTGGCCTTACGACAACTTTGGGTCGTGGTGGTTCTGATTATTCTGGCGCTCTTTTTGGCGCTGCTTGCGATAGCGATGAAATATGGATTTGGACTGATGTATCCGGTGTTTTTTCCGCTGATCCGCGTATTGTGAAAAATGCGAGAGTGCTTAATGACGTAAGTTATCAAGAGGCGGCAGAAATGTCTTATTTTGGGGCGAAAGTTATTCATCCGAAAACTATGATCCCTGCTGTACATAAAAATATTCCTATTCGTATTAAAAATACTTTTGTTCCTGATGATCCTGGCACCTTAATTTCTCATAACAAGAAATCTTTTCACCCTGTTCGTATGGTAACGGCTATAAAAAAAGTGAATCTTGTTTCTATTCAAGGAAGCGGCATGATTGGAATTCCTCATTTGAATTCTCGTATTTTTACTGTTGCTGACAGGGTTCGAACGGATATCCTTATGTTCTCTCAGGCGTCTTCTGGTTATAATATGAGCCTTGTTATTTCTGAGCTTGATAGTGAGCGATCTTTTGATGCGTTGCAGACAGAATTTCGATCTGAACTTGAGTCGGAAGCTCTTGATGGTATTTATCTTAATAAAAATGTTGCCATTGTATCTATTGTTGGAAGTGGAATGCGCGGGACTCCGGGAATTTCTGGTACGCTTTTTTCAACTCTTGGAAGCAATCATATTAATATCATTGCGATAGCTCAAGGGAGTTCGGAGCTCAATATCTCTTTTGTGGTTGACGAGATGGATGCGGATAGATGTGTTTCTCTTCTTCACGGCGCTTTTATATTTTCGAAAATTGAGTAATTTATTGCAATTTTTATTTTTTTATTTACTGTATGAGTATGAAAACCATTGGAATAGGCATTGTCGGATTTGGATGTGTGGGATCTGGAACTGTGCGAGTTTTGCAGGACAATAAAGATGTTATTGCTCGCAGGCTTCGAGGAATTGATATTTGTCTTAAAACAATTTGTGATCACAGTATTGACCGAAAAGATACCAGTTTTATTGATCCCAACGTTACTCTTGTTACTGATTTTGAAGAAATCTTGAATGATCCGCAGATTCATATTGTTGTTGAACTTATTGGTGGTAAAAGTCCGGCGAAGGAAATTATTCTTCGTGCTTTGAAAAATGGTAAATCTGTCGTGACCGCTAATAAGGCCCTTTTGGCAGAGGATGGACAAGATATTTTTGCTGCTTGTAATAGTAAGGCGACCATTGCTTTTGAGGGAGCGGTATGTGGTGCTATTCCCATCCTTCGTTCTATCAGGGAAGGCCTTTCGAGTGATCGTATTCGAGCTTTTTATGGTATTTTGAATGGTTCTACCAATTATTTGCTGACTGAGATGGAAACTCGTCATCGAGATTTTGAAGAGGTTTTGGCTGAGGCTAAAGAAAAAGGTTATGTCGAAAGCGATCCTTCACTCGATGTTGATGGTTTTGATGCGGCTCACAAGGTTTCTCTTTTGGCGCAGATGTCTTTTGGCATGAAAGTAGATTTTTCTTCTATCACGATTCAAGGGATTTCTGAAATTGAAACTTTTGATTTTATTTATGCTCATAAACTTGGTTATACGATTAAGCTTATTGGTATGGGTAAAATGGCCCCAAAAGGAGAAATGATTTTGTCCGTTCGACCGACACTTATTCCGTTTCAAAGCATTCTTGCGAAGGTTTCAGGGAGTTTGAACGCTGTGTATGTTGTTTCTGAAAAAATGGGTGAGACCATTTACTCCGGCCGTGGCGCTGGAGATACTCCTACTGGTTCTGCTGTTACTGCTGATATTATTTCTCTTGCTCGTGATATTGCTTTTGGGAACGCTTCGAGAGTTTATCCTTTGAGTTTTGGAGATCTTTTGGATCCTCATTTTGC
Source organism: uncultured Candidatus Peribacteria bacterium (assembly GCA_964617145.1). GTDB lineage: Bacteria > Patescibacteriota > Gracilibacteria > UBA1369 > JACRIC01 > CAZTVN01. Next base: position 3,725 of record CAZTVN010000044.1, read on the forward strand.
CCATGTAGGCGAGATTTTTTATCCTTATTATGTTCGTTTCGTTGTTAGAGATCAGCCTGGCATTATTGCGGCTATTGCTTTGATTTTGAAAAAATACGATATTAATATCGATGCCGTTTTACAAGAGCCTTTTTTGAGTCGCGATAGATTGCCTTTTGTCATGACTCTTGAAGAGACAAGTGAAGAAAAAATTTTACAGGCTGTGACCGAAATGGAAAAGCTTGATTTTCTTGTGAAGAAGCCATTTTTTATGAGGATCGACTCATTACAATAAATTATTCTTTATTTTACTGTTATGCAAAAATTGCGTGTTGGTATTTTGGGTGCAACAGGTATGGTGGGTCAGCGTTTTATCCAGTTGCTTTCCGATCATCCTTGGTTTGAGGTTGTTCGCGTTGCGGCTTCTGAGCGTTCGGCTGGAAAGAAGTATCGCGATGCCGTTAACTGGAAAATGCGTGAAAATATTCCTGCCAGTATTGATGACCTTATTGTGACTCTCTGTAAGCCTTTGGAGATGGGTGTTTCGATGTCGGCGCAGATTGACAAAAGTAGTTCAGATGGTCAGAAAAGTGGCGAACGGGGGTTGGATTTTGTATTTTCGGCGTTGGACTCTGATGCGGCTTCCGAGGTTGAGCTCGAATTTGCTCGATCGGGAATTCCGGTTGTTTCTACCGCGAAAAATTATCGCATGGAACGCGATGTGCCGATGATTATCCCTGAAATAAATGCCGATCATCTCGATGTTATTCCTTTTCAAAAGAAAACACGAGGCTTTGAGAGAGGCTTTATTGCGGTAAAACCCAATTGTTCTTTGCAGTCTTTTCTTATTGCTCTTTATCCGTTGCATCGGAAGTTTCGACTTTCGAAGCTTGTTATTACGACCATGCAGGCTGTTTCTGGTGCAGGCTATCCTGGTGTTCCTTCACTGGATATTCTTGATAATGTGGTTCCTTATATTGGTGGTGAAGAAGAAAAAACTGAACAGGAATCTTTGAAAATTTTTGGAGAACATGTGGATGGAGAAATTCGTCTTCTTTCAGGTCTTCCGATTTCTGCGCATTGCAATCGTGTTCCTGTGATTGACGGCCATTTGGCGACCATTTCGGTTAGTTTTGAAAAAAAATCATCTTATGAAGAAATTTTGTCTTTGTGGCGTGGTTTTCGTTCGGTGCCACAGGAACTTACTTTGCCCTCGGCGCCGGACCCTGTGATATATTACCGTGAAGAAGAAAATCGTCCACAGCCTCGGCTTGATCGAGATGCTGGCCTCAGCGCTTTTCATGAAGACCATGCGTGCGCTATGGGGGGCATGAGCAGCGGTACTGGTCTTGATGTGAGTGCTCCTATGAGCCTTTTCGATAACACTCACACGAGTCCTCTTTCGAATGTGAATCACGCGAGCGGGATGGCTGTGACTTGTGGACGTTTACGCCCATGTCATGTGCTTGACTGGCGTTTTGTCTGTCTTTCGCACAATACGATTCGTGGCGCTGCTGGTGGAAGCATCTTACTTGCAGAACTTTTGAAGGCTAAGGGATATCTTTAAGCATATTTTTCGGCATCTCCTTATTTATGAAAGAAATCCGAAAGCTCTTGAAAATGATTTTTTCATTTTTATTAAAATTGAGGGATGAATGGTTCCAATTTCTCCGAGTATCAATTTCTTATTGAGGGTCGCGATTTTATCAAATCGAAATACAGAATTGATTTTGAGTCCGGATTTTTCGAAATATTTGTCTTTTGTTTTATAGATAAAATCGCTTTTGGTTTTTCTCGAACGATTAACTGACGTAATAAAACTTACGATTATATCTTCACCATGGTTTTTTGTTGAAATTATCAAGGCCGGTCGTAATTTTACTGACGTTAAATCCGTGAAAGGAAATGGAATGAGAACAATAGTTCCAAATTTATACATATCTCTTTTTTATATCTTTTAATGAGTAAATGTCTGTTTCCTCTTCAAGAAATTTAAAACTTTTTGACTGTGCGTTTATCTCTGTAATTGGCAATTTTTCGTCTTTTTCAGGGGCTGGAACCAAGAGTGCCTCGGATTTATTTCTCCTTCCGATAGAAATGATAATTTTTTCATATTTAACTTTATTCACAATTTCATTTAGATGGATTCTGGCCTGTGAAGTATTATAATGTTTCATGTTTGATAATTGGTTATGCTTATCTCTGTTTCAGTCTTAGTATAACAAATTGTACAAAAAGTACAAGTATTAATTGTATGGAATTTTTTTCTTCCTTGCTCTGACTAATAGTCTATCATAGCAAGTTTTCAGTATGTTCCTAAATTGTGCGCAGTTTTTTCAATTTTTTTAGTCTTTTGGCGGCTAGAATCACATCTTTTTTTTCTGGCACGAGAGCAAATCGTATGTAATTTCCCCCCGGGTGAATATTTTCTCCTTTATAATTGCATATTTCGCTGATCCACTCTCCTGGAGTTATGACGATCGCGATATTTTCGTGCAGAAGTTTTTTTGCGAATGAGAGAGAGGTTTCTCCTGAAGGCACTTCTTGCCATATATAGAAGGTGCTTTCTGGTTTTTCGGTTTTAAGACCAAGCGATGATAATGCTTTTATCAGAATGTCGCGTTTTTCTTGATATTTTATTCGAGATTTTTTTACATGTTTTTCATCTGAAAGTGCTGCGATCGCTCCTTCTTGGATAAAATTTGGAGTGCCGGAATCAATATTTGTTTTGACTTGTCGAAAAGTTTCGATAATTTTTGCATCTCCACATGCGAATCCAATACGATGTCCTGTCATGCAACTGCGTTTTGAAAGCGATTGAAAAACAATAATATTTTTTTGTCCGAATTCGAGTATGGAATACGGTTTTTTTTCAAAGTAAATTTCGCTGTAACATTCGTCGGAGGCAATGATAATGTTGTGTTTTTCCGCAAACTCTATGGCTTTTTTGTAGAATTTTTTGGTGGCGAGTTTTCCTGTCGGACTATTGGGATAATTGAGCCAAAGAATTTTTGTTTTTTTTAGAATTTTTTTTGGGAATGAGTCGAAATCAGGATAAAAATCGTTTTCTTTGAGAATTGGATAATAATAGGGGATGCCTCCAGAAAAAATAGTTCCGGTTTTGTAAGGAGGATATCCGGGGGACGGCATTAAGACATAATCTCCTGGATTTATAAATCCAAAAGGAAAATGAAATATTCCTTCTTTTGAACCGATGTTTGAGGTGATTTCGGTATTTGGATCGAGAGAGACCCCAAATCGTTTTTTCATCCAATGACTTATCGATCTGCGAAACTCTTCAAGTCCGATATAGCTTGGATATCCTGATTTTTTATGTTTTTCCAATGCTTTTTTTTCAGTATTTAGGATGAATTTTGGCGTGGGATCGAGAGGATCTCCGACTCCAAAGTCGATGGGATTTATGCCTTTTTTACGAAGCTCACTTACCATGCGATCGACTTGCGCAAAAGCGTAGGGTGCAATCAGAGATATTCGGTTTGCTTTTGTTATCATATTTGCGATGGATTTAAGAGATTTTCTCGTTTCCTGATGAGTTTATGTGTTTCATTTTTTATGAGAATTTCCGCAGGCCGAGGTCGTGTATTGTAATTCGAACTCATTCCAAATCCATAGGCGCCGGTGCAAAGAATTGCCAAAAGGTCATTTTCTTTGAGATTTGGAAGTAAACGCTCTTTGGCGATGATATCAGCATTTTCACAAATTTGGCCACAAATATTTACTTTTTCTTCTTTTTTTTCGTTCAAGCGGTTTGTGAGCAAAATATGATGGTAGGCTCCGTAGAGCGCTGGTCTTAAGAGTGTGTTCATCCCGGCATCTACGCCTACAAATTTTTTGTAGCTTTGTTTTATATCATGGATTTTTGTAAGTAAAATTCCCGCATCTCCAACAATATAACGACCGGGCTCTAGGATTAGTGTCGGATTCCCAAGATCATATTTTTTTTCCTTTATTTTTATGATGCTTGCGACTTTTTTTATTATTTTTTCGATATTAAGAGCTTTTTCTTCCGGTTTATAGGGGATACCAAAGCCACCGCCGATATTAATGAATTCGAAACGTATGTTTAAGTGTTTTTTAATATTTGCGGCAATATCCGTGAGTTTTTCCGTTATGATTTCGAAATATTTTTCGTCTAAAACGTTAGATCCGGTCATCATATAAATGCCGAAGCTTTTTACACCTGCTTTTTGCGCTTTTCGATATGCTTCTATTGTTTGTTCATGAGGTATTCCAAATTTCGCATTTTTTCCTGCGAAAATAAGCGCGTCAAATGATCCTTTCCCAATTTTTGGATTTATACGAAAGGCCATTTTTTTTGGTATGCCGAAACTTAAAGTTTTTTCGAATGCTGAAATGGAATCAAACATTATTATGCCGGCGTTTTTAAGTCCGAATTTTAATTCTTCTTTTGATGCGTAATTTCCCGAGTAAGAGATGTGGTTTTTTTTGGTCCCTGCGATTTTTGCCAATTGTATTTCTGTTGAGTAGGATGCGTCGAAACCATCTGTTTTTTTTGCAATAATTTTTAGAATATCTGGATTGTTATTTGATTTGATAGCGTAAAAAAGTTCCGATTTCGGATAATTTTTTATTAAAGCGCTTTTTAAGCGATCGATATTTTGCTCGATGCGATTTTGGTCATACACATAGAGAGGTGTTCCATATTGATCGCAGAGATCTATCGTATTTGTTCCTCCAAAATATAAAGTCCCGTTTCGATTTTCAAATGAGTTGTGGATGATGTTTTGGATCATTACATTAACGAAAGTGAATGCAACGTTTCTTTTAATATTTCTTTATTTTTTGTGCTTATCGGGACGAGCGGGAGTCTGAAATTTTCTTCGATTTTTCCCATAAGGGAAAGTGCGGTTTTCACTGGAATGGGATTTGTTTCTATGAAATTTTGTCTCATGAGTTTGAGATATTTATTGTGAATTTCTTTGGCTTTCTCAAGATTCCCTTCCTTCAAATATCGTAACATTTCGCTGAATTTTTTGGGAATTTCGTTTGCTACTACGGATATGCAGCCATCGGCTCCGAGCGTCATAAGTGGATAGGCGAGCGAGTCATCTCCAGAAAATACTTTAAATCCCTTCGGCCTACTCGCGAGAATTTCCATAATTTGTTCCATGTTTCCGGAGGCTTCTTTTATGCCAATGATATTTTCCATCTCTGCGAGGCGGAGTGTGGTTTCGGCTGTGATGTTTGAGCCTGTTCTTCCCGGAACGTTATAAACGACAACTGGAATGCCGATCTCATTTATTTTTTTATAATGCTCGATAATTCCCTGTTGGGTTGGTTTGTTGTAGTAGGGTGAAAGCGAAAGGACCGCATCTGCTCCTGCTTTTTTCGCGTGTTCCGTGAGAGATGCCGCTTCTTTCGTCGCGTTTGATCCCGCTCCGGCTATTACAGGGATTTTTCCTTTGGCTTCGTCAATGACAATGTCGATGACTCTATGATGTTCTTCGTGGCTGAGTGTGGCGCTTTCTCCTGTTGTTCCGCAGGGTACGATTCCATTTGTTCCATTTTCGATATGCCATTTCACTAATTTTCGCAGTGTTTTTTCATCGATACTTCCATCTTTTTGAAACGGTGTTACGAGGGCTACAACTGATCCGAAGAATTGAAGAGATTTCATGTTTTTTAGAGTTAAAAATGTATTTTTTTATTAGACTTCCTTTAACTTAGTGAGGGTCTGAAAAGTTTGATTACGTGACGAAATTTTGTGAATGATTATAATGAGTCCTTTATCCAGTCATCCAGAGTGAAAAACCCTTTTTTCCCATGAAGCCATTTTGCGCATTCCAGTGCCCCCAAGGCAAAACCATTTCTTCCGCGTGCTGTGTGTTTGAGTTCGATGGTGTCGAAGGGCGAATCGAAATATACTGAGTGTGTTCCAGGAATATCTCCTCCTCTTGTACTTGTGATGTGAAGCTCTTCTTCTTTAATTTCGCGATTTAATGTTTCTGTCACCAGTATTTTTTTTCTTTCAATGCTACCTAGAAGAATTTTTCCGATGGTTAATGCTGTGCCTGAGGGACTGTCTTTTTTCTTTTTGTGGTGAAATTCGTGAACAAATGTATCGTATTCTTGCGTCTTATTTATAAGACGCGCGGCTTGTTTCACGATTTCAAAAAATACATTTACTCCAAGTGAAAAATTTGAACCATATATAAAACCTATGTCATTTTTCAAAACGATATCTTTGGCTTCTTCAATTTTTTCATACCAACCCGTGGTTGCCATTACGAGATTTTTTTTATTTTCAGCGCATTGCTTGATGTTTTCTAAAGCTCCTTTTGGATTTGAAAAATCTATGCACACATCGGTATTTTTGAGACTTTCTTTATCGATTTTTTGATGCGTGGCATGCGTTTCATAAGGATCGATTATTGAGACGATATTCATTTCTTTGCATGTTTTTATCATTTTTTCAAGGATGTGTCCCATTTTTCCGTAACCTATAAGAGTGATATTCATAGATTTTTTTTTAAAATAGTTATAAAAAAAGCCTTATTTTTCAGGCTTAGTAAGGATTGAACATCATGTATACACGATTTACTAAGCCTTGTTTTTAGGCTTCTTAGAGGGTTTTTTTATTGTGAAGACAATAGTCATTTTTTTTAAAATACGAGCTTACCTTAATTTTTTTATGTTTTATTGTCAATATTTAAAGAATTATTTTTGATTATTTATCGGATTGTGAGTAACTGCTCACAATGATAAAAAGCGGGCGGGGCGTTTCCCTTTCATCCTGCCTCCGCATTGAGGAACCTCTGAAAAACTATCTTCTGACTGCAAATTACA
>CAZTVN010000045.1:0-10223 GCA_964617145.1 uncultured Candidatus Peribacteria bacterium
TGCAGCCGAAATGGTAAAATTGCAGTAGATGGTATGTTTTTCAGCACCTCCTTAAGAAACCTCACAAGCACCTTTACTTCCAGTTATTCTTACTTTTTAATAGGAAATGCTAAGAAAAGCTTGAAAAATCATCTTATGAAACACCTCCTTATTATCGATCCGGCTGATTTTATTGGTGGTGCAGAGCTTTTTACCATCGACCTTCTTAAAAAAATCGATCGTACTCTTTTTACTGTAACGGTCGTAACAGGGACACATGAACCTTATATCCAAGCACTTAAACCACTCAAGGTAAAAATACGTCACATCGAGATACCTCGTCTAAAACCTTTATCATTTGGCACTTTTTTTCGTTTTTTTTCGACGGTGCGTGCTTTACGAACTATTATTCGCGAAGAAAATCCGGATTTTCTTCAAACAAATTCTATTCGCGCCCATATTTGTGGATCTTTTGCCGCTCTTTTAACTCGCAAAAAAATTTTTTGGATTTTGCATGATTTTACTTTTTCTCGATTCTTTTTTCGACTTCTCATATTTGTTCCTCAAAAAATCGTTATTGCGAGTCAGGTAGTCAGGGATTTTTATAAAAATATGATACCCAAACGCTATCACAAAAAATTTATTATTATTCCTAATGGCATTGACTTTGAGAATTTTCAATCTGTGCCGATCCGAAAAACGTTCAAACATGAACTCAATCTTGGTGAGGGAGTTCGCTTTGTTGGGATTATTGGACGTATTGATTGGTGGAAAGGGCATGATCATTTTTTGAGAGCTTGTTCAAAAGTTCTTGCTCAATATCCAAAAACGAGATTTCTTATTGTCGGAGCATCGAGTGCTCATGACCCTAAAACCCAAGCCTTTGAAAGGTCTTTGAAGGAACTCGTCTGCGATCTTCACATGGAACGAGAGGTGTATTTTTTGGGTTTCCGAAAAGATGTTCCAGCCATTATCCAACAATTATCAGTGCTTGTGCATGCTTCAACTCAAAACGAACCATTTGGAAGAGTTGTTTTGGAGGCTATGGCCTTAAAAACCCCTGTCATTGCAAGCCCCTTTGGCGGGCCTAAAGAAATAATCGAAGATGAGAAAAACGGCCTTTTGGTCGACCCTCTCGATCATGAAAAATTGGCTCGATCTATTTGTCGCGTTCTTGAGAATGAAAAACTTGCTCATAAACTTCGGACACTGGGCTTAAAAACAGTTCAGAAACATTATGATCTTCCTAAAATAGTAAAGCGTATTGAAAAACTTTACGAGGAGTAGTAAGGGATTGATCTTTTTAAAATAGAAAACGATATAAGAAACCCCTTAAATAAGCCAATAATAACCTATTTGACTTTTCTATCTTAATACATTAATATAGAAATTGTATTTACTATATTAATATAAAGATACAGCCTATAGATTCCAGCATACAACAATACATCCAAAACCAGATCAGCTTGGCACCAGTTGGTCTAAAAAGTTACACGCACGACCAAGAAGGCAACCCTTATTTGACAAGAGGAATTTTTATTCGATTGGAAAAGCTCTTGAATGATTTTTTGGAAGGACAAAAAGAAATTCGCATTGCCGCGATTCCTGGATTAAGAGGAGTAGGCAAAACTACGGTGTTGGCACAGCTTTTTATGAAAATTTATCATAAAATGCCTGATCGTATTTTTTATCTTTCCGCAGATCAGGTGATTAATACCATCGGAAGCGATCTAAATACCGCATTTGAAGCATATCAAAAAATCATAGGAAGTAGCTTTGAAGCCCTTGATAAGCCTCTTTTCTTATTTATTGATGAAGTTCATTTCGACCCCAAGTGGCCATCGATTCTCAAAAACATCTATGATCGCAGCAAGCAGGTTTTTATTCTCTGTACAGGTTCTTCTGCATTATCGCTCCAATCATCCAGCGATCTAGCCAGACGCGCGATATTTGAAAAGCTGTATCCAATGAATTTTACGGAATATCTTCTTTTAAAAACGAAACACCTGGCAACGAAAAATCCGCAAGCGCACATTAAATTTCCTGTAAAAGGATTAAAGGACAATTTGAAAAAGGCCTTATTTTTCAGTCGTAATGCCGAAGAATGTTTTAACCAGCTCCAAGGGCTGCAAAATGCTGCAGGACAATATTGGCTTGGAGTAGACAGCTTCGAAATCGATCATTTTTTACGCTTTGGTACTATGCCTTTTGCGCTAACCATTAAAAATTTAGAGCGTATCCATGTCCTGATTCACGAATTGATCGATAAGGTAATTGGAAAGGATCTTTTTGAAATGGGGAAATTCGACGCTGCAACTATTGAGCGTGCAAAATCAATTTTGCTGATGGTGGCTTCAAGTTCCGAAATCAGCGTAAATAAAATTGCAGGGGCCATAAAAAATATGGCAGTTAATACGCTGGCTGATGTATTGCAGGCTATGGAAAAAGCGGAAATGTTAATTCGCGTTTACCCTTACGGTTCGGCCTATAGGCAAGTGCGCAAGCCTTCCAAATATCATTTTATGACCCCCGCAATTCGTCATGTGCTTGTTACTTTAATAGAAGGACAAAAAGCTTTTGAGTCATTTAATGGGTATTATTTGGAGGATATTGTCGCATTGACTCTTTATCGGGAGTTCGGGCAAAAATTACTTAGTCCAATTATGTATGATAGTGCTCAAGGAGGCGCGGATTTTATACTCAATCTTCAAAGTCGCAATATAGTAATGGAAGTAGGCTATGGTGAAAAGGGCATTAAACAAACGGAAGCAACATTGAGCAAAATAGGAGGTGGATACGGCTTAGTGCTTTCCAATTCAGAATTGGCCATTCATAATAACGTAGTTAAAATTCCGATTAAAAACTTCTTACTGATCTAGGAAACACTCAATAAGAGCAATCACAAACTATAAAGATGCAATATATCCGATTATTTTTGACTTGATACCGTGTTTGGAAGCAATGGATTCAATCATTTTTGCATCCTTTTCAGGACAAATAAGAACCATTCCAACGCCCATATTCCAAGTTTTGTAAGCTTCTTTTTCGCTGACTTTTCCTATATCCATAAGCCGTAACATGGCGTCATGCGGTTTTGGCAAAGAAGAAAAGACCGCTTTGTGATTTCTAAGAATCCGAGAAGTATTATTGTAAATGCCGCCTCCCGTAACATGGACAATGCCGTGAATATCAACGAGCCGTTTTTTCTGATACCCACCGATCATTTCAAGAACGCAGCGATGATAAATAAGAGATGGTGTCAAAACAACTTCTCCCCATGATCGCTCATCATTCAATGATTTTTTATACCAATTCGGCCCAAATTTTTCTTCAAGAATATATCGAATAAGTGTAAATCCATTGGAACGAAATCCGCGACTCAACAGCCCCACCATGACATCATTTTTACGAATATTTTTACCAGTAATAAGTTTCTCTTTCTCCACAATACCAACACAGGCAGCATTCCAAGTCATCCCATGAACCAGCGAAGGAAGTTCAGCGATTTCGCCACCAGGGATAACAATGTGTTGTTCGTGGCAGGCCTTAGAAAGACCTTTCATCATAGATGAAATCGCTTTAGGCTCAACATTACCGGTATCAATCGTATTTACCATAGAAATAACTTCTGCTCCAAGGCATACCGCATCATCCGTAACCATAGCTAAAAGATCATAGCCAAGTGTATCGTATTTTCCCATGAGCCGAGCTACTTCAATTTTTGTTCCCACACCATCACAGTTGTGCACAAGATAGTAACCGCCCATATCAAGTGCTCCGCTAAACCCTCCTTCGATATTAAACGGCCTTCCGATCATTCCTTTACGAGAAGGGAACGTCATTTTGGCGTATTTATAGGCTATTTTCGAAGATGTATCGCCAAGAGAAACATCAACGCCAGCTTTTTTATAAGTGCTCATATTTATTCGTTTAAAGAAGCATCGATATGAATTTCAAATGAAAGATTTCGTAGGGCGTCTAAGTCATATCCACCTTGTTCAATATCACTTATAACACGACCTTCATGCATCATGACAACGCGTTTTTGGATAGCATTAACCATCCCTTCATCATGGGACGCGAGGATGACCGTGGTGTCGAGGCTATGAATTTTCAGCAGAATATCAACAATTTCTTGGGTACTTCTTGGATCTAAGTTTCCAGTAGGTTCATCAGCAATGAGAAGACGAGGTTTGTGCACGATAGCACGGGCAATAGCGGCCTTTTGTTTTTCACCACCTGAAAGTTGTTCAGGAAAATGATCCATTCGATGTGTCATACCAACCGTTTCAAGGGCTCGATGAACATGTTTGTCTATAAGCTCATCAGTTTCCCCACAAACTTCCAAAGCAAAAGCAACATTTTCATAAACGGTTTTTCTGGGAAGAAGTTTATAATCCTGAAATACGATACCGATTCTCCGACGATAGTATTGGAGCGTTTGAAGATCCATAGTAGTAATATCGTAGTCATCAACACTGACAGTTCCAAAATCGGGTTTTTCCGCACCAATAAGAAGGGAAATAAGAGTGGTTTTTCCTGCGCCCGAAGGACCAATGAGTGAAACAAATTCTCCCCCTTCTACATTCAGAGTAACATCGTCCAAAACAAGATGATTTCCATATTTTTTTGAAATATTTTGAAAAACAATCATTGAGGTTTTAAGTGGAAACGAAATGATGATCTCAATATACAGGCTTAAGAAAGGGAAAGTAAATATTTTGTCAGCTTTTCCTTGATCGATAATGCGATAAGGAGCGAAAGTATTTTCCTCGAAAACCGTGTCGCTATCGGACTCGCTATCATGTACGCTCGTCCGATTTTTCGTGATACATGATCACTCGAAAGCGACACGAATTGTTTTCTTAAAAAAATACTTTCGCTCCTTATAAGAAGTCGATCAAAAAAACCAAAGTTTTACTTATGGTATTTTTGGTGGGTTTCTCGGAGTCTTTGATTAGTAATATGAGTATAGATCTGAGTCGTTGTAATGGATGAGTGCCCAAGGAGTTCTTGCACCGATCGTATATCCGCTCCATTTATAAGCAATTGGGTTGCAAAGGAGTGCCGAAGGACATGAGGGGTCACTTTTTTCAGAATACCAGCTCGAAGGGATATCATGCGAACAATATTTTCAATGGAAACCGTGCTTAAACGTTTGTGCTCTCCAAAAGAAACATCATCTTTTTTGCTTGATCGACCGTGATTAATAAAAAGAGGCTTAAAGTTATCTGTTCGGGTTTTTAGGTATTCGTTGAGATATTCTTTGGCTCGATCGGAGAGAAAAACAATGCGTGGCTTTCGACCTTTCCCTCGGACCATAAATTCTCCACGTTTAAGATCAATATTATCGCGATTTAAGGAAGCCAATTCACTTACACGAAGGCCCGTGGAATAAAGCGTTTCCAATATGGCACGATCACGTAAACCCTTCTTATTTTTACAATCAATGGAAGCGAATATCAGTTCGAGTTCTTCACGAGCAAGGTACGTTACGGTTCGCTGCTGGATTTTGCTTAAATCAATTTTTTCTGGCGCCAAAGTGTGTACATCATTTTTGATAAGGTATTTAAGAAGAGCGCGGAGAGCGATAATATGATAATTTTGAGTTTTCCTCCCAAGTGTCCGACTCCGATCATCTTGATACCGATTTAAGTGGAGACGATATTTTTGAATAAGATCCAGATCTATAGATTTTGGGTCGATATCGCCGGAAAAATTGAGAAAGCGTTTTAAGTAATGATGGTAGTTTTCAACGGTTTTTCGAGCTTGGTTTTTACCAATTTCCGCATGTTCGAGAAATTGGGTGATGTGTTGTGAAAGATTCATAAGAATTTATTTTTTTGAAGAATTTTGAGTAATCTTTATCCAAAAGATATTTTAAGCTAAGATGATGCCGTGGTAAATCGGGATTAACCAAAACATGCTGAAAACAAAAATGCAATTAGAAGAAGCTGAAAAATCGTATTTGTCCCTTTACGCCGTTACCAGCTTAAAGAGCTTGGGAAGGGTATATCCCGAAAGAGAAGATGCTTTCAGAATGTGCTTTCAACGTGATCGCGATCGAATTATACACTGCAAGGCTTTTAGAAGACTTAAAAGAAAAACTCAGGTTTTTATTTCACACTATGGCGATCACTATAGAACCAGACTGACACATTCGCTTGAAGTGGCTCAGATCAGCCGCGATATCTCAAGAACACTTGGCTTAAATGAAGACCTTGCTGAAGCTATTGCCTTGGCACATGACCTTGGCCATACACCATTTGGACATATGGGGGAACAGGAGCTTGATAGATGCTTAAAGCCTTTTGGTTTGCATTTTGAACACAATGAACAGAGTTTGCGTATCGTGGAAACGCTCGAACATCTTTACCCAAATTTCCATGGTTTAAATCTCTCAAAAGAAGTGAGGGAAGGGATGATTAAACACGAGACACCTTGGGATAATCCAAAAAATCTCCATACAGACAATCTCTCTCGTCCGTCACTTGAGGCTCAAATCGTGAATTTTGCCGATGAAATTGCTTACACCAATCATGATATCGATGATGGTTTGCGTTCGGGGATCTTAAACTTCAAAAATTTGGAAAAACTCGAACTTCTTGCACAAGTATCTGAAGATGTGCAAAGACAATACGGCCACATAGAAGATCTTAAAATACGACGAGCGAGGATGGTGAGTAAAATGATTAGCACTATGATCGATGATATCTATGAAGAAACTGAAAAAATGCTAAAAAAATACGCGATTCAATCTTTAGAGGATGTATACAAAAGTGGAATAAAGCTTGTGCAATTTAGTGAAAATATGGATAAAAAAGTTCGAGAAACAGGAAAATTCCTTTATGACAAACTCTATCTGAGTGAAAAAGTCTTCAAAGCTTCTTTACATGGGCAAAAAGTTATACGACAGCTTTTTGAACAATACTATGAACATCCAAAATTTCTTCCAAAGAAACTTGTAAAAACGATCGAACAAGATAAAAAGAAAGAAGAAGTGATTCGAGATTATATCGCAGGAATGACTGACCATTTTGCTATGAAGAAAGTGAAAAATGCTGTTATAATCAAAGTCCAATAAAGGTATTCAAAATTCTATAACATGTTTGCATGTCGCATATTCTCGCAGATTTGAATAGTAAGCAGCTTGAGGCCGTAACAACCATTTCCGGGCCATTACTTATCATTGCTGGAGCGGGATCGGGGAAAACACGCGCGCTCACTCATCGCATTGCCTATACGATAAAAGAAAAAAATATAAATCCGAAAAATATTTTGGCCGTAACATTCACGAATAAAGCTGCAATGGAAATGAAATTACGATTAATAAAATTACTATCGGGGAAACATGAAATATCCCTCGATCTTTTAAAACTCAGTGGCAGAGTGGAATCGGAAAAATGTCCATACTCTTTTCTTCCAACCGTTGGGACTTTTCACTCTGTTTGTGTTCAAATTTTGCGCAAGCATATTCATCTTATAGGTTTTGAAAACGCATTTACCATCTATGATACCGCTGACCAGAAGGCATTAATGAAAACCCTTATGGAAGAAGAGCATCTTGATGAAAAGCAGTATAATCCAATGGCCATTTTAAACCATATATCCAATGCGAAAAATGAACTCATTGGTCCGAAAGAATATCAAAATTTTGCTTTGAATTATTTTAATCAAATAGTGGCAAGGATGTATGAAACCTATCAAAGGGCCCTCAAAAGAAATAATGCGCTCGATTTTGATGATCTTATTATGAAAACCGTAGAACTCTTTCAGAAAATACCTGACATTCTCGATGAATATCAAGAAAGATTTCAATATATTTCGGTGGATGAATATCAGGATACGAATCACTCTCAATATGTTTTGATGAAAAAATTAGCTGAGAAATATCGAAACATTTGCGTCATAGGAGACGAAGATCAATCGATCTACAGTTGGAGAGGGGCGGATATTCGAAATATTCTTGATTTTGAGAAGGATTACAAAGATGCGAAAGTCATTAAACTTGAACAAAATTACCGTTCAAGCCAAATTATTCTCGATGCAGCCCATCATATTATTATGAAAAATAAGAAAAGAAAGGAGAAAAAATTGTGGACAGAAAAAAAAGAAGGTCCGAAAATTCGTTTGTATCAAGCCCGTAATGAAAGAGAGGAGGGAGAACTTATCGCTCGAGAAATTATGGAGAAAGTAAAAACACATGAATATCCGACGTACACCGATTTCGTCGTTTTGTACCGAACGAATGCGCAATCACGAGTGCTCGAAGAAGTATTTATGCGGTTTTCCATTCCCTATCGTATTGTTGGAGGCGTGAAATTTTATGAAAGAAAAGAAATCAAAGATATTCTTGCGTATCTTCGTGTCGTTCAGAATCCGCTCGATTTTACCAATCTTATGAGAATTATAAATACTCCTCCAAGAAATATCGGTGGAAAAACACTCGAAGCTATCAACACGTTTATGAGTCAAACGGGCATGAATTTTTTTGAAGCTTTAAAACAGGTGGAAAGCATAGAAGAATTAAACGATGGGAAAAAGCAAACACTCCAATCATTTATGAAAATGTGGCAAGAATTTTTTGAGGCAAATAAAGAATTTACCGCTTCGGGAGTCATCAAAACTATCTTGGCACGGAGTGGATACAAAGATTTCCTTTTAAGTGACCAGACCGAAGAAGGAGAGGTGCGTTTTGAGAATGTTCGGGAACTGGTTTCTGTTGCTTCGAAATATGACGGTCTTGCTCCTGGCATATCGCTCGCCACTTTTTTGGAAGAAGTATCACTTATTGCTGACCTTGATACTATTGATCCGCGGTCAGGCTCAGATAGCTTTTCAGAACGCTCCGGCAAGGATAATGCTGTGACTCTTATGACTATCCATGCCGCGAAAGGCTTGGAATTCCCTTGCGTATTTATTTGTGGCCTTGAAGAAGGTCTCTTTCCTCATTCGAGAAGTCTTTTTGACCCAGAGCAACTTGAAGAAGAAAGGAGATTAATGTATGTGGCTTTGACACGCGCAAAAGAAGATCTTTTTCTTTTACATGCACTTCAGAGACTTTTGTATGGAGAAACATTGACGCATGAACCTTCGCAGTTTTTACCAGATATTCCCGAAGAACTTATAGTAAGGAATAAAAGTTTTTCATATATGAAACCTTTTTCTTCTATGAAGCCGATCGATCCAAAAGTGATCGGTAAAAAACCTGTTCCAGTAGAAAGTCTTGAAAATAGTCTCGAGCTGAAAGATGGAGATAAAGTTTCTCATAAAACATGGGGAAATGGTCTCGTGCTTAATGTTCTTGGAGGGATAGCAACCATTGTCTTTGAAAATCCCAAAATAGGCGTAAAAAAATTGGCGATCAGTGTCGCGCCTCTCGAAAAGATATACTAAGGAGGTGCTGAAAAACTATGTTACTGAACGAAAATTACAAATTTTGGCTGCAAATTTTTCAGACTTCCTTAAAGGTGAAAGATGGAAATTTTTGAAACAAAGGCTCTCTTAAAAAAATGGATAGCGACCCTAAAAATGAAAGGGAAAACTCTTGGTTTTGTCCCAACCATGGGATTTCTCCACGAAGGACATTTAAGCCTTCTACGTGCTGCGAAGAAAGAATGTGACATGGTTATTGTAAGTATTTTTGTCAATCCAGCGCAATTTGGGCGGCATGAAGATTATGACAAATACCCGAGAGACTTTGAGCGTGATAAAATAATGCTCGAAAATGTAGGAGCTGATGCCGTTTTTCATCCCGATGTCGAAGAAATATATCATCAAAATAAAAAGCTTGCGGCTGGGAACAGTGGCAAGTTAAAAGTTCCATCTTCACTTTCTGATATTCTCTGCGGCTGTGATAGACCGGGTCATTTCCAAGGCGTAGCACAAGTGGTAAATATCCTATTGAAAATAATTGAGTCGGACAAAGCCTACTTTGGACAAAAAGACTATCAACAAACATGCGTCATAGATTGGCTCATAAAGACAATGAAATTTCCAATAGAATTACGAATGATGCCAACTGTCCGAGAACCAAGCGGACTCGCTTTAAGTTCAAGAAATATCTACTTAAATTCTCAAGAAAGACATTTGGCGACCGCTCTTTATGACTCTTTAGAATACGGGAAAAAACTTTACAAAGAAGGCGAGAAGAATCCAAGGCATATAGAAGCCAAAATAAAAGAATTGATTAATCAAAAATTTTCGACTAATCAAAACATAAGAATGTGTTTTCACTATGCGGA
>CAZTVN010000046.1:0-10016 GCA_964617145.1 uncultured Candidatus Peribacteria bacterium
ACTTCTTGGGTACACAGATCGTTACCACCTTCGGAAGGAGCTCAAAGGAATATTTAAGAAGATAGGGATAAAGTGGAGAAGAACACTCAGCACATTTAACCACTATCCTCTATGAAATCACTGTACCATAGTCTGAAAGCAACAGAAAGTGTCACTACGGCGCGAAACGACTGTGCTTTAAATCATCATTCTCTTCTTCAGTATTTTTTCTCTTGAAAACTTTCTGCAAAACAGTAAATCTGTCGCCACCGTTCACAGCTTTTAAACGATCTCTTTCTTCCAAACTCACATATCGATCAAAAAAAGCAGGAAACGATTCATCTCGAAATTTTTTAGAAAAAATTTCGTCAAGAATTTTTATATGCTCAACATTATTAAAATCCAAAAAATCTTCTGGATTCCAACCGGCACCATCCTTCAAACCCAAAACTCCATTCATCTCTTGAATAAAAACTCCAACTCTTTCCTTAAAAAGTTTTTTTCCTTCTTCCGTAGCGGTGTCAGGAACATCCTCAAGTTTTGCTTTATCGGCCATAAGTTCAAGAAGTTCACCAAAATTTCCAAAATCTTTAAAAAGCGAAGCCAATGTCCGAAAAAGATTGCCCGTAACAGCGGCAAACATTTCAGAATAATTTATATCTTTTTTATCTTCTGTACCATCTGGGGCAGGAGATGGAGTTTCGAGGCTTTCAGGATCTGGAGTTGGATCAGTAATACCAACGGAGACTCCTTCAACTCCCGCCCCTGAAGCATCGCCTTCGATATCAGAGTCAGGTCCTTCAACCCCCTCCACTAATCCCCTTGCACTTGATTCATCGTCCGCTCGAACCGCCTCTTCTTCCTCTAGATCAACCCCTCCTTCACCAGGCGGGATGCTCCCAGCAGGAACAGCTTCTAGCCTAACTCTCACATCTTCAGCAGAATCCCCGCTTCCTTCTCGAGGACGCTCAGGACTATCTGTCATACATAAAAAATAAAATTATATCTTAGGAGGTGCTGAAAAACATAACGTTGTAACGAAATTTTACCATTTCGAGCGAAAAATGTGAAAGAAGATGCGAGATTTGCGTTCCGAAGCGAAGAGAGGTTGAATTCCATGAAACCTCTCGAAGCGAAGGATGAAAAGTGTTGAAAAATCTTTGATTTTTCAAGCTTTTCAAGCAAATCCCTACTAAGCGACGAAGGCTATTCATCCGAAGATACTTTGATCCGCTTTGAACATTTTGCAGCCGAAATGGTAAAATTTCGTTACAACGTTATGTTTTTCAGCACCTCCTTTATAATTCTACCACAAAAGACAAATTCCTTCAACCAAAAACGCCACACATGATTATTTTGAAAACCCCCACTGACCTTGGACAAATTATAAAAACAATCGCCCTTGATACAATCTTCTACAAAAACCTCAAATTACGGCACCCCGACATAACCAACCTCATCATTATTGTTCCACCCCTTCACATAATACACACCGTCTTCACGAATAACGACCTCGGAAACAGCACCACGAGGAACTTCAACAATAAAAACACCACCTTTTTCAACAGGTTCCTTTTCGGCAGCAGCCAAAGCCACTTTACTCCCATCAGGAGAAAAATACACATCCCCAAGCCATGGATACTGCGAAGAAATGGCATATTCCTGCTCTTCCGCAGATTCAATATTCCGAATAACTAAAACTTGATTTTCTGAAACATCAAAACGGATATAAGCCAACATCTTTTCATCAGGAGAAATATCGCTATCCGAAAGAGATTGCATCTCATGAGTGAGAACTTTATCTAAAGTATAGGTTGAAAGGTCTAAACGCCAAACTTCATCTGGTCCACTATAAAGGATATAACCACCAAGTCCTGTATAATTAAAACCAATATAGGCATATTTTTTCATCACTCTCTGAAATGTCATTTGAGAAGGATTATCACGAGGAATGGTCGAAACTTTTTTGCCATCGAGAAAAATCACAAAACTCATCTCACTCTCATCAGAAATGACGGTAAGTTCCTGAGGAGTTTTTGGAGTTGGAACCTTTGATACCGGCTCTTCCTCGCGAACAATCTCAATCGGATTGCTCACTTCATTGGTTTCAGTGGATGGTCGCGAAAAATTACAAGATACCAAAAATAAAAGAGACGCTAAGCCAATGCCAAACACGATAAAAAAAGTACGTTTCATATTACGTTTCATATAAAAAATGAAAAAATAAAATCTCTCTCATAAATTATAAAAAATCTGACAAAAATTGTAAAGGAGGTGCTGAAAAACATAACGTTGTAACGAAATTTTACCATTTCGAGCGAAAAATGTGAAAAGCGACGAAGGCTATTCATCCGAAGATACGTCGAGAAGCTTTGAACATTTTGTAGCCGAAATGGTAAAATTGCAATAGATGGTATGTTTTTCGGCACCTCCTAAAGAAAGTCTATACGAGATAATCTTGTTTTAAAGCCTCTACCTGATCGCGAAGTTCCGCAGCTTTTTCAAATTCCATATTTTGCGCGGCTAAATCCATCTGATTTTCCATCATCTGAATAAGCCGACCAACTTCTTCCTTTGGAATCTTTTTCGCATCTCTGCGTTTCACTTCAGTTTTATGTTTCTGCATACCAATATCTCGAACAGCTTTCTCAATAGTTGCAGGAGTAATCCCATGCTTTTCGTTATAGGTCATTTGAATTTCACGCCGTCTCTCAGTTTCTGAAATAGCAGCGCTCATAGAATTGGTAATGGTATCAGCATAAAGAACCGTATAACCATGAACATTTCTGGCACAGCGACCAATAGTTTGTATCAAAGCCGTAGTGGATCGCAAAAAACCTTCTTTATCAGCATCCAAAATAGCAATAAATGAAACCTCAGGAAGATCAAGTCCTTCACGAAGGAGATTGATACCAACAAGCACATCAAATTTCCCAAGTCGAAAATCGCGAAGAATTTCAATACGCTCAAGGGTATCGATATCAGAGTGAAGATAACGGACTTTTACACCTTTTTCGAGTAAAAAATCAGTTAAATCCTCCGCCGAACGTTTCGTCAAAGTGGTAATAAGTGTTCGTTCTTTCATGGAAACGCGCTTTTCAATTTCATTAAGGATATCTTGAATCTGACCTTTCTTGGGTTTGACGGTAACGACCGGATCAAGAAGTCCCGTAGGCCGAATGATTTGTTCGGCAATACATTTACCACTTTTTCCAAGCTCATAATAAGAAGGAGTCGCCGAAACGTAAATAACCTGATTCATATGCTTCTCAAATTCTTCAAATTTCAGCGGACGATTATCAGCCGCAGAAGGCAAACGAAAACCATACTCAATAAGGGTGTTTTTGCGAGAGAGATTCCCATTATACATACCCCCAATTTGGGGAACCGTCATGTGAGATTCATCGATAACAAGAAGAAAATCGTCAGGAAAATAATCAAGAAGTGTAGCCGGTTCTTGGCCTTCTTCTCTACCATTAATATACCGTGTGTAATTTTCAATACCCGGACAATACCCCATTTCCTGAAGAAGTTCGATATCATACTCCGTTCGGGTCTTAAGTCGCTCCGCCTCAAGATTTTTCCCTATGGACAAAAGTTGGTTATAGCGTTTATCAAGATCTTCACGAATACCGCCTATAGCTTTTTCAATACGTTCTTTTGTTGTGACGTCATGCTTGGCAGGAAAAATCAAAATATTCTCAAGTTCTTGAATAACCTCGCCGGTAAAAGAATCTGCCTCAGTAATACGTTCAATTTCATCACCAAAAAATTCTAATCGATATATCGTATCCAAAGAAGGAGGAAAAATTTCAACCGTATCACCAAGAACATGAAACATCCCTTGTTTAAACTCAAGCTGGGAGCGCGTGTACTGAATATCCGTCAATTTACGAAGCAGCTTATCCCTCTTACATTCATCATGCACTTTAAGTTCGATGGCAAGCTTTTCATATTCTTCAGAACCAAGACCATAAATACAAGATACCGAAGCAACAATAATAACATCGCGCCGAGTCAAAAGATTGGTCGTCGCAGCATGACGAAATTTATTAATTTCTTCATTGATTGAAGCATCTTTTTCAATATACGTGTCAGTATGAGGAATATAGGCTTCTGGTTGATAATAATCATAATAAGAAACAAAATAACTCACGGCGTTTTGAGGAAAAAATTCCTTAAACTCACTACAAAGTTGAGCAGCCAAAGTTTTATTATGAGCAACAACTAATGTCGGCTTATTTAACTGCGCAATAATATTCGAAATAACAAAAGTTTTTCCTGTTCCAGTAGCACCAAGAAGTGTCTGATGCTTAACTCCTTTAGAAATACAGGAAACAAGTTGTTCAATGGCTTTTGGTTGATCCCCTGTGGGTTTAAAAGGAGAAACCAATGTAAAAGGTTTATCAATCATCATCTTCAATCTTAAAAATTAAAATAAAACACTAAAACGCCGGCAAGCTCTGATCGTACTTATTTGCAGCGCTCCAGACAGCAAAAGAATGAATATCAATATCTTTAAGTGCATCTATCTGAGCCGCGACATAATAAACACCAAAATTGCTCACCCTATAAGGAAATCCCTGAATCCAAGGAATAATTTTTGCTTTACCATCAATAAGGGTAATAAATTTTTTGGTACTTTCTTGAATAAAAAAATACGGCTCATCAGCGGGATTTTTATGTCCGCCAAAACCTGGGCCAAAATGTGAAGGATAAATCATGGGATAAACAACATCAACATATTGAGCCATTTGTGCAATTTTTTGTCCAGTATACTTCGAATCAATACCATCGTTCCATGCGATGATACCATAAACATCAACTCCAAGTTTGACTCCGTAAGGCTTTAAAGCATCCCTAGTACGAGCAAGAAAATCCGTAATAACATCATATTTCTGCCAGTCAGGATGATCTTTTTCATAAAAATATAAAGCATCTTTCGTGTCGCCGAGTGTCGGAAAACGAATATAATCAAATTGAATTTCATCAACACCAAGTTGAGCCACTTCTTGCGCTAAAGCGATATTATAATTTTGAACGTCAATATGAGATGGATCAACCCACTGAATAACTTCTCCTTCAGTAAAAGGCTTGCCAGTAGCACGATTTTTAATCCTAAATTCAGGTTTTGATTGAGCGAGAATAACATCTTTAAAAACCGTCATTCGCGCCACCGCATACACGCCATTTTTATGAAAAGTTCTCACAAGCTTTTGAACATCAGGAAGCAGAAGAGAAACGGCAGAAATTTCATTCGCCAAAGGAACTTTCGTATCATAAAAAATCTCACCAGCAGTTTCCTTTACATCAAAAATAACCATATTTCCAGAAACGTCAACAAGGTCTTGAAGAAGATCTTTTGACCGCAAACTTCCGGCAGTATAACCAGTCCAATAAATACCCTTCCTATCATCAGAAAGTGGAGAGATATCAATAATAACAGTCTCAATTCCGGGAATTTTTAACTTAAATCCAGCCTGAAAATCCGAACTCTCAAACGATTTTTCAAGCTCCGAAATAAAATCCTGACGAAGATAATAAGAAGTATACGGCAAAAATTTCGATGCTAAAGCTCCTAAAGTATCACCATCCTGGACAGTATAAAAATAACCATCGGAAGTAAATTCAATCTCATTCGGAATTTTTTGAAGACGAATATGAGAAGCAAGATAATGAAAATATTGCAAAAAATCATTGAAAGAAGTAAACAAAACCTCAAACTCTGATTTTATTTGAAAAAAATCAAAAAAAGATTCGAATGATACCGGTAAAGCTGGTTGAAAAGGAGACACCCTTCCTTGCAAAACTTGCGTCGGCTCTGATTGAGAAAGTTGGTCTGCTTGAGAAATTACCGATCCTGTTTGAGAATTGAGCGACGTTTTTTCTTGGGAATGAACTGAAACCTCTTCTTGAGACTCAATCTGAAAAACAGGTTTAGAAAGCGCTTTATCCCAACCTTTCGAAACCAAACGAGGTAAAGGAGCAGGAGCAGAGGAACTCAAAACAATGGCAATATCTTGCTTAAGCGCCTCACTTTTTACCTTGTCTCGATCTTTTTCAAGAATACTCACTTTTTTGGGATCGCCGTCACTCACAAAAGGAATAAAAGAATACGAAGTTTCGATAATTTGAGAAGGATCTCGTCCAAACCAACGCTTAAATTCACTATCATCAGCCTGAATGCGTCGGATAGCGTAAGGATCAAATTGAATATGATACGATGGATATTCAGGATCAGCGCCAACCAAAAGCGCATGAGTGATGGAATAGGTTACTGCGCCAGATTGTCCATTTTTCAAATACTTCAAATTCTCTTCACGAGGGACGGCACCAAAAGGATAGGCAAGACTCTTAAGGGGATAAGGACTTCCGAGAAGTTCATCAATTTTACCTTGCAAATCAGAAAGTGATGTTTGAATCGAAACAGAATCAAGTTCGCGAAGATTATCATGATTGATGGTGTGATTCCCGATCTCACGATCGGTATCAAGAAGATAACGAAGTTTTTTTGCGGCAAAATCTTTTTGCCGAAAAGGATTTTGATTGAGATAAAAAATTGCGCTGCGTCCAAAATCAGGATGCGCAGCAAAAAAAGCATCCATGATGCCAATAGCACTATCTGGATCAATCGATCCATCTTCCAAGATATTGAATTGACTTAAAACACCATCATCAAAAGTAAAAATAAGAGGCATGCGGCCAAAAGGGACATTAAAATTTTGATTGATATAATCTTTAAAAGATATCAGGACAAAACCATTCGTATAAAAAAATTCAAGATCACGCCTAAAATTTTCAAAACTCCTTACAAAAGCATCCTCATTTTCATCAAAAGAATGATATTCCATAATAGGAATACGACCAAGTTCATTCGGCACAATATCCGCAGCAAAAGAACGCGGAATAAAAAGAAAAAAACTAAAAAAAAGACCGCTCAATAAAAATATAAAAAAAAACGATAAAGCCTTTGTCTCGATACCACCTTGCCACCCGCCTGCCAGATGCCTATCACTCACCTTCCAGCCAGACAGAGACAGGTATCTCCCGCTTGCTCGAGACCCTATTCTATCTCGATATCTCATTATAATCATTAAGATGCTTGATTAAGGAAAGATTGAACAACCGAGCGAAACTCTTCATAACTTTTGGGATTTTCAATAAGAATATCATTAATAAAAAAAGTCGGCGTTCCACGAATCCCAAGCTCTATTCCTTTCTTATAATCCTCATCAATTCGATCTAAAACAATATCATTCTCCAAATCATTTTTAAATTTTGGGATATCGAGAGAAAGACTTTCGGCATATCCAAAAATAACTTCTTTAGGATCGGAAGCGTTCACCCAATCAGTTTGATGCTCAAAAAGAAGTTTATGCATAGGCCAAAAAGCATCTTGAAGTCCAGCAGCCTCAGAGGCTTGAGCAGCCAAATTAGCATATTTATGAATAGAACGAAGGGGAAAGTGGTGATACTCTAATGCAACACTGTCTGGAAACTCTTGAAGTAATTGTTCAACAAGAGAAAAATATGCCCGACAGGCAGGACACTGAAAATCGCTATACTCCTTTATCACAACTTTCGCTTGAACCGCTCCCTTACTCCATGGCTGAAATGAAACAACATTATCTGATTGACTCGAGGTACAAGAACTAAGAAAAATGACCAATAAAAAAAGCCCAAAAAAAGAAAATCGCGATAAAAATTTTAAAAACCGACGAAGGCGTATGAGAGATAGCATTGGAAATATTTTATAAAATATGCTGTAATTGTAACAAAATCGCTGTAAAAATAAAAAAAAATCCTTAAAAACAATGAATAAGTTCAAACATCATCTAGAACATCAGCTTAAATATATTTGCTGGCTTGGGCTTTTAAGTCTTCTTTTTTTTATTTCGATCCATGCCAGCTTTGCCCATAACCCTGAAGAAAACAATCCAAACGAGATTCAGGAAAAAGCTGTACCCATTCATGTATTTGAACGCAAAGATTGTGCTCACTGTATCGAGGAACGTTCATTTCTTGAAGAACTCAAAAAAAATCGCGAAGATATTATTGTCACATACCATGATATAAACATCGAAGAAGAAAAAGAATCTTTCGAAAAAATACTAGAACTTGAAGGCCTTCCAAAAGTCACGCCTACAACGATCATCGGATGGACGGTAATTCAAGGTTTTGATCAGGCAGAAACGACAGGAGTAAGATTCCAAACACTCATTGAAAACAATAAAAATGAAGAAACCTATCATTCTTTGGATGAATTTTTAGAAAAAGGAGGAAGTAAAAATCGCGAAGAAGTAGAAGATGGAACATGTTCTGAAAAATTGGGGGCTTTATGCGAAACAAAAAATGAACCATTTCTTGTAAAAATCCCATTTATAGGGGTAGTTGATGTGAGTCGATACTCTTTACCATTGCTCTCAATCGTTTTAGGGTTCGTTGACGGTTTCAATCCCTGCGCCATGTGGGTACTCATTATGCTGCTCACGATTCTTATTCAAACACATTCAAAAAAAAGAATGTGGCAAATGGCCGGTCTTTTTATATTGGCGGAAACTCTAATGTATTATGGAATTCTCAATGTTTGGATGACAACTTGGGATTTTATTGGTATGGACAAAGTCATAACACCAATAGTTGGACTTGTGTCTTTGGGAGCAGGAGGATTTTTCTTAAAAGAATTTTTCTTTGGTGACAGTTCATGCAAAGTCGGAAATCTCGATTCAAAGAGTAAAATCAAACAAAAAATTGAACATTACGTCACGGAGCCCCTGACGATAATTACCGCACTGGGAATTTTAGGGCTGGCTTTTTCCGTAAACATTATCGAATTTGCCTGTTCTATCGGAATCCCTCAAGCATTTACAAAAATTTTAGATATCAACGCTCTTTCATGGATTACACGACAAGGACTTATGTTTTTATACATCCTCTTCTACATGATCGACGATTTCATCGTATTCGGCATAGCGCTCTACAGTTTTGAAAAAATCGGATTTACCGCCCATAAATATACTCGTGCCTCTCATCTTATCGGAGGCATCATAATGCTCATCTTAGGGCTTCTATTTTTATTCAAACCAGAAGCGCTTATTTTCGGATAAAAAACTTTAAGGAGGGTCTGAAAAACTTACGTTGAGTAGGATAAATGTTATGTCAGGGTAGCTGTATTTGACTTTAAAAATACCTATACGCTATACTATAAAGTAGTCTTTAAAGTATATTTTAAATATGACAAAAATAATTGGCATTAAAGAACTTCAGACAAAAACAAAAAAAATACGAGAAGACGTTAAAAAAGGAATTCATTTCATTGTAGTCTGGAGATCAAAACCGATTTTTGAAATCAGTCCATTCGAAGAAACAGGATTTGCTAATCTCATGAAATCAACGAATCTCTATACGGAAGACTTTATTCGTCTCTTAGAGGAAGCAGAGGAAGATGTCCGAAAAGGTCGAACAAAAACATTCAAAAACACAACAGAGTTTCTAAAATCTCTGACATGAGAATAATTGAAACTACGCGCTTCCGAATTTCTTTCGAAAAACTACAGAAACCTACAAAACAAAAAGTAAAAAAACAATTTCAACTCTTTTTTAAAAATATTTTTCACCCTTCACTCCATACAGAAAAACTCAAACCTCGTCATAAAAATATTTGGTCTTTTCGCGTGGATAAAAACTATCGAGTGATCTTTAGCGTATCATCTCAAGACACGATTCTTTTAATTGATATCGGACCACATAATATGTACAAAAAAATTCGATAGGAGAAATAAACGGTCAATTTTTCGGAATATCAGATTTTACTGCGCCCGGCAGGATTCGAACCTGCGACTTCAGGCTCCGCAAGCCTGCGTTCTATCCAACTGAACTACGAGCGCACAGTCAAAAAGCTAAAAACATCGATATTGTAACAAAAAAAAACATTTTCGCAATAATCACAATTGTAACTACTCACAAGGAATCAACGGGGATAAAAAAAGCGGGCGGGGCTTTCCCTTAAGGACATTGCCGAGCAATTGGGAACCGTC
>CAZTVN010000047.1:0-2363 GCA_964617145.1 uncultured Candidatus Peribacteria bacterium
TTTATATTTTTTGATATTTTTTTGGATTTGTTCGATGTATTTTTTGGCTGATTTTTCTGAGACATCTCGTCCATCAGTAATGGCGTGAATGTAGACTTTCTTTAATTTATGTTGGCTTATGAGTTTTAAAAGTGCGAAAAGATGATCGATCTGCGCATGGACTCCTTCATCTGAAATCATCCCAATTAAGTGAATAGCGGAATTATATTTTTTGGCGTTTTCAATAGATTTGAGGAGAGCTTCATTTTTGAAAAAACTTTTATCACGAATCGTGCGATTGATCATTTCTAATGATTGCCAAACAATTCTTCCTGCTCCGATCGTAAAATGGCCGACTTCTGAATTTCCCATAAAGCCTTTTGGAAGGCCCACTGCGTTTCCAGAAGCTTTGAGAAAGGTTGTTGGATATTTTTTTCGGAGCATTTGATAGAAAGGCATACGCGCTTTTTTAATAGCATTTCCCTGATTTTTTTTGCTTTCTCCGAATCCATCGAGAATCGTAAGGAGTACTTTTTGTCGATGTTTTTTGTTCATTAGAAAGAAAAGAGATTAAAATACCAATTGAGTATCTCTTCGCGAAAGAGAAATGTTATTATTGTCCCTATTACGAGAAAAGGTCCGAAAGGTATTTGTGTTTTGAGTGTGGTTTTTTTTGTCAGTAAGAGAAAACTTGAGACTATTGCTCCTATAATGTAACCTAGAAATAGGGCTAAAAGTACGCCTTTATATCCTAAAATAAGTCCCATAAAGGCTCCTATTCTCAAATCTCCGGCTCCGATCCATTTTCCTTTTGATATTAAAATTTGAAGGCCAAAAAAAACAACTGGAATACTTGCTCCAATGAGTCCATCTATAAGGTGAGGACTGAATGGGAAAATTGTTGATGTGAGCGCAAAAATGATGCCGGGAATAAGAATTTTATCGGGTATTTCCATGTACAGAAGATCGTAGAAGAAGGTTGCGATGAGTATCCCTGCATAGATAAAAGCTATGATTAGCATGGTCATCGAAAGTGCGATTTCTTTCGTTCCCGCATTGAGGATTTCTTCTGTAAATGGATTAAATTTTATAAAAATGAGTGCAAAAAATAAAGCGGTCAAAATCTCGATCGATGGATAGAAAGGACTGATTTTTTCTTTACAGTTTCGACAAAGACCTTTTTGAATAATGTAACTTACAATCGGAATAAGTTCTTGTGCTTTTAGTTTAACTTTGCAATGTGGGCATCTTGAACGTCCTAGTACGATACCTTTTTCATTTTTTTTTATTCTCTTGATAACAACGCTGAGGAAACTCCCCACAATGAATCCTCCGAGAATTGTTATTATGAGTGGTACTATTGTCATCCTTATTCGTTAGGATTTTTTTCTTTTTTTAGAATTTCGTTGTATTTTTGTGCTGCAAGATTTTTTACCGCTGTCTCTTCATCAGTGGCGAGTGAGTGGGCTTTTTTATAATATTCTTTTGCTTTTTCGATCAGTCCTTGTTTTTCCGCTAGTTGTCCAAGATTGAGATAGGCTGCGCTTAAGTTTGGATCCAATTGGAGAGCATATTTTAAATTTTGTTCCGCCTCACGGTATCTTTCATTTTCTAAAAGTGCCCATCCGAGAAGATTAAAGCTCATGGCATTTTCTGGATGTGTTTGAATCGCTTCCTGCGCTATATTTAAGGCTTTTTCAGGTTCAAAGAGTTCTTCTATATAAATCCATATCGGACGAGTGAAATTTGAAAGATTTTCAGGATTTTCTTTCCTTACGTCTTCATAATTTTCAGCGGCTTCACGAAATTGTCCAATTTCAAGCTGTATTTGGGCTAATTTTTCTTTGGCTTCTACTTGTGGTTCAAAGCCATTTTCGATGGCCATTTTCAAATATTTGGCTGCTTCTTCATTTTTATTGAGGCCAATAAAGGTAAGTCCTAGAAAATATTGGGTTTCTGCTTTTTCGCTATCAAGATTATTGGCTTCCAAAAAAGCGTTTAACGCACATTCATAATCTTTTTTATTTAGACAGGCGTAGCCCAAAAGTATCCACGCGTCTCTATAGTCATTTTTTTCTTTTACAACGTCTTGAGCCAGTTTAAGAGCTAAATCATATTCTCCAACTTGATTGAAGACTTTCGCAAGGAGTGTTTGGAGATATATTATTTCACTTCCTTCGCTTGATTCGAATTCTTCATAGGCATCGAGAAAACGTCTCGCGTTTTTGGAGGTTTCTTCTGTTGTTGAAATTTCTATAGCTTTTTTAAAATGCCCTTTTGCTGCTTCACGGTCATCCATGAAGGCGGCTATAAGCCCTCTATAATAGACGGCTGTTTGATTATCTCCAACGATGGATTCGAATGAAACTTTTGCATTATTAAAA
>CAZTVN010000047.1:2373-9616 GCA_964617145.1 uncultured Candidatus Peribacteria bacterium
CTTCTCTAAAATATTCAAAAGCTTTTTCGCTCTGCCCTTCTGAAAAATAGATTTTTCCCAGTTTTATGTATGCTTCAATTTTTTCAGAGGCTATTTTTATGGCCTGCTCATATTCTTTTATGGCGAAATTGCTATATCCATTTTCTAAAAAAGTGTCTCCTTTCTCAATTCTTTCGGTGTATGTTAATGTTTCTTCTTTCTCTTCTTGCGTAATATCGGTGCTTAAATTTTTTGATTGGTCATTAACTTCTTTTTTATATTGAGAAAGATATTTTTGGAAACTTCCTTGGACGCCTAGGGCATTTCCAAGAATAATGAGAAAGAGTCCTAAGGCTATGACGGAAAGTACTTTGATGACCTTTTTCATTTTTTATAATGATTTTGAGATTTTCTTATATTACCTTACTGATTTTCTTTTTCATTCGCAAGAGAAGAAAACTGTGCTAAAAGCCCATGGCAGAGAGCTACTGCAAGTCCGTCCGCGGCGTCATCTGAGGCAGGTTCGGACTCAAGTGAGAGCAATATTTTTATCATTTTTTGGATTTGTTTTTTATCAGCTCTTCCTTCTCCTGTTATAGAGAGTTTGATTTCCGTTGGTGCATATTCGTAAATTTTTAAGTTATATTCGATAGCTTTTTCGAGAATAACTCCTCGTGACTGCGAGACTGCCATAGCTGTTTTGATGTTTTTTGAGAAAAATATTTTTTCTATGGCGAGAATTTTTGGATTCCATCTCTGTATGAGTGTTTTTAGATCTTGAGCAATTTGGTGAAGTCTCTGGGCAGATCCGATATTTCGATGTGTTCGGATACATCCAAAATCGATAATTTTTGTATTTCCTTTATCGTAATCAATGATGCCGAAACCTATGATTTCTGTCCCAGGATCGATGCCGAGGATACGCATAGAATGCGATAAAGGAAATTTTATTTTTTTTTGGATAAGGAAGCGAGTCTTTCTTCGGTTTTTACAATATCGAGCGTTGTTTTGATGATGGTATCCGGATTGAGAGAGATACTGTCAATGCCTTGTTCTACAAGAAATTCAGCAAAATCAATGAAATCCGAAGGCGCTTGGCCGCAGATTCCGATTTTCTTTTTTTTGCTTTTGGCTTTTTTGATAACACTCGCTATGACTCTTTTTACCGCTTCGTTTCTTTCGTCATAAATATGGCTTACAAGTGCCGAATCGCGGTCGATACCGAGTACGAGTTGTGTTAAGTCGTTTGATCCTATAGAAAATCCATCGAAAATTTCTGAAAATTCATTCACCAGAGTTACATTTGATGGAATTTCACACATCATGTACAGCTCAAGGTCGTCTTTTCCACGACAGAGTCCATTTTCTTCCATTATTTTTACGACTTTTTTCGCCTCATCCACGGTGCGACAAAATGGAATCATGATTTTTATATTTTTAAGTCCCATCTGTTGCCGAACTTTTTTGTGTGCCTGACATTCAAGATCAAATGCCGGTCTATATACTTTGCTATAATATCGAGATGCCCCGCGCCATCCGATCATGGGATTGTCTTCGAGTGGCTCGAAATCTTTTCCTCCGATTAAATTTGCGTATTCGTTCGATTTAAAATCGGAAAGTCTTACAATGACATCTCTTGGATAGAATCCGGATCCTATAAGTCCAATGCCTTCAGCGAGCTTGTCGACAAAAAAATCAGTTTTATTTTTGTATCCTTTTGTGATTTCTTCGATGCGTGTTTTTACTTTTTTATCTTTGATTTTGCGATAGTGAATAAGGGCAAGTGGATGAATTTTGATGTAATTGTTAATAATAAATTCTTCCCGAGCCAAACCTACTCCATCGTTTGGTATAAATGAAGATTTAATGGCGATATCAGGATCTCCGAGATTCATCATTATTTTTGTTTTCGGGCGTTTAATTTTTTTCAGATCAATACGTTTTATTCTTATTTTTGCAGATCCGTTATAGATATATCCTCTTTCACCCTCGCTACATGAAACCGTAATCATCTGTTGATTTTTTATCACTTCAGTAGCATTGTTCGTTCCCACAATGCAGGGGATCCCGAGTTCTCGTGAGATGATAGCGGCGTGACAGGTTCTTCCTCCTCGATTGGTAACAATGGCGGCCGCGATTTTCATAATAGGTTCCCAATCAGGATCGGTCATATCGGTCACGAGCACGTCATTTTTTTTAAAATCGTGAATGCCTTGCACGTCGTGAATGATATTGGCTTTACCTACTCCTATTTTTGTTCCGACAGGGGAACCCGTTGTGAGTAATTTCCCTTTATTTTCAATGTGATATTCTTCGAGATAAGAACGATCTTTTTGAGATTCTACGGTTTCAGGACGCGCTTGAACGATATAGAGTTTTCCATCTCTTCCATCCATTGCCCATTCCATATCCATTGGTTTTTTGTAGTGTGTTTCAATGAGGCACGCCCATTTCGCGAGTTTTAATATGATTTTATCTTCAATCACAAAACGTTCTTGATCAGATAATTTTACTGGAACGTTTTTTGTCGGATTTTTTTTATTTTTTGAATATACCATTTTTATTTCTTTAGAGCCGAGTTTTTTCCGGATAATAGGTTTATGTTTTTCATCGAGTGTCTTTTTAAATACGTAAAATTCGTCAGGATTTACTTTCCCTTGTACAATATTTTCTCCAAGACCATAACTTCCATTTATGAGTACCATGTTTTCGAATCCTGTTTCTGTATCAATAGAAAACATGACTCCAGAACATGCGAGATCTGAGCGCACCATTTTTTGCACTCCTATTGAAAGACCAATCGAAAAATGATCGAAATGTTTATCTTCGCGGTACGAGATAGCACGGTTGGTGAAGAGTGAAGCAAAACAATTTTTACATGCTTCGATCAAGGCTTTTTCACCACGGATATTGAGGTAGGTTTCCTGTTGTCCAGCGAATGAAGCATCAGGCAAATCTTCTGCTGTTGCTGAAGATCTTACGGCAACATCCAGTTGACCTTCGTATTCTTTTTCAAGTTTTTTATATGCGACGATAATTTCTTTTTCAAGCTCTTCAGGAAATTTTGCTTTGTATATCGTCTCTCTTACTTTCAGTCCTCGTTGCATGAGATCAGCAACATCTGAAGTATTGAGGCCTTTAAGGATTTTTCTTATTTTTTCTTCGATGCCTGCTTTTTTTAAAAGATAATGATAGGCATACGCTGTTACCGCAAAGCCATTTGGCACCAATATTTGTTCGTCTTTTTTGTCTTTGTTTTTGAGGCAAAGATTTTGATACATTTCTCCAAGCGAGGCATTCTTTCCTCCAACATCGGGTACGTCTTTTATGTCAATTTCCTCAAACCAGAGAATGAATTTTTTATTTTTCGTCATGAAGAAAAATTGAGGAGATATCGTTCCCTTTATACATTTTTGTTGGGATTGACGCAACTTTTGGTTTTTTCAGATTGTGACTTTTGGCAACGCAAGTTTTTCAGAGACTCTCCTTTATTTTACGGTAACGCTTTTGGCGAGATTTCTTGGCATATCTGGATCGTTTTGTCGAATCACGGAAAGGTGATAGGCGAGGATTTGAATGGGAATGATATTGACTATTGGCGAAGCATTGCCGACATCTGGTACTTTAATCCAATAATCAAAAATTTCGTTATTTTCTGGAGATATTCCTATAATATAACCACCTCGGGATTTTATTTCCATGGTATTTGAAAGGATGTCGTTTTTTGTTTCATCGTTGGCAATAATTGAAATGCAAGGGGTGTTCTTGGAGATAAGCGCAATGGGACCATGTTTGAGTTCTCCAGCAGCAAAACCTTCGGCGTGAATATAAGAAACTTCTTGCAGTTTTATGGCCGCTTCGAGCGCGATGGGGTAATTCACGTCTTTTCCAATGATATACATGCTTTCTACGTGATGGATTTTTTCTGCAAGAGTTTTTATATGATCTTCATATCGAGGATTTAACATGTCATTGATTTGACTTGCTGTGTTCACCAAAAGTTGATGACCTTCTTTGAGTTTTTCTACACAGGCATAGGCAATAAGTGTCAAAATAGCGAGTTGTGCGGTAGTCGCTTTTGTTGATGCGACTGCTTTTTCCGGTCCTACTTTGATCGGAACGACAACATCGGACATTCGTGCGATGGTAGAGCTTTCCACGTTTACGATAGAAATAATTTTGCATCCTTTTTCCTTCGCAACTTCAATAGCTTCCAAAGTATCGGCGGTTTCACCACTTTGTGAGACGATTATTAATAGAGATGTAGGTTTTAAAAAGTGATGATAGCTTGCGAATTCTGAACCAAATGTCGTATTTACGTGGCGTTTCGCAATTTTTGAAAAAAGATAAGAGGCTGCCAAACAGACTTTTCCTGCTGTCCCGCAACCCACGAGGTAGGTTCCAAAGGCCTTTTTGATCAAAAGAGCTACTTCTTCAATCATTTTTTGATTATGATTGATTGTTTTTCCAATAGTCTCTTTTTGCTCCATAATTTCTTTAATCATGAAATGCGGATATTGACCTTTTTCTGCGTGTTCTATGTCCCAATCTATTTCGATTTCGCGTTTTTCGATTTCTTGAGTTGTTTTTAAATCAATGAACCGCGCATGATCTTTTATCACTACCATCTGATTATCGTCGAGATATTTGACCTTTTTGGTGTATTCAAGGAATGCTGGAATGTCGGAGGCGATAAAATGTTCGTTTCCTGAAACTCCAATAATGAGGGGTGAACCTCTTCTGGCAGCTATAATGGTGTTTTCTTTTTCGCATATCGCTAAAACAGCGTATCGGCCTTCGAGTTTTTCGAGTGCGAGTATTGCTGCCTTTTCGAGACCAAGATTGAGATTTTCTTCAATCAAATGGGCGATAACTTCGGTGTCAGTTTCGGATTGAAATCGATGACCTCTTTGAAGAAGTCCTTTTTTGAGACTTTCGAAATTTTCAATAATGCCATTGTGGACCACGGCTACTTCTTTTTTTTCTGTCGTGTGAGGATGAGCATTTTCTTCTGTAACTCCACCATGTGTTGCCCAACGCGTGTGTCCGAGCGCCAGTGAGACATTGCTGGATTTGTATTGTGATTCGAGGTTTTTGATTTTTGCAGCAGCTTTTTCAGGAATTTTTCCAATTTCTTTATGAACAATGATTTCACTTCCGCTTTTAAACGCAATTCCCCAAGAATCGTATCCCCGATATTCAAGGCGTTTGAGACCTTTTAAGACAAGTTCGCCTGGATTACTTCGATGTCCACGATATGCGAAAATACCACACATATATTTTAAATAATCTGTTTAAAGTGAAGTGATTATAGTTAAAAGAATTGCTTAAGGCAAGTTGAGAAGATTTTCTGTGATT
Organism: uncultured Candidatus Peribacteria bacterium; assembly: GCA_964617145.1. Taxonomy (GTDB): domain Bacteria; phylum Patescibacteriota; class Gracilibacteria; order UBA1369; family JACRIC01; genus CAZTVN01. The sequence continues at coordinate 7,711 of CAZTVN010000047.1, forward strand.
TCGAGAGAGCTCAAATTAAGATTTTTTGCTCCTGATTTTGTGACTTGGTAGATATTTTCTAATCGTATGCCGAATTTTTCTTTTAAATATATGCCTGGTTCGATCGTAATGAGCATATTTTCTTTCAGTATTTGAGGTTTTTTTTGTGTTCCGATTTTTTCTGAGAGAGAAGGGGATTCGTGGATTTCGAGGCCAACACCGTGACCGAGGGCGTGAGTGAAGTATTGCTCGTAGCCCTGTTTTTTTAAGAAATTACGTACAATTTTTTCAAGATCTCCTGCGGTCATTCCCGGCTTTATTTTTGAGACTGCCAATTCATGAGCTTTCAGTACAATATTATATATTTTTTTTTGGAAATTCGTCGGTTTTGCCGTAAAAAGGACTCGCGTCATATCCGCATGATAGCCCTTATATTTTGTTCCCATATCGAGCAAGATGAGATCACCTTTCTTGAGTTTTTGATCGGAGTTTCTGTGATGAGGAATGGCTGAAGATTGGCCGAACCCTACGATGGGATCAAAAGCCATTCCACATGCTCCAAATTCATCCCCCAAATATCGTATTTTTTGATCTATCTCTTTTTCACTTTGACCTATGCGAATAGTTTTTTTTAAGGTTTCTAAAATTTTTTCGGTAATATGTTGAGCTTTTTCGATATATTCGATTTCTTGTTTTGTTTTGATTGATCGTAAGAGCTCGATGACTCCTGAAGTTGGTATGAGTTTTATTCCTTTGAGGAGTTTTTTTAAATTTTCATATCCGCCATAGCTCATATGATTTTTTTCAAACTGCATAATTTTTATTTTTTCTTTCTTTAAAAGAGCAGGCAATGGATGATCGCCATGTTTTTTAAATTGAACAAACTCAATTTCGCCATCACATCCAAGATTTTTCAGTTTTTTGTAAACTTCTTTATAGCTTTCATTTTTTTTATCTGAAGAAAATGCTCCAAAGAGTCTTATTGATGATCTAGCTTCTTCGAAATAGCGGCTATCGGTAAAAAAGAAGATTTTTTTTTTCGTTAAAAGTATCGATCCGTAAGATCCGGTAAATCCCGTGAGGTATTGAATATTTTTTTCTCCAGTGATGTAGAGAGCTTTAGAGCCGTTTTTCATCAGGGTTTCAGACATTTTGTAGGAAAAATTTAATCATATCTTCGCTTAAAGGAGATGTGCCTTCATATTTATGGAGTACCTTCATAATGTGATATTTTGAATATCCCAATCCCTCCAATGCGAGAATGACATCGGAATCAATTTTGTTATCGTTTAAGCCTTTTTTGTTTTGTTCATGCGACATGAAAACGGGTTCTACTTTATTTTTGAGTTCTAAAATCATACGCTGTGCAATTTTTTTCCCGAGTCCGTTAATTTTTGTAAGAAATCCGCTATCGCTTGAAAAAATAGCATTTTTGACCATTTCAGGGGGACAGTTTAAAATTTCAAGTCCAAGTTTTGGCCCAATGCCTGAGACGGAAAGAACTAGTTTAAAAAGTTCGAGTTCTTGGGGATTTGAGAAGCCGTAGAGGGTGATTTCGTCCTCTCGTACATGGGTGTGAATAAAAATTTCGATAGAGTCATTTAGGTTTATTTCCGAAATGATATTGGTAGTTGTAAACACTTGATATCCTACCGATTGCACATTGATAATCAGGTATTTCCCGGTTTTTTGCAGCACTGTGCCGTTTAAGTATGCTATCATGGGTGTTTTTTACGTGGAGGTTTTTTCGCTATTAATTTTGCCAAAATAAAGACACTTTTACCAGAGACTTTCATGCGACGCTTTTTTTTCTTATCCAAAGTCTTAAATTTCTTTTCAACTTTTTTTTCGAGTTGTTCAAGATCATTCATCTTGGGAGGTGCTGAAAAACATACCATCTACTGCAATTTTACCATTTCGGCTGCAA
>CAZTVN010000048.1:0-1816 GCA_964617145.1 uncultured Candidatus Peribacteria bacterium
CCATGTCGGTTGTGCTCACGATCCCATGGGCGCCATGAAGTTGGCTGAAGTTTGCAAAGACATCAATGCTCCATTAACACTCATGTCCGGCCCCGTAACCGATAATGAAGTTGGTGTAAATTTTATTGAACAAACTCTTTCGATACCAGCTTTCAACGCTTTTACGAAGCCGATGGAATTATTTCATTACATATCTCAAAAATGTCTCAAAAAATAAAAGTCTCTGTTATCGGTGCGACTGGTTATACCGGCTTAGAACTTATAAGACTCATTCAGGGACATCCTCATATCGAACTTACTTTTGTTACGTCTGAAAGTGCCACAGATAAAAAACTTAGCGAGGTGTGGACACACTTGCAAGGTATCTGTGATATTGCCTTAAGTCATGAATCGCTTCAAAATATTGCCAAGAAAAGTGATTGCATCTTTTTGACACTTCCTCACACCGAATCACAAAAAATTGTTCCAAAACTTTTGGGACTTACGAAAATTATAGATTTGTCGGCCGATTTTCGATTAAACAAAGATCATGAATTGAACGATGGGATTTCAAAATTTCTCTATGGTGTTCCTGAATTTTATAAGAATGAGATTGCTCGTTCGTCCAATATAGCAAATCCTGGCTGCTTTGCTATAGCAAGCGAATTGGCGCTTTGGCCTATTAAGGATAGTATCGATTTTGCTTATGTTTTGGGTATCACGGGTTCGAGCGGTTCTGGAAAATCTTTTCAAGAAAGCACTCATCATCCTGTGAGGAATCATAATGTAAAAAGTTACAAGATTGGCATGCATCAACACGAAGCCGAGATTCTTCAAACGCTTGATTTATCTTTCGATCAATTTGTCTTGGTTCCAACGAGTGGGCCCTTTGTGAGAGGAATTCATGTAACGGTTTTTGTCCATCTCAAAAAATCCTTCAAGAGTTCTCAAAAAGAAAACATTGTTTCGTTTTTTATAAACGCCTATGAAAAGCAACCTTTTGTCCGAATAAAACCAGAAGTTCAGATCGCTGATGTTGTTGGTTCTAATTTTTGCGATATTTCCATCACTTTAGCTCATGGAACCATCATTATCCAAGCTGTTATCGACAACCTCATAAAAGGAGCGAGCGGCAATGCCATACAAAACTTTAATCTCATGTTTGGCCTTGATGAGACTTGTGGATTAAAAATATTTAGCCCTGTATTTCCTTAGGGAGGGTTTGAAAAATATGCTTACTACCCCCTCTTACATTTTTTTCACTCTATGAATCTTCAAGAAAATGCACAAAAATACATGATTCAAACCTACAATCAATACCCTATTGAAATAGTCAAAGGTTCTGGGAACTTTGTTTGGGATAATCATGGTAAAAAATACCTCGATTTTTATGGAGGTCATGCGACCTGCCTTCTCGGTCATTGTCCCAAAAATGTCTTGAATGCCATCAATCAACAAAGCCGCGATTTACTTTTCTATTCAAATATTTTTTATACCAAGCCTCAAGTGAGACTCGCTAAAAAATTGGCGCAAACCCTTTTGCCTCAGAAATATCAGGTCTATTTTGTAAATTCAGGTTCCGAAGCGAACGAAGCTGCCATTAAAATGGCCAGGAAATATACAGGAAAACAGCATATCATTTCTTTTAAAAATTCTTTCCATGGAAGATCGATAACGTCACTTTCTGTTACCGGTATCCCCTCCTATCATCAATTTTCACCAAATTTAGATTCCTATACCACTTTTGCCGAACTTGGTGATATTGAAAGTGTGGAGAAGTCATTTACTCAAGATACTGCTTGCGTCATTTGTGAACCTATCCACAGTATCGGTGGAA
>CAZTVN010000048.1:1826-9568 GCA_964617145.1 uncultured Candidatus Peribacteria bacterium
GTGGAATGAAAATGGCGTCAAAAAAATTTTACAAAGAACTTGAAAAGCTGTGTAAGAAAAAAAAAGGGTTGCTCGTTTTTGATGAGGTGCAGACGGGACTTGGGAGGACTGGAGCTTTTTGGTTCTCAAAAAGTATGGGGATTTTTCCTGACATCATTACTACCGCAAAAGGTTTAGCCTCTGGGCTTCCTCTCGCCGCCGTGATGGTCAAACATACCGTGAGTGCCACCATTCAATCTGGCGAACATGCAACGACCTTTGGAGGCGGGCCGGTTGTTTGTACTGCAGCGCTTGCCACGATTCATACGATACTCGAAAAAGAATTTTTGCATAATGTAAAAATGAAAAGTGAATATTTTCGATCTCAATTATTGAACTTTAATTCTGTAAAAGCGATTTCAGGAAAAGGTTTTTTACTCGGTGTTACGTTGAAAAAACCGATACCTCATCTTGTCGAAAGGTGTTTATATCTTGGCCTTATCATTGGGAGTTCTTTCGATCCAGCCACCTTGAGACTTATGCCTCCTTTAACTGTTAGCAAAAAAGACATTGATCTTTTTTTAGAAATTTTTAGCAGCGTTTTAACATAAATTTTTATGTCGAGTACTCAGGGAAACTATTATCTTAAAAAATTTCACCATAAGATTTTTGTTATCAAGATTGGCGGTGAAGTCGTTGCATCGAAAAAATTACTCGAAAATCTTTTGCTGGACGTAAAGACTCTTGTCGATAGTGAGATTAAGATAATTCTTGTTCATGGCGGTGGCACTCAAGCGGATACTCTCTCAAAACAACTGGGCTTTAAGCCTCAAAAAATACAAGGAAGAAGGGTGACAAAAGAAGAAGATTTAGAAGTAATAAAAATGTTGTATGGCGGGACATTAAATCTCGAGATTCTCAGTATAGTTAAAAAAATTGGAATGAATGGGATAAGGGTGAGCGGTCTTGATGGTAATCTTTTGGAAGTTTCGCTTCGGGATAAAATATTTTTTGATTACGGATATGTTGGTGATATCACGGCGGTCAATAGCGATATTTTACATTTACTCATCAACTCTCAATATTTACCCGTTGTTTCCCCTCTTGCCGCAACGGATGACGGTGTGATCCTCAATATCAATGCCGACACCATTGCTGCTTCAATTGCTGCAGATTTGAAAGCTGAAAAACTTATTCTTTTTACGTCATTAGACGGCATTTATGATGGAACGCGACTTATAAGCACTTTAACGATTGATGAAGCCAATCGACTTCTTGATAAAAATATTGTGACAGATGGAATGGCTGTAAAAGTCCAAACCAGTATTCAGGCTCTGAAAAATGCTGTGAAAAGTGTGCACATTTTAAATGGACTTTCACCTCATAGCCTTCTAAAAGAAATTCTGACTCGAGATGGCATCGGCACTATGATTTTACCTTCACTTTCATCATGAATACTTTAGAGGTCTCTTTCGCATCGGATATTTATCATTTCTCAGGAACAAAAAAAGGACCAACGGTTGTTATTATTGGAGGAGTGCATGGAAATGAGAGAGTTGGAGTTTATGTTATTGAAGCGTTAAAAAAATCTTTCATGGATGAAAAAGTTTGTGGAAATATTTATTTGATTATTGGAAATCCCAAGGCCTATGAAAAAAATGTTCGATATATTGATTGCGATTTAAATAGGTTGTTTGGCTATAATTTTTACAAACTCGCCAATAAAAATCCTCAACAATTATTACTCGAAGAAAAAAGGGCGCTTGAAATTGGGCCTATTCTTGCAAAAGCCGATTATCTTCTTGATATTCATTCAACGATCAAACCGTCGATTCCTTTTGTTTATATAAAAAATACCTCTGATCATTTGGCTCTTGCGAGATTTTTTGAAACGCAGTATATCGTTTCATGTCACTCAGACTACAAAATTGCAAACTTAGGGCATGCTGAAAAACGTCCTTGCCACTCTAAATCTCACATTTCGGCATGTTCCTTACATTCCTCTTGCGACACTTTTGTCGATCAACATGGAGGTCTTGGTATCACTTTTGAGGCGGGATGGCATCAAGATAAAGATCCCTCAATATTTCCTCAAACTTTAGCCAAAACAAAAGAATTTTTGAAAACGATCGGTGTTGCGTTTACATCTCTTCCTGATAAGCACTTCACTCATGAGCCGAACATTTATTCCACCATGAGCGCCTCTTTGAGTACGGTTTCCGCGAAGCACATTTTTATTTATCAGGAAATCGTGCCGCAAAGCTCATCATTTGTTTTTCTTAAGGATTATCACAATTTTGATTTCGTACAAAAGGGTGAAACTCTTGCTCAGGACGTTTTTCAGCATGGCCCTAAAGTTAGCGATAAAAAAATAATCGTTCAGAACGATTCGTATATTATTTTCCCAAAACTCGATATTCGTGTCGGGAAAATCGCGTGCTATCTTGCCAGTACCGATCTTACTCCTTCATCTCTTCCATTATGACTCAACTCTGGAAAAAATCTCGAACCAAAACACATCCCGCTGTTTGTCAGTACATCATATCCAAACATTGCGCCTCTGACATGATTCTTTTGCCTTATGATGTTCAAGCCTCTCAAGCCCATGCAAAGATGCTTCATTCTGTTGGATTGCTTAGCAAAAATGAGGTTAAAGCACTCGTTAAAGCATTAGATGAAATTGCTGATTTGCACAAAAATGGGAAATTTCTCTTAAGAGAATCTGATGAAGATTGTCACACCGTTATAGAAAATTATTTGGTAAAACAACTTGGAGATATCGGGAAAAAAATTCACATGGGGAGATCTCGAAACGATGAGGTGCTTACGGCGATACGACTTTTTTCCAAAGAACATTTAACCATCGTTCAACACCATGTTCTTTTAGTCGCAGAAGTTATTTTATCTTTTGCCAAAAAGCACGAATTTGTCCCTATGCCGGGGTATACTCACACGCAACAAGCGATGCCATCAAGCGTCGGACAATGGGCTAGCAGCTTTGTAGAGTCTTTGCTTGATGATTATGAGATTTTACAAGCTTGTTATTCGTTGAATGACCAAAATCCTTTAGGCTCTGCGGCTGGTTTCGGGACAAGTTTGCCGATTGATCGAGCATTCACGACCAGAGAACTTAAGTTCGCTCGAACTCAAATCAATACACTTTACTGCCAAAACAGTCGAGGAAAAATTGAAAGTTTTGTCACTACAGCACTCTTGCAAGTTATGATGACGCTCGGGAAAATAGCAAATGATGCGATTTGGTTTACGAGTAAAGAATTTGATTTTTTTCAAATTGATGAGTCTTTAACCACTGGATCGAGCATTATGCCGAATAAAAAAAATCTCGACATTATGGAGGTTTTACGAGCAAATGTGAGCGTGGTGATGTCCTATCAGATGCAAACACAAACTGTTTCTCACAATCTTCTTTCTGGCTATAACAAAGATCTCAAGATTACCAAACCAGCGCTTATTGATTCATTTACCATTGTGGAAGAGAGTTTGAAAATCATTTCATTGCTTTTTCGCAATCTTAAACCGAATACGAAAAAACTTTTCCGATCTTTTTCGCCGGAAATTTTTGCTACCGATACCGTGAATGAACTTGTCCAAAAAGGCGTTCCCTTCAGAGATGCTTATAAAAAAATTGGGGATAATTTATCTGCCGTGAGCTTGCCGGACATCACTCTGAATATTAAGGAGAAAAAGCATCTAGGGGCTTGTGGAAATCTTAACTTAGACTTTTATGCTGCGACGATAAAAAAATTAAGGCGCAAGGTATGAAAATATGATACAATAAAAAAAATGCTTTTATTATAGTTTTTCAGTGTCCTCTAATTATTTTTTATGCAAAGAAAAATTAAATTTATCCTTGGTGCTTTCGGTGCTATCATTATTGTTCTCGCTATTCTTTTTATTATAGGTATTTTGATTAATAAAAACGCGAGCAACATATCTCTTCCAAAAAAGGGAGAACTTTTTAATATTGGGGCTCTTAAGTCGACTCCATCCTATGATTCCTACACAAATGCAGATCAAAGAGCGGAAAACCTGAGCGCTGAATCGGCCGAAGAGCGGATGGTTATTCGTAGTGGTGAGATAGATATGGTCGTGAAAGATGTAAGGAAATCGGAAGAATCTTTGAAAACTCTTGTAACTTCGAGTGAAGGTCTTATCATTTCAAGCACTATTAATGAGCTTAAAGAAGGCGATCTTTTAGCTTCGATAACACTCAAGGTGCCAGTTCAAGCATTTGATGCTATTTTAAGTGAGATCAGAAATCTTGGCATAAAGATTGTTTCAGAGTCATTTTCGGGAGAAGATGTAACGGAGGAATACCAAGATTTGGATGCCGAATTAAAAAATCGTGAAGCTTTAGAAAATCAATTTTTAGAGGTATTAAAAAAAGCGGAAAATATTTCCGATATCATAGCAGTCCAACAACAGCTTTCCTACGTGCGCTCGGAAATTGATAGGTTAAAAGGGCGTATCCAATATCTCGAACGCAATGTAGAAATGGCAAGTATTCGAGTAACGCTTTCAACCGATAGCCTTTCTCTTCCGGTGACAGAACAAAATCAATGGCAACTTGCGGGAGTTGCTCGGCTCGCTGTAAAAGGATTCATCTTAACGCTTCATTCCCTTGTAACTGCCTTGATTTGGGTTACCGTTTTTATTCCTCTCTGGGCGCCTATACTGCTCGTTATTCGTTTCATCATAAAGAAAAGACGAACGTAACGGATATAGAATTAAGGAGAGTCTAAAAAGTCTCGCCATAACATTTTTCACAATATACTGTTTCCGATGCTTGCGGCGAAAAAGCTGTAGTTATAGGGTTTTTACAATGATCGCAGGTACGTTGCCAAAGAGAGCGAGGTCTTCTCAATAAAAATCTTCGACGATGCCGACAATCAGGACAGCAGTGCGCAATAGGCAAACTCATTTTTTTATAGAATGTTAGTTCCTGATTTATTATTTGGAAATTGCGACTACACTGTTGGCATTGTTTCACTGTCGTTTGATCGCGAGATTGTTTTTGGGCTTCGCAATTTTTCCATCGTAAATCTTGTTTGAGCGCTTGCTCTTTTTCAAGAGGATAATATTCATTGGCCAGAGTTTCGTTATAGGCATGGGGGGAGTAGCGCATAGGGAAAAAATTCCCCCATTCACCTGTCTTTTTCATATGTTCAATAATTTTATTTGTGAGCATCGTATATTCTTCGGGTTGGTAACGTTTGTTCAAAATCACATACTCCCCGTGAGTTATTCCTATTGAACCGAAAAGATGATGCGCGCTGTAACAATATTGATTGTACGCTGAATCATATATGTTTCGTCCCGCTATTTGAAATGCGACATTATTACTATTGCAGAAACCCATTGACTGGTAACAGAATGCGGAATCAATTCCTCCGTATGTGCAATCGTAAAGATTATGGCTATTGGCTCCTGTAAAATCACAATAAGCCGAATCTTTTAATGAAATTCCATCAAAACAGAAATAGATATTTTCGCAATGATCCATGTAGTCGCCCACCGAATTGTTATTATTCATTCCAAAATAACTTCGATGAATACTCTGCGCCGATAGTTGCTGCAAACTTTCCTGAAATTCCTTAATTTTTTCAGGAGTCAGAATTAGAGATGCCATGCGATGCTCATACTCTTCTTTCGCGAGCTGTTCGTTCATCCATACGTACTGCTTTTTATCCAGATTGATGGATGCAAAACATTTGCTACAATTGCGGCAATTCATTAAAAAGGCACTTTCATGACACTTGAAGCAATTTTGAGAAAAAATTAAACGAGTGCATGAGGTTAAATCGACGCACTCGTAACAGAGTTCGCATTGTTGAACTTTTGTTACATCCATGCAGTCTTTGCCGTGGATGACACCGTGGCTATAGTAAACATTTTCACTCCAATAGCAGAGTCCCATGTAACACGATTTATTTTCCATGCCGTAATTGGTGTACTGACAATTTTCTGAACCAGGATCTTGAAAAAGCGCGAAATGAGGTACGGATTTTTCGAGTTTGGCGAATTGTTCAAAAAAAGAGCGGTTAAAATCAAATGCTCTTCCGTATGCGTATGCGTTGAAAGCATTGCCCCACCAACATGAATTGCAGTAAAGAGGGATGCCGCTTTCCTCTGAGTAGCATGCGATCATTGACTTTTTGCACTGCTGGCATATTCGATGATACAAACTTCGTTCGTTCCGCCACGCAATCCGCTCTTTATGCCGGCATTCAAAACATTTTTTAGGATCGGGAAAATTCATTTTCATTAAAAATTCATGTTCGTTGCCTCTTACCGTAAACATTTTTGCGCATTCACTACATGTTGTCATAGGTCACTTTGATTACGATATGGAGTTCGACCTCACTTCGCTTCGGAACGCAAATTTTACATCTTTCTTCGCGTTTTTTGCTCGAAATGGTAAAATTGCAGTAGATGGTATGTTTTTCAGCACCTCCTTAAGCAAATTTCGTGACGGAACCATCTTTTTTAGCATGTTCTTTACTCATCTGCAAAATAATGAAACTTATTGCCACAAGGACCGATAATGAAAACATCCCTAAACGATATTGCATTTCAGTGCCAAGTGATGCCGACAAGAGAACTGTTCCGCTCCATACCAAAGGTCCCAATACCGAAGCGAATCGTTCAAACAATACATATACGCTGAAAAATTGTCCCTGTCTATCAGGCGGCACCAATTCCGAAAAATAAGCTCGCGAAAGTGAAAATACTGCACCGAAGAAAAAGCCATTCAAAAGAGAGATGCCTATGAGAAAAACCAAACCTTTTGCAATAGATAAACCTAACAAAGCTATCGACATCGATAGGATGAACAGCGCGATAGATCGACGCATGCTTTTTATTTGTTGAGAAATGCGCGCACTCAATAAGCCGCCAAGGATAGCTATCAAAAGGGTCCCGATTCCTAGAAAAGTTTTTTGCTGATCGTTCAAACCGCCCACCACCTCAAAATACAGTCCCGAGAAAAGCTGAAGAGTTAAAATAGCATCGGCAAAAAAATAATAAACCAATAAATATGATAAAATTCCTGGATATCGACGAATGTGACGCAAATCTTTAAATGTGTTCGTGAATGAACTCATCCAACCTTTCCTTTCTATGTCTGCGTGTTTTAGATTATAATACTGATCTTCTTTAAAAAAGAATAACATTGGTAGAGCGCATAGAAAAAATAAAATAGCTCCAATCAAAAATGTTGTTGCCCTGCTATTTTGACTCCAAAGAGGGATCGTGCCGATAGCAAATGGCAATGCGACAATCAGTCCAACCACATTACCCAATTGACCCGCGGCGAATCCTAAACCTGAAATTTTTTCTTTGGGTTGCGCATTAGAAAGTTGATGTAAAAATGAATAGTAAAAACCAAGACTGGCTTGATAAAAATATTGAAAAAGAAAATACAGAATAATAACCGTTGCGAAAATAAATGGTGTAAAAGTTTGTACATTCATCCCGATGAGTCCAAGCAAAAGGAGCGTAAAACAAGCAAGGAGAGTGGTAAAAATTAAAAATGGATGGCGTCTCTGTAATCGGTCCGAAAGTGTCCCCAGAGGAGGAATGGTGAAAAATAAAACAATGGTAGAAAGTGCAACTGGCACACTCACCCAAAGGTCAGAGACATGATGATCTTTCACCAACCAAAGTGGAAAATATAAAGTCACCGTGACAAAACCGAGTGAGTTTGCGAAATCAAAAGAAGCCCAGAGCCACATACGTTTTTT
>CAZTVN010000049.1:0-9406 GCA_964617145.1 uncultured Candidatus Peribacteria bacterium
CTGAACAAAATATGTCTCTTCCATCTGTAAAAACTTTGTGTGCACAGGCCCTAAAATAAAGCCACAGGACTCACCCCAAAAAAATCATAAACCCGACATCCTCGTTTTCGAGCTTCTTTCATGGCAACCCATTGCAGAAGATATGGTGCCATAAGCTCTCGGTGAGAATCAGAAGAAGCTCCATAAAAGTAGGTCGCGCTACCAGCGAAAAAAGTAACGAGAATGCCTGCGAGGAAAGTATCGCCATTTTTGGCAAGATAGAGTTTTGCAAGTCCTCTGTTTCCTAAAATTTCAAGAAAATCGGCGTAAAATTTTCGATCATGGCCAGAAAACCGATCACGTTGAGTCGTTTCTTGCAAAAGAGAAAAAAACGCATCTAAGACCGCATTTTTCGAAACAGGATGGGAGGCAAGCGGAAAAGAAGAATTAGAAGGCCACGCCAAAACAGTAAGCCCTTTTTTCTCAGAAAGGCGTATATTGTAACGCCCTTTAGGTTTCATTTGATCCAAAATTTCCGAGTCACTGAAGCGAAGATCGATACGATTTGTAAACAATGGTTGATAAGAGCTCCCTGCAATTCGAAATCCTGCAAGTTTCCAGAAAGAAGACATAGACTCGAAAGATTCACGCTTTTTTGAACCACAAAAAAAAGATCGGACGCATTTAGTTCCTATCATCAACCAGTACCAAAAAGAGTGAAAAACATATTCAATCGGAGGATGATACTGAACGACTTCTCCGCCAAATTTTAGCTTAAACTCAGTCACTTTTGCCCATGGGTGAGCTTTATCACAAAGAGTTGCATCCAAAGCACGGCCTTTTTTCTCATATTCATCAGGTTCAAGTCGAAGAAAAATAGCCTTTTCTTTTTTCGCAATAAAACGTATCTCGTGAAATAAAATTTCCCAAACATGACGTTTTTCGGATTCAGAAAGTTGAAATTCAGAAGGTTGAGATTTGGAAGATTGAGGAGCCTCACCCATGTCAGATATCGGACGATCAGAAAGTCGATCAGATTTTTGCCCACGAAACACAGGCCCCCTCGGACAATTGAGCCAACACATGCCAAAAGGAAGTTCGTGTCGAATGAAAAGAGCGCTAGCAACTAGTTTTCCACTTTTCTCAACTCCAAGAGCAAAAAAACGTCCGCGAACCTTTTTCTGAAACACTCCCCACGAAAAACTCTGCTGGAAATTTCCCGCCTGTTCTAAAACAAAAGCATCAAAATGCTCAAAATTTTCCTGATTGAAAGAGACAACTTTCACCTACTTCGTCATCTTCTTACGGATAAAAGCGGGAATATCAAGTTCATTCTCGGCAGCTTTCACCATATCTTGGGAAACAGTCAGTGGCTTGGATTCGGAAGCACTAGAAGAAAGAGGCTTTTTAACGGTCTGATGGCTTCTTATAGAATTGAGGTCCAGTGATGGTTTCATGTCAAAACCTGTTGCCACAACGGTCAATTTGACTTCCCCAGTGTATGAATCATTAATCACCGCACCAAAGATAATATTCGCATCAGGATCGGAAGCTTCCGTGATGACTCGTGCCGCCTCATCAACTTCGTACATACTCATATCATTTCCACCAGTTATATTAAACAAAATACCTTTCGCCCCACCGATATCCATTTCAAGAAGCGGGCTGTCAATAGCGGCTTTCGCGGCTTCCACGGCTCTATTTTCACCTGTTCCATAACCGATACCCATAAGAGCGGAGCCAGAATTTTGCATTATCGCTTTCACGTCAGCAAAATCAACATTAATCATCCCATGAATGGTAATGAGATCAGCAATCCCCTGCACACCTTGGCGAAGAACATCATCAACAACGGTAAAGGCGTCAACAAGAGGAGTTTTCTTGTCAATAATAGACAAAATACGATCATTAGGAATGGTAATCAAAGTATCAACTTTATTTCTCAGATTTTCGAGGCCCTCTTCCGCTTGATTTTTACGTTTTAATCCTTCGAAAGAGAAAAGCTTCGTTACAACAGACACCGTTAAAATCCCCATACTTCGGGCGACATCAGCAATAACAGGCCCAGCACCCGTCCCAGTTCCTCCACCAAGACCATAGGTCACAAAAACCATGTCAGCGCCATCAATAGCTGCCTTGAGCTCTTCAACACTCTCTTCGGCAGCTTGTCGACCCATTTCAGGATTGCTGCCGGCGCCAAGGCCTCTCGTGGTAGCTTTACCAATATTAATTTTAATAGGCGCATCGCTATGGTAGAGGGCTTGAGCATCAGTGTTGATCGAGATAAATTCGACCCCCTTAAGGCTCGATTTTATCATACGATTGATCGCATTTCCGCCGCCGCCTCCAACACCGATAACTTTGATCTGAGCCACCGGGCTGATTTCGGGGCGAACTTCCATAATACGCTTGGAAGGAGTTTTGCCGAAGATGTTTCGAAGGGAATCGTGAGGATGAGTTGTGTCGTCTCTATCTTTAGTCATAGTAAGAAAATTAAGGAATCAAAAAAAATAAAATTAAGGAAGTAAATTTTTCACCCAACCGCGGACGTCTTGGAAAGTTTTTGAAATACTCATTCCGCGGAAGTTAAAACCTTTATAACTCCCCTCAAATCGTGATCCCCAAAGAATAAGTCCAATAGCCGTAGCATAAGCAGGGTCGTCAATACGATCAACAACGCCTTCAAAATTTTGCGGAAAACCAATCTGAACAGGAAGATTCAGAGTTTCACGAGCAAGGTCAATAGCTCCTGGCATTTTTGAAGCCGCACCCGTCAAAATAACACCGGCAGGAAGCATGCCATCACGATTAATCTTGGCAAGCTCATCTTTTACAAGAGAAAAAATTTCATGATAACGGGCCTGGATAATTTCAACCATATGTTTTTTTGAAACCGTTTGTTGGTCGATTTTGCTTATAGTGGAAAGATCAATGGTTTCGCGATCACTCACATCTTCTGGAAGGCATGAACCATATTCAATTTTAATTTTTTCAGCGGTATCAATAGAAGTTCGAAGCCCAATAGCAACATCGTTCGTAACATTTTCTCCGCCAACAGGAACAATGGAAGAATGAAGGGTTGTGCCTTCCTCAAAAACACATACCGAAGTCGCGCCACAGCCGATATCGACAGTAACAACGCCAAGCTCTTTTTGTCTCCGAGAAAGAACAGCTTCACTCGCAGCAAGAGAGCAAGGAATAATATCATCAATATCAACTCCTGCTTGATGAACACAATTTTCAATATTTTTCACGGAAGGAATAAGTCCTGTAACAATGTGAGCCTCAACTTCAAGGCGTATACCAACCATGCCAACAGGATATTTGATGCCACGCTGTTCATCGACAGAAAAAGATTTCGGAATAATACGAAGAATACGTCGATTATTGGGCATATTCACAGCCTGCGCCGCTTCAAGGACGCGATCAATATCATCTTCCATAATCTCATTCCCCGTATGAGATATGGCAATCACCCCTTTACTGTCAAAAGATTGAATATGATGCCCGTTAATGCCGAGAAATACATGATGAACCGGCTCCCCCGCCATTCGTTCAGCATCCTCCAGCGAAGAAGAAATACTGCTAATAGTCTCTTCTACATCAATAACAAGGCCCTTGCGAAGACCAAGAGAAGGAGCAACTCCAACGCCTAAAACATTTGGAACCCCACCTTTTCCTTCTAAAGTAGCTATAACAGTACGTATTTTGGATGAACCGATATCAAGACCGGCTACAAGTTTTACTTTAGCCATAGAAATTAAAAAAAATGCGAAATAAATGCAATCTGGGCAAAATATAAAACAAAAAAAATCTTTTTACAAATATCTTATTCACTTTTGAGCTTATTTAAGCCATTCGTCTCAATTTATTGTTCAGCAGCAATGGCTTGTTTAAGCCAAGAGAGATGCGGATTCTTTATAAAAATTTGCAAAAAAAACACAAAAAATATACACGAAAAAAATCATCAAACAAGAATAAATTATTTATTCTAAGCCAAAAATGCACAAAAAAAATATACACAGAGTGTAAAAAAACAAACAATAAAGGGGAAAATTCATAAAAAAAATCGATAATAAAAATTATGTTTTTTGCCCATAATGCCGCCAAAAATTAAAAAATTTCTTCAAAATTAAAAATCAAGAAAAAAGCCTTAAAAATGGCTTAAATAAAGCAAAAATGGCAAATTGATTAGTTGAGAATGCTTGGAACATACTCTGTGAAACAAAACATATAAAATAGCAAGTTGATTTTGCCTATATGATACGGTTCTCAGGGAAACTCCCTGCAGCGACTTCAACCAATTTTCCGCCGAAATCTAAAAAAGAGTGCTTTGCTGAATACTTGGAATATTTTTGCGCAAAGCATCAAGTCTTTTAAGAAGGCTTAAAAAACGAAAGCGCTCAAAAAAAGAATATGCTTTATGAAGCTTTTCTAAAGAGATTCTGCACAACTCAAGATCAAATGTAAGTGGGATATCTAAACAAATAGCACAGAGTTTTTGGCTTAAATATGCAGATTTTTCCCCATCATTTAATTTCTTTCTTGTAGATTCCTCAATCTCATTAATATGTTCATAAATATTGTGTAACGAACTATATTTCTTAAGCAATAAAACAGCAGTTTTTTCACCAATCCCTGGAACGCCAGGAATATTGTCGCTTATGTCTCCTTTTAAAGCTTTGAAGTCGATCACCTGAGAAGGTGAAACACCAAGTCTTTCCTGGACTTTTTGAGGATCATAAAGAACAATTTCTTGAAATCCTTTGTAAGGAGTAGCAACACTCACGCAAGAAGAGACAAGCTGAAGAGTATCAAGGTCTCCCGTTACCACAACAGTTTCAAGATCTTGATGTTTTTTGGCTTTATCCACAAGGGTACCAAGCACATCATCAGCTTCATATCCATCACATTCAAATATAGGAATGGTAAAGGCTTCAACAAGCTCTTTGATTAAAGGAATTTGATCATAAAGTTCTTGAGGAGCTTTTTTGCGAGTCGCCTTATATTCTTGGAATGCTTCATGTCTAAAAGTTTTTTTAGCAGTATCGAAAGTAACAGCCACGTAATCTGGACTCAATATTTTGAATATATTCGTAAGCATGCTCGCAAAGCCGTAAACCGCATTCACCTGTTCTCCTTGCGGGCCAGTCAAAGGAGGTATGGCATGGAAAGCCCTGTGGAGAAGAGAATTTCCATCTATAAGAATAAGTCTTTTCATGGTGAAAAAAGCAAAAACGTCTCTATTGTAAAAGAATTAGCTCCCTAGAAAAAGGAGAAAAAATTTGATATAATAAAAAGATAGCTGAAATTTAAGATTATATCGATCTATGCCATCAAGAAAAAAACAAAACAAAATAGCCTTTCAAAAAACATTCAAACTGGCTCAAGACGAAGAAATCCCTCTTATGGCGCTCTTTGTCGATTATTATCCTATTGAAAAAATAGAAGATCTTCCAATTCTTATCGAAGGACTTTTAACGCTAGAAGTGGAAATGGCCATACTAGAGCCAAAGATCGAATTGATAAAGAAAGCGCTAAAAAAAATAAAAATAGACAGTAAAAAAATACTTTTTGTGAAAGAAGCGGTCATGGAACGACTATTTGAAGCTTCAGACATCGTGCTTTTTCTTGCCGAAACAAGGCAACACTTACTCCCCCTCCAATCAGCTTTAAAGTCAAAAGCAATACCGATTATCCTTGAATCAAATGCCAGCGGCTTAACAAATTACGATCCAAAGAGAGAAGTTGGCAACAGTTTCCTTTTTGAAAAATTTACAAATTGGCACATTTTTGCAGCAATAGTAAAAGCGCTCGAAAATTATCGATTCCCATACGATTGGAAAAACATCGTGCAAGGATAAAAATAGTTTTTCTTAAGGTTCCCTAATCCAAACTAATGCCGCCGCTAGCCCCTCCGCTCGTCACTTCCCGAATAAAATCGACGATATCGGAAAAATTAATATACTGAATGATGTTAAGTCCAAGAGCTTTGCCGACCGTTGCAACGATCACAACAGCAAGAACCGTGATAATAAGTCCAAAAATAGCATGACGAATAGTGCCGACAGCTTGCTTGATTTTGTCTTCCTGCCCGCCAGAAAGAATAAAAGAAATTCCACCTACAAAAACAAAAACAAGCGAAAGAAATCCTGCCACAATAATAGCATAAGCAATAAAACGATTGATAAGTTCAACGGTTTCAAATTGTTGAAGAGTACCAATAAGATCGGGAACAGGAGTCCCTGCATTCAAGCCGCCTTTAGACGGAGCCACCTCTAAAGTATTCTGGGCAATAAAAAAACCGAACATGTTTTAAAAAACAAAATTAATCAAGAGTATCGACTCCAGAAGAAGAACCAGAGTCTCCAATGCTCCGTACCGTATCAACAATATCAGAAAAATTGATGTAACGGATAACGTCAAGTCCAAGAGCACGCCCAACCGTTGCAACCACGACAACAGCAAGAATCGTTATGATAAGACCAAATATTGAATAACGAATGGTGCCGACAGCTTGTTTGATTTTGTCTTCCTGTCCACCAGAAAGAATAAAAGAAATACCTCCAATAAAAACAAAAACAACCGAAAGAAATCCCGCAATGATAATGGCATAGGCTATGCCACGATTAATAATCTCAAGGATATCATAATTTTCAGCCGCCTCGACAATGGTTCCAGAAGTTAATATAAAAGCGTGTAACAAACTATCCATCATAAAAACAGTATACACAAAAATTATAAATGAGCAAAAACAAAATTAATCGTTATCATTTTCAGGGATCACGATAGTTCTGTCGGTCCCGGGTTCAACAATTTTTAAATTTACCCTGGCTTTATTTTTGGAACCTATAATGCGAAGAAGGGTGCGGAGAGCTTTAGCGGTTTGACCATTTTTTCCAATAATCTTTCCCATGTCATCTTTCCCAACCTTTAAGGTGATAAGAACACCCATTTCATCAACCGTGCGAGTGATTTCAATCTGGTCAGGAAATTCAACAATCTGTTTTGTAACCCACTCAATAAAAGCTTGATCTTTGTACTGAGTGCTAAAATCTTGGTCAGTCATATATCAGAAGTTAAGAAAATAATGCAGCATGTCCTTATGCTTTAAGAAGAGGTGGATACTGCAGCTTGGGCAGCTTTATGAGGAGTTTCTGCTGCGCTTTGAACAGCCTTAGAAGGACTTTCTGTTGCATTTTGGTCACCATTTTTTTTCTTTCGTTTAAAATCTCTTCGCCCAATAAAAGCTTCCATCCCACTCATGCCATGGCGCTTGAAAAGTGAGGCTGCGGTATCACTCGGTTGTGCTCCGCGAGATATCCAATATTTAATACGCTCTTTCTCTATCTGAATATCTTTATTGTTTGAAGCAGGATGATAAAAACCAAGGATTTCAACAAATTTACCCTGTACATGGGCGCTATGTTCAGCAACAACGAAACGATACTTAGGTTGGTTGCTTCTACCGATTCTAGAGAGTCTTATCTTAAGCAATGGTAAAATTCTTTAAGATGCAAGAAGCATTTTAGTCAGTTAACTAAAGGAAAGTCAAGGTTTTCTTTAAAACAAAATGGTCCGTATATCAGAAACATGGGCTTTGTTAAGACGATTATTCAGAGAAAAAATAAGTTCTTTTTTATGAAAAAAAATCAAGTGAGAAGCTGACGAGCTTGTAACTTTTAACGTCAATACTCCATTTCGAAAATGTTTCGGTTCAGTTTTTAAGGCTATATTTTCTGGAAGAATTTGACCTCTTACCTGACGATATGCTTCACAAACCATACTTCCAACAAGAGCTCCTCGCAGGGCACTTTTATTGATAACTCGAGGAAGAAGGTCTTTAAGAGGTGTAAACATGGAGTGTTTCTGAAGCCATTTTCCGCCAAGAAAAATCTTTTATTCGAAATTTCCCGCGTTCTTTCAATTGAGTTTGAAGCGAAGGATCCGAAATAAGTGAATGCATCACTTCAGCCATATTGTGATAATTTTTTGGATGAAAGAAAAGAGCATTATTTGCGCCTGCTATTTCTTTCATGCAGGAAGTATTTGAAGCTACAACTGGACATCCGCAAGCAAAAGCTTCCAAAATATTAAGGCCAAAACCTTCATAAAAAGAAGGCTGAACATAAGTTAATGCGGCATTGTACAGCGCTACCAGATTTTTTTCCTCAATCATTCCAGGGAAACGAACAAAAGGCTCCATCTTAAGATCTCGAACCGCTTCTCGAACCTCTGGATAAAAAACAAGATCTTCTTTGCCAGTCATAACGAGAAGAATATCTCTTTGATATTGAGTTCGAAGAAGATGAAAAGCTCGGACAAGATTGACCAAATTTTTATGATTTCGATGAACTCCTGCATAAAGAATAAAAGGGCGATCAAGATGAAAAAGTTTTTTTACATGCTCATATTCAAATTTTTTAAGCGTCCTAAATTCAGGAGATACCGCTTCATAAACAACCTGAATCTTTTCAGGAGGAATATTGTAGAGATCAATGATGTCTTGTTTCGTGTGCTGAGAGACGGCAATAATTTTTTTAGAATTTCGAAGAATAGATTTGAGAGTAAAATGGTATCCAAAACGATGCCAAGGTTTCGTCATTTTTTTCCCGGGGAAAAAAGAAAGTATGAGATCGTGAATAGTAACAATCGAAGGAGCGTGATAAAAAATAGGGGCGTTAAAATGAGTAAAATGCATGATGTCGAGTTTCTGTAGGCGAAGAATCTGCAAATAGCTCATCTGTTCATCGAAAGAATAATGACGAGCATTCACTCGGATTTTATGAAAAAATTTGTTTGGGCATTGAAAACGCTCGTATTCAGGATCATTAAAAAATAAAACATATTCGTTTTTTTGAGGTTTCGGCAAAGACGTCTCTATCTCGGCAAGATTTCGTATAAGTTCATATACATAACGCCCGATGCCGGTAAATTGCGTAGAATACATTCTGGCATCGATACCAATCTTCATAAAAAACACATTACTAAAAATACTGACGCATTATAACAAAACCTTGCGAGACCAGATAGACTTCGCTATCATTTGTGTCGCTTTACTAAGGAATCTAGTCCTTCAGAAGTTCTTTAGGCTCAAGGGACGGTAGCTCAGTTGGTTAGAGCGCATGCCTGTCACGCATGAGGTCGCGGGTTCAAGTCCCGTCCGTCCCGCCAGAAAGCTTATTGACCCAGAAAGACAAAAGGTATACAATAGTACTTGAAAGTAATACTAAGTAAACCAATTCCATGCCCACTATTTCTTTCAAGGCCGACGATGATTTTAAAGGAAAGCTCGAACTTTTAGCCCAAAAAAAAGGCATAAATACGTCCGCTTACATTAAACTCCTGTTAACGAAAGAATTAAAAATCGAGCTCGTTGAAATCACTGAAAATGGCCTCACTGTGGCCGAAGAGCTTGAAATTCTCG
>CAZTVN010000050.1:0-9202 GCA_964617145.1 uncultured Candidatus Peribacteria bacterium
ATAAGGTGTTTTCTCCGCTCCGCTACGAAAACGATTTATTTATAAGGGGAAAACGAATACAATACAATTACTTAAATTGGATATACAAATATGGCAAAAATTAACGAAGCAACAGATACGGACTTAAAAATCATTGAAGAGCTAAAAAAACTCGGCTGGAAAGTTGGAGATACTTTGTTGTATCAACAAGAATATGCATTAACACCAGAACAACAAAAACTATTTGAGGGGAAGAAAAGCGTTAAACCCGATATTACGCTTTTAGATTTGAATCACAATATTGTCGCTATTTTTGAGAATAAATTTGAAGACGAGAAAAAAGCTCTAACAAAATTACGCACACTTTACGCCACAGTTTTAAAACCTCGTTTTTTGTATGCTTGTTCACCAGAAAGAATCCTTTTTTATGATACCGAATGGAAAGGTCTTGAAGCCGGTGAATTTCGCCAAGTCAACAGTTTGATGTCGCTTGAAGAAATGCAACTCAAAATCGAGCAGGCAAGAAAAATAAACCTTGATCGTGAAATAACAATCGATAAAGGTATAGCCGGTGGAATCAATCCAAGCTGTGGCAAAGAAACCTATTTTCAAGCCGAATGTATTCAAGCACTTATTCAAAAATACAAAGAAGGCAAACAGAAAATGCTGGTTCACATGGCGACTGGTCTTGGAAAAACAAGAACAATGGTCGCCTTTACCAAAGCACTTTTGGAATACAACTTGGCAAAGCGAGTTTTATTTGTGGTTGATCGTGTTATGCTTGCCGAACAGGCTATCAACGACGGATTTTCGCTTATCAGTAAAGAATATTCAGTCGTTCGCATTACTTCCGGCAATTACAAACAATACAAAAACGCACAAATTCATGTTGTGGTTATTGATACGCTAGAGAATATTTATCAAAATATTCTAAGCACATTTTACGATTTGATTATTGTTGATGAATGTCATCGCTCAATCAATATCAACCGCAAACTTATTTTTGATCACTTCCTATGCCCGCGCATTGGATTGACAGCTACTCCAAGAACAGCAGTCGCCAAGAAAGGCACAACAATTCCGGACGAAGATTTGGCGATTTTAGATACATATAAATTATTTGGCTGTGAAACTGGCGAGCCGGATTATCAATTCGACCTTACTCGAGGCATTGACGAAGGATTTTTAGCTCCCTATGCGGTGCTATCCATTGAAACTGAGTTAATCAAAACCGCTAAAGAAATCGGCGTTAAATTTGACCATTATATCGACCCGGAAACCGAGGAAGTGGTAAATCTCGAAAGCTCAAAAAAGATAAAACTGGAACAGTTAAACCGTAAATTTATTGCATGGGATAATTGCTTGAGAATTGCCGAAGAACTGAAAGCCAATACAGAATATGGGGAAAAAGTAATTTTGTTTGGCGTAAGCCAAGCACATGCCGTTCAACTTGTTAAGGCCATAAATCAGGTATTCAAAACAAGTGAGGACGAATTATCACCTCGTTACGCAGAAGCGATTATTTCAGAAAACGACGAACTCAACGCTACCTTTAAAAAATGGTTCAAAGATCAAAATCACAAGCCGTTTGTCGCTGTTTCAGTAGATATTATGAGTACCGGCGTTGATATTCCCTGTGTTCGCTATATTGCTTTTGCCAATCTTACAAAATCAGTCGGCAAATATATTCAAATGCTCGGGCGTGGAAGTCGCCTTGATCCTAAAACTGGAAAATTCAGTTTTAAGGTTTTGGATTTCGTGGGCCTGTGCCAAAAAATGGAAGATAACGGCAAGGGTACAGCTAAAGAAAATATGAAAATAATTTCAATGGCTGGGGGCACAACAAGTCAGGGTACCTGTTCAGGCACCCACGGCACAGCTCATTCCGGAATAATTGATAATCCGGATCCGGCACATTTGATACAGCGTGTTTATTTACATGGCGACAGCATAAAAGTAATAGACAATATTCCGATTGAAAAAGCTAAAGCGATTTTTGAGGAAGAAATAAATAAAAATGCCACGCCGGAAATCGTTGAAATAAAAGAAAAAGTGAAAGCCAATGAAAATTATGAGCCAAGCGAGCAAGAAATTGATGAAATAAAAGTTTGGTCCAAAAATCCAAATGTTTATCTTGATGAGGGGCAGTTGCAAAAAGCGTATGACTTTGAACAGGGATCAATTTGGGATTTCTTTTTACACGCGCTCAAAATCAAAAATATCCCAACACCCAAAGAACGAGTCGAAAGGGGTTTTGACTCGTATGTTCAAACATATAATTTCAATGACAAGCAAATTCAAATCTTGCGCGATATGAAAGATATTGTCTCGGCAAATATTGCTGAAAAAAAGAGAATCTCACCGCAAGAAGTGTTTAATAATCCGGTATTTGTAAGAATTATCGGCGCTGATTATCAAGAAGTAAATCAAACTTTTGATAATCGTTTCCCTCAAGTTTTTGAGGAATTACAATCAACATTTAAGGTATAAACTATGGGAAGATCAACAACACATTACGCGGACAGCGAAACGAATAATATCCTAAAAAGGCTTCATAATAAGCTCCGCCCTGCCGGTACGCCGGTTGAAAGAGTGGAATATATTATTGAGCTTCTTTTGCTTCGAATTTTTGAGGCCAAACTCAAACAAGAGGAGTCATTTAAACCGCTTCGCAATCTTTTTACTGATGAAAATTATCGTTTGCTTTTTTCGCATTTGCTCTCTCTCAACGGTGAGCAGATTTTGTCAGAACTCAATAAAAATATTTTTCCTTTTTATTCAGCCATTCTTTCCAAAGCACGAACGGTAGTCAGCGGAAATTTACCTCAAAAAATGCAAGATCAGCTTGTTTTAATGGAAGAAGTTTTTGCCAATTCTAACTTTACCAACAATGTCAAAGGCGGAGTGATTGCCGAAGTAATCGGGATGGTGAACGAAATTGACGAAAAATATATTTTAAAAACTGATTTGCTTGGCGATGCGATTGAATCCGCTCTTTCTGAAACAGGCGGAACAAAAGATTTAGGCCTCTATCGAACTCCAGACCATATCCGCCAAATGATGGTGGAAATGGTTGATCCGGATTTTACCGATACGATTTTTGATCCCGCTTGCGGAACGGCCGGTTTTCTTTTTGACGCTTACGATTATGTAATAGAAAAAGCGCGCCAAACAAGGCAATTTCCAGCCGAACATATCGCCAACATGTTTTATCGCACAGGAATTGGCGGAATTGAATATCAAGGCAGAATCCGCAAAATGGCGGCGGTGAATATGTATATTCGGGGCTTAAATCCGCACAATATTGATCAGGGCGACAGCTTAAAAATGTATGACCCCTCTCGAGACGGAGGAAGTAAAAGTGTTGTGATTGCCAATCCGCCTTTTGGAGCCGAGCGCGACCAACCAGCATATCCAAATGTTTGGGAGGAATACTCCAGGGAATCCGAAACTACGATTTTGTTTGTAAAATTAATGTTTGATTTGCTCAGAGACAAAGGGCGATGTGCGGTGGTTGTATCCGAAGGCTTTTTGACTTGGGGGCAAAATAGCGCTTGTGCACTTCGTAAAATACTTTTGAATGAAGCCAATTTACGAGCGGTTATTTCACTTCCGCAAGGAGTTTTCGTGAGTAAAAGCGGTCAAGGTGCAAAAACTTCTATTTTGTATTTTGAAAAAGGCGAGCCGACTGATTTTGTGTGGTATTACAAAATCGAAAATGATGGCTTCTCAATGGGAACGAACAGAAAACCGATCGAAGGTAATCAAATTCCGGAGCTTATCAAACTTTTTGCAGAGGTAAAACAAGACAAAAAACCGCAAGACACAAAACACAGTTTTTGCGTATCCAAAGAACAGATTGAAACACTTGATCCGCGAATTGCCGAGCGGGTAAAAAAAGAAGTGAGCGAAAAAACCAAAGAAAAAAATGCCAAAAAGCGCGAAAAACTGTTGGCGGATTTAGACAATAAATTGGAGATCAAGAAAATCAGTAAAGAGATGTATGACGAAAAATTGTGGCAGTTTGACAATATCATTGAAGGACAAATTGACAACGAAGTCGCCAAAGCGATTGAAAAAGCGCATAGTTATCATTTTAACCTGCAAAACTACCGCAGTAATTTAAGCGCGGAGCAGATTAGAGATTGGCAAGAAACTTTGAAAAGCGTGGAAATAAAAAATGACTCCAAAATTGATAAACGCTATAAAGAATTGAAGAAAGCTGACCCCAAAATCGCCTTACAAATCCTCGCTTCTTTTGACGCTCAAAACGCTTTGCAAATGGATATTGCGCGAGAATATTTGAGCAAGTTGGATAAAAAGATTTTAGAGGGTGATAAAAAACTTGCCAAACTTTTTGAGATTTTGAAAGAAACAAGGCAGTTTCCATTTGAAGCACTTGGAAAATTGTTAATTCAAAAAGCCAATAAAATAAAACTTGAAGACGATGTTTTATATAAACAGGTTACAATCAAGCTCTATGGCAAAGGTGTTTTAGTCCGGCAAGAAGTGTTAGGTTCTGAAATTAAAACAGAATCTCAATTTCAGGTGAATACTGGCGATTTCATAATGTCAAAGATTGATGCTAGAAATGGGGCTTTTGGTATTGTCCCGGAAATTCTTGAAGGCGCAGTCGTAACAACCTCTTTCCCATATTTTGAAATACAATCGGACAAAGTAAATCCAAAATATCTTGAATCTATCGTTACGCGAAAAAGTTTTTATGATCAAATAAATAACATGGTTTCTGGTGCGACAGGCAGACGAAGCGTTGAAGTAGATAATTTTCTTGAATTGCAAATCCCTCTCCCACTACTTGAAGTCCAAAACGAAATCGTGGAAAAAATCGAAAAACAAAAGCAGATTATTGAGGGAGCAGAGAGGATTGAAGATAATTCTGAAATAAATATAGATTTGAATGAGAATGACTGTGAGAAAGGCTCAATCGGAAGTTATGCAGATGTAACTAAATTGGCCGGATTTGAATATACAAAGTACATCAAGTTGGAAGATACTGGAGATATTATCGCAATTAGGGCACAAAATGTTAAAAATAATGGATTAACACTTAACAATTTAAAATACATATCAAAAGATACTTCAGATAATCTATTACGATCAAAACTTTTTAAAGATGAAATATTGATGACTTTTATTGGCGCAGGAATTGGCAAATCTTCTCTAGTTGATGAAAATGATAAGTATCATCTTGCTCCAAATGTCGCAAAAATAACAATCAAAAATAAAAGTCAGTTATTACCATTATATTTTTGGAATCACATAAAATCAAAATTTGTTCAAAATCAAATAAAAGAAATAACAAGAACAACTGCCCAACCCTCTCTTTCAATGGGAATTATTAGGAAAATACAAATTTTAATTCCACCCCTCGAAACCCAACGCCAAATAGTGGAAAAACTAGACAAGCAAATGCAAGCGCTGGAAGGCGTGCGACTGCTCAAAACCGAAGCTCAAAAGCGAATTGAAGAAATTTTGGCAAGCGTTTGGGGAGAAGAGTAGACGGAATTAAAATTCAAAATATCTTATGCAACTCACTATGAAATTAGCAGATCTAAATAATCCACAATTAACCAGGTTATATGCCAGCCAATTGCAAGAGGAATTGACATTTAGCCCCGTGAACTTTTTTATTGGCAAAAATGGCTCAGGCAAGACGCAGCTCCTAACGAGTATTTATACAAAGCTCACACATGAACAGAATGATGCCAAGAAGAAAGAAACACAGCGAATTAAAGCAACGCGACTCGAGCAGATTACGCAACAACGACCAGCACCCTCTCAGGAAAGTGATGGTCCACTCAATCAAAGAATGAGCCAAGGTGATTTTGGAGATTTCTATCTCTTCCTTCAGGAAGATCGAATATTATTTGAGGAGGTTAATCATTGGCTCAAAAAGTACTTCGGGAGAGAACTTGTTCTCTCACAGGACGCTGGAAATGACAGGATCAATATAAGAGAAGTGGGGGAAGATGGAGCTCTTTTCCCAATCCAAAGCGATGGTGGTGGAGTGAAAAATTTTATAGCAATTCTTACTTACACGTTGTCCAAAAAAGTTAAAACTGTTTTGATTGATGAAATAGAGGAAGGGACGAATCCTCAGATTGTTGACTTTTTGTTATCTCAAATTGAGCGTGCAATACAACAATTTCCAGATAAGCAATTTTTCATCGTCGCACATGCGCCATCTGCTGTTTATATAAAAGATAGCTGGACATATGTCTTCTTTAATCGGGATTATCAAAGCAAAACAAACAATAAGATTGTTCTCTTTTCAGGGTTTGGCGAGGCAGATTATAAAGGATTTCATCTTGACCTTGACGCATTTCGGCGAGAAACATTTTTTGCCGACCGCGTTATTCTTGTTGAAGGGTTCACCGATTATTATATTCTCAACGCATTGACAAAACAGCTTGGCTACAAGGGATACACAGCGAGCAACACTTCTTATCTGCCACTTTGGGGATCAAAGCGAATGAAGCCGTATTACGATTTTTTCAAAGAGATTGGAAAAGAAGTTATATGTATGGCGGATGAAGAAGCAACGTCAACACTTCAAGACATTCCTGACGAAGCAAAGAAGTTATTTAGTAAATACGATATACTGATGTATTCCAAAACATTTCAAGACAGCTTGACTCAAGGCGAAGATGAAAAAACAAAGTATGACATTGAGTATGGAAACAACGGAAATAAAAAGGCACAGGTCGCTAAAACAGAAGTAGATCAAATTTTCACTGACGACTCAGAAACATTGAGAGTGCGCTATGGAGACGTTGTGAGTGCAATTGAATCAGTTTTTGGGGCGGTAGATGAACATGATTTTAGTCTCGAAGAAATTGGGGATATCATCCGAGAGCGGCGGTCTGGTTTGCAGCGATCATATGGAAAAATTGCCGCAGCAAGCTGGGATGAAAATGGTCTCATAAAAGACGATCTTGTCATTAAACAAGTAGTGAAAAAAATTGAAAAAATCGATGGAAATATAGTAAGATTGATTATTGAATTTAATGGAGAAGAATACTATACAGATTTTAACCTACAAACAGGACACCCGAACCATGATGCAATACAATGGATTAAAACATCATGATAAAAACTTACCCACTAGTAAAAAAAACAAATTTATGATTATTGAATAAAAAGCCTGTCAAAATGAAATTGAATAAAAAATATTTTTTGAACAGCGTATAACAGCGTGTATGCGGTTACGCTCCTCGTTCCTCGTCGCTCCACCCATATTTTCCTTCGCTTCGCTACGGAAAACATCAGATATGCGTAAACGTTATGCGAAATCGTTGATTCTCCTCCTCTGTCTTTTTTCTTAAAAAAGACGGGCGGTAAACCCGATAGACTTCTCTTGTTCATTTCGGATAACGGTACTGCGACATTGTGTCTTTTACTAAAGCACAACATCGCAGAACGTATGTTATCCGACATCCCGATTGGCTCTTCGGCAATCGGGACGACATGCACAAAGGTCTATCGGGAGAATCAACGACATCGCATAACACCCGATATGAGGTTCAAGAAAAAGTGCATTTTAATTTTTAATGGAAGCACTTTTTCTTTCACCCAAATTTTGAACATATCATTTTATCTTTATGGTATGTTCAAAACTTCTCATATCGGGAAGACGTTAGGCGAAATAGCAAATAATTTTATGAGTAAAACAAAGTATATTTTGCATGGTGGAGCGGCTAGGCGTGAAACCGAGGATAATAAAAAATTTTTTGAAGCAATAACGAAGGGCTTGTCAGATTCTTCTAATGTTTTAGTCGTATGTTATGCAAAACCAAAAGAAACCTGGAATGAAACACTAGAAGCTGTCAAAAAGACATTTTCTTCCGCTTCGCCACAAAAAGTTTTAAATTTTGAACTTGCAAACGACAAAACAAGTGCTTTTACAGAACAGATCAAGGGGGCTGATGCAATTTATCTACTGGGTGGCGATTCCCATATTTTAAAAGAATATCTTTCACACGCCCCCAACCTTTCGGAATTGTGGGCGGACAAAATCGTGGCAGGTTCATCAGCTGGTGCACTTGTTTTGTCTAAGTATTTCTATGAA
This sequence comes from uncultured Candidatus Peribacteria bacterium, assembly GCA_964617145.1. Lineage (GTDB taxonomy): Bacteria > Patescibacteriota > Gracilibacteria > UBA1369 > JACRIC01 > CAZTVN01. The sequence continues at coordinate 8,069 of CAZTVN010000050.1, forward strand.
AATGACGATGATACATACAACGAAGGTTTGGGTATTTTACCGTTTAAAACTTTTTGCCACTACTCGGAAGAAAAATCTGACAAGCTTGAAAAGTTGAAACAGTTCGGTGAAAATATAGAAATTCGTACTATTCCGGAGGAAAAATTTTTTATTATTGAGCAATAACCACGAAAATTATTTGCTACATCGCCTAACAAAGTATATGAGGTTCGTTGCTACGCACTCACCCAAATGTGCCAAAATACAATTGATTTCTTAATGGAATTTTGGCACACTTCCCATATACTCGAACGTTAAGTGAAATAAATTTTATTCTAGTGCCATGAAGATAATTATTCTTGCATCCAGCGGTGAGTTCATCGCCTCCACTAATATAGATAATTTTTTGCCTAAGCCGTTAAGCGATTCTAGGATTCTTTACATTACTACGGCATCAAAGAAAGTAAATGATGACAGCTATGTCGAAAGAACTCGGCAAAAAATTGGTGAGTTGAGCTTCTCCTTTACTGAAATTGACATCGTAGGCACAACCGAGGAAGAATTAAAAAAGGCACTTAGTTTGTGCGACATAGTTTACGTCGAGGGCGGAAATACGTTTTATTTGCTAAAGGCCGTCCGTGACAGTGGCTTCGACAAGGCCGTAAAAGAAGCCATAGATAATGGGGTGGTTTACTGGGGCGTGAGTGCTGGCGCATATATTGCATGTCCTTCAATAGTCATGGCCACATGGTCTGATCGCTTCGACAGGTTCGGTGTCACGGACTGGTCTGCAATGAATTTCGTGCCTTTTTTAATTAAGGCTCACTATACTATCGACAATCTGGACTCATTAAAGAGGAACGCAAAGGATTTACAATTTCCAATGCGCCTGCTAAACGACAAGCAAGCGGTTATTGTGAGGGACGGAGAAGCTCAACTCATTGGAGGAGGCGATGACATAACACTGTAAGGTGGTAAAACAACGACGAATAAAATTTACATCACTTAACAGCGTGTATGCGGTTCCGCTTCGCTTCACCCATATTGCTATCGCAACATCGCATACACGCGAACGTTATGCGAAATCGTTGATTCTCCGCCTCTGTCTTTTTTCTTAAAAAAGACGGGCGATAAACCCGATAGACTTCTCTTGTT
>CAZTVN010000051.1:0-9033 GCA_964617145.1 uncultured Candidatus Peribacteria bacterium
TTTTTCAACTCATTATGGAAAATTTTCTCCCCAATGTATTGCTTAATATAACCGGGTTCTTCAATTGCCTTCCATACTTCCGTACATCTCTCACAATCTTCTCCTATACACCGTCTGAATACTTCTTTTGCATAGCCTTCGCGCTTTGCCTCCTCAAGAGGAATTTTAGGAGGCTCGGCGAAAAATAATCTTTCTGCTTCTTCGTGGAGTTTTTTGCGAGCTTCTTCAATCGGTGTATGGGGTGATTCGCAAACCCTGAACATTTTTTCCCAGGTTGCTTTGTTTGGTGGTTGAGTTGGATGTCCCAATATTACACTTGCTATGGTACTTAAAGCATAGGCTGTTACGAATATCCCCGCTTTTACTATTTTTTCTCCCATAGGGTCTCCCTCATGGCCATCAGGCTCAGAATATTCACTCCCTTCTTGGTTTTCCATAATACGTCTTGTTATTCGGGTGGGGTGTATTTTATAATTTCTTTTGAATAAATCAAGTTTTTATTTATGCCCCGAAGGAAAAAACGTATTTTGCCAGTTCGTTCTCGAACTCGTATAAGATCCAAAAATACCCTTAAATTTGATATTGAACCTCATATTGCGAAAGAAATTTGGTCGGTTATGTATATGGCTTTAGCCATTCTTTTTGCTTTAAGCATCGCGAATAAACTTGGTGTTGTGGGCGAATTTATGCAGACTATCTTTAAACCGATATTTGGATGGGGCGTATATGGACTTCCCGTACTTTGTTTTTTCATTTCCCTTATTTTTCTTTTTAACAGAACTCCGGTTTTTGGACTTTCTCGTATTTTTGGCATTATTTTACTTATTACTTCGGCTTCAACTCTTATTCATCTTTCGGTGCCGAGCGATGAAATTTATGAAGTTGCTAAAAATGGTATGTATGGAGGTTATATTGGCTTTACAGGAACTTTTATCGGAACAACGATCTTTGGAGTGAGTGGTTCTTACGTTATTTTTTCGGCTCTTCTTATTATTTCCCTTCTTCTTACTTTTCATATTTCTCTTTTTGATATTTTTAGTCTTTTTGTTCCTCAGAAAAAGAAAACTCGCGCTTTAAAAGAAGTTAATCTTAAAGCTGATCTTGCTCATTTCCTTGAAGATGAAAGTGATCGTGAAATTAATATTATCAAACCGGAAATTTCGAAGAAACTTCTTTCTGTCGATGATGAGGAATCTCTTGTACAACTTCGGAAAGTTGCCTCCGAAGAAGATGAAGCGCCTATAAGTGAAAAAGAATCTCAGCAATCTCTCAAGGAAGATGAAGAATCGATACCTATTCTCAATGAGATTCCCCAAGAGGATGAGGAATACGAATGGGAATATCCGTCTCTTGATCTCCTTAAGATCGGCAATACTGAAGTCGTCGCTGACGATGTCCACTTGAAACGTAGCGCGGAACTCATTCGTGATAAACTTGCTCAATTTGGGATTGAGGTCGTGATGCAGGATATTCATGTTGGCCCAACCGTTGTGCAATATACTTTGAAACCTCATGAAGGCGTCAAACTTTCAAAAATTACTTCCCTTAAAAATGATCTTGCTTTGGCTCTTGCTGCTAAAGCCATTCGCATTGAGGCTCCTATTCCGGGGAAAGCTCTTGTTGGCGTTGAAGTTCCGAGTGAACAAAGGTCTATGGTTTATTTAAGAGATATTTTAGAGAGCGATGAATTTGCCAAAATAGATTCACCTCTTCGTCTTTCTCTTGGACGCGATGTGAGTGGGAAACCTATGGTTTCGGATTTTTCCCGCATGCCTCACCTTTTGATTGCTGGAGCTACGGGATCTGGAAAATCTGTTGGGATGAATGTTTTTCTTTTATCGATTCTTTATCAAAATTCACCGAAAGAGGTAAATTTTATTATGATTGATCCAAAAAGGGTCGAACTGAATAGTTATAACGGCATTCCTCATCTTTTGACTTCAGTGATTACTGATCCAGAGAAAGCTACTATTGCCCTTCGTTGGGCCGTAACCGAGATGACACGGCGATATCAGGTGCTTGCTGATAGCCGTCGGCGCAATATTAAGGATTATAATTTTGATCCTGAAATAAAGGGGAAAATGCCTTTTTTGATTGTGGTTATTGATGAACTTGCGGATCTTATGATGACTTCTGGAAAGGAGGTTGAGGCGTCGATCTGTCGTATTGCTCAAATGGGGCGTGCGGTTGGTATTCATCTTATGGTTGCTACTCAGAGGCCTTCTGTTGATGTGATTACTGGCCTTATCAAGGCGAATATTCCAACCAGAGTCGCTTTTACCGTTTCATCTTCTATTGATTCACGCGTGATTTTGGATGGGCTTGGAGCTGAAGATCTTTTGGGAGAAGGGGATATGCTTTTTTTAGCAGGGGATATGGGAAAACCTGTTCGTATTCAGGGAGTGTATGTTTCGTCGGAAGAAATTGAACGCGTCACGAATCGGCTCAAAGTAACTTATACGCCTCATTACATTGAGGATATTACCTCTCGAGAAACGGCAGGGCTTAAAGTTACCGGCCTTCCTAATAGTAAAATGGGAGGCGATCTTGATGTCATTGATGATGACGACGATCTCTATGGCGATGCTTTTCAAATTGTTTCCGAAACAGGAAAAGCTTCGGCGTCTTTATTGCAAAGGAGGCTTCGTATTGGTTATGCGCGGGCTGCAAGGCTCCTTGACATTCTTGAGTCAAAAGGGGTTATCGGGCCTGTAAATGGCGCAAAGCCGAGAGATGTGTATGTTTCGAGAGAGTAGATTTTTTTTTGTTGATGTACTCACTCAAAGAATAAGGTTCCAAAATATCCTAAGGTGCTCTCAAAAATACTGTAGGGCTTCATTTCCCACAGCATTTTTTGTATTTTTTCCCTGAGCCGCAAGGGCAGGGATCGTTTCGACCGACTATTTTTTGTTGAGTGATTCCAGATATTGAATTTCCTGTTGGCACTTTTCCTAAAGTCGGTTCATCGGCTTTTATTTTAATAATGGTTGGTTTTTCCAAGGCACTTTTTTCATCACTATCTTCGGAAAGAACATTTTCTCCTGAAAGTACTCGAGCGATTTCTTCTTCATTTGTTTCAAGATTTGTAACCATCCTCTGCATCATGCGACGCGCCACTTCTTGCTTTAAATCGACTTTAAAGAGCGTATTTACCGTGTTTGATTGAATACTTTTTAAAAGACGCGTGAATCGGTGAAAGGCTTCATTTTTGTATTCTAAAAGCGGGTCTTTTTGAGCATATCCCTGAAGAGCGACTCCTTCTCGCAGTTGACTCATTTCATCGATATGATCCATCCAAAGACTGTCAATAACATGGAGGAAAACACCGCGTTCGATTTCTCGCATGATGTTTGATTTTTCGAGTGAAGCCTCTCTTTCTTCGTATTCTTGCCGAAGGTATTTTTGGATTTTTTCTATAAGCTCGTTACGATTTGAGATTTTTTCAATTTCTTCTTTTGTTAAAGGTGTTTTTTGATCCCTATGAATGGCATTGATACTTTCAAAAATTTCCTTATAATTCCATTCGTTTTGATCTGGAGTTGACGTGTGGTGCATGACGATATCCAAGACTTCTTCATCTATAAGTTTGAGGATATCTTCTTTAAGATTCGCATTTTCGAGAATTTTTCTTCGACGCGCATAAATAATTTCTCGATGTTTATTCATGACATCGTCGTATTCAACAAGATGTTTTCGAATATCAAAATTTCGCCCTTCAACTCTTTTTTGCGCACTTTCTATGGAGTTTGAAATCATTTTATTTTCGATCTCCATATCATCGGGTATTCCCAATCGCTCCATCATCCGTTGTACCTTTTCAGAGCCAAAAAGACGCATGAGATCATCTTCCATTGATACATAAAATTGACTCACCCCAGGATCTCCCTGACGTCCTGAACGACCACGAAGCTGATTGTCTATACGTCTGCTTTCATGTCGTTCCGTACCAATGACACATAAACCATCAAGTTCTCTCACATTTTCCCCTAACTTAATGTCCGTTCCTCGTCCCGCCATATTGGTCGCAATGGTTACCGCTCCTTTTTCTCCTGCTTTGGCAATAATTTCCGCTTCCCGTTCGTGATGTTTGGCATTGAGAACATTATGGTTTACACCTTCCATGCTTAAAATTTTGCTGAGAATTTCTGATTTTTCTATGGAAATCGTGCCAATGAGTACGGGCTGGCCTTTTTGGTTGAGTTCTTTGACTTTTTTTGCAACAGCTAAAAATTTACCTTTTGTGTTTTTGTAAATGGCATCGGGTTTGTCTGTTCGTTGAATATTCAGATGTGTTGGAATTACAGCCGTTTCCAGATGATAGATTTTATAAAATTCTTCTGCTTCGGTTGCCGCGGTTCCTGTCATACCTGCCAATTTTTCAAAAAGACGGAAATAATTTTGTAATGATACGGTTGCAAGGGTGCGGCTTTCTCTTTTTACTTCGACTTTTTCTTTGGCTTCAATCGCTTGATGAAGACCATCAGAATATCTCCTTCCCGGCATGAGACGTCCGGTAAATTCGTCCACGATAATAACTTCATCTTCTTTCACGACATAATCAACATCTCGTTTGTAGCAAGCCATAGATCTAAGCGCTTGCTCAATATGATGTACCTCCAAAAAACCGGCTTCGGTATAAATGTTTTCCACTCCGAGCAGATTTTCCATTTTTGCGATGCCCGCTTCTGTGAGTGTTGCCGTTTTGATTTTTTCATCGATATTATAATCTTCGTTTTCATTCAAATTTTTTACAAGTTGCGAATATTTGTAATATTTGTTGGTTGATTCTTCGGCTGGCGCGGAAATAATGAGTGGAGTTCTGGCTTCATCAATGAGAATGGAATCGACTTCATCGACAATGGCGAAGTGGAGATGACGCTGAACCAAATTTTCAAGATTCGTCGACATATTGTCTCTGAGATAATCGAAGCCGAACTCGTTATTGGTCCCGTAAATAACATCGCAAGCATAAGCTTCTTTTTTTTCTTGAAAATTTTGCCCATGTCGAATGACACCAACTTTTAAGCCCAATAGGTGATAGAGTTCGCCCATCCATTCCGCGTCTCTTTGAGCGAGGTAATCATTTACCGTGACAACAAAAACTCCTTTTCCTGTCAGGGCGTTGAGATATACCGGCAAGGTACATACCAGCGTTTTTCCTTCACCTGTTTTCATTTCTGCTATTTTGCCTTGATGGAGGATAATTCCCCCCATGATTTGCATATCAAACGGCACCATATCCCATGTGACGTCATGTCCACGGACTTTGAAAGTATGGTTTAAGAGTTTTCGACAAGCATTTTTTACGAGCGCGAAGGCTTCTGGGAGAAGGTTTTCGAGCGTTTCACCTTCAGCGAGTCGTTTTTTGAGTTCTTCGGTTTTTTGTGGAAAATCTTCTTTTTTGAGTTCTTCATTATATCGTGCTTCAATTCCGTTGATGCGTTCAACGACAGGGATTAATCGTTTTATTTCTTTTTCATTCGCGTCACCAACAAGTTTGCTTAAGATCGTTCGAATCATTGAAATTACGTTTTTTTAAAGCCTATGGAGCACTGATGAATTTTACTCTGCCTGACCGCTTATCACAACAAAAAAGGTACGAATGAGAATTTTTATATCGAGCCATAGAGACCAATGTTCGATATAATATGTGTCTAATTTTACTTCTTGTTCAAAGTCGAGCTTGCTTCGTCCATGAGTTTGAGCCATTCCTGTTATTCCCGGCCGTAATGTGAGCACAAAGCGGTGATGCTTTTTGTAGTTTGCAACTTCTTCCGGTAGATGTGGTCTTGGGCCTACGAGACTCATTTCTCCTTTTATGACGTTTATGAGTTGTGGGAGCTCATCAATAGAAAATTTTCGTAAAAGGCTACCTAATCGAGTTATTCTTGGATCGTTTGGAATTTTTACCAGTGGAGAATCTTTGCGAGCATTTTGTTCGGCAAGCTCCTTGTAGCGCATGTTGTGGGTATTCATTTTCATTGTTCGAAATTTGAAGCAGTAGAAAAATTTTCCCCGTTCGCCCACTCTTTTTGCTAAACCTCCATTATCGAGGTATTTAAAAAAAATGGTCCCTTTAGGGTCCTCGATTTTGATGGCTATTGATGTAAGTATCATGACGGGACTTGTGATAATCAAAAGGAGCATTGATCCAGTTAAGTCAAAAAGTCTTTTTAAGACCTTGCCCCAGCCATCGAGCGATGTTGATTTTAAGCTGATGATCGGGAGACTTGCTATTTGAGATAATTCTACATTGGTAAATTGTACTTCGAGCTCGTCCGGGACAAAACTATATTGAATATGATGCTCTCGACAAAGAGAGAGTACGTATTGCGTCTGGGCATCCGTTAAATCTTGTTTTGTTTGAATAATTTCGTCGATAAAATTTTTTTTCATGATGTATTTGAGCTGGTCTGTTGTCCCTAAAAATTTAAAAGGGAGATCTTCTTTGTGCATTTCTGTCTCAATGACTCCGATAACTGCATAACGTGGGTTTGATTTGATTTCTTCAAAGATTTTTTTTGTTATAGAGTTTATACCCAAGAAAAGGATTTTCCGTTTACCGATATTTTTATTGAGAAGTGTAAGATGAATGTATCGTATGAGAATGCGTCCGAAAGATACTAAGATGATGGTGAGCATCCAGCTATAAGCTAAAACCAGGCGCGAGAAGAATATTTTTCTCGTAAAGAAGAAGTAAGCGATAATGAGTGCGAGCCAAATAAGAGAATTGATAAAAACTTTCAATAATTCTCCTGAAACTTTGGTAGAAACTTTAAGAGAGTAGGAGTGATTTATGGCCAGTATGATAACAAAAAAGAGGCTCGCAAAAATGGCAAAAATGGCATATTTGCTTAAGGGCATGAATACCCCTAAGTCAACAGGGAACTGGATCCATGGGATGAGATCGGTGCGGCTTCGAATTTGATAAGCAATGAGGAAACTTAAGAATGTGAAAATAGCATCGAAGGGGACTCTTAAGGCTCCGAAAAAAATTTCTGATTTTTTCATCGATTTTTAGAAAAAGAGCATTTCATGTGTCTTTCGAGCTGTTCGCTGAAATTTTACAGGAAACCTTGAAATTCCTTCATAAGCCGAATTCTGTTTTCACCTTTAGAGGGTTTCTTCCAGTGAGTGTGATCATCTCTCTAGGTCGATCATTGCTGACCGACTCAAGCGGCGTTAAGGAGTATTGGTCGGTAAAAACACCGAGAGTTCCAATACTTTTGATCCTTGCCTTGCTGCAGGTAGGGTTTACCGAGTCACTGATGTTGCCATCAGGCTTCCTACTTTGTTTAACCCCGTTTAGAGGATTAAAGAGAGCGGGACTTTTCACCTTTTTCTTTTGGAGAGTTTATAAGCTTCCAAAAAATAGTATTGTCTCTGTGGCACTTTCCCTAACCACTTTATGCGTGTTTTTACTCGTATTGAAGCGGTCGGCGGGCGTTACCCGTTACCCTGTTTTTATGCAGTTCGGACTTTCCTCTGGCGTTTTTATCGCTTAAAGCTTTTTAAAATGCCAGTGATCACTCCAGAATTTCAAGGTAATCAAAGTGTAACGCAAGAAAAAAATCTGTCAAATCTGTTTATTCTAGAATTTCTGGTTACGAATTTACCCATTGACAAAGCAAATCACCTCATTTCATAGTAAATTTATGAATAAATACTTACTTTTTTTTCTTATTGTTATGATAACTTTGGTAACGGCGTTATCATTAAAAAATTATTTACCTCTTCATGTTTCCTACTTAATGGGTATCAGTGAATATAATTTTTTCCCGAAAAATATAGCGGAAAAACATAAGGCTACGATATCGACCGTGGATAGCATTATAACAAAAGAAAGTCTCGGAAGTATAACATCCCAATCTGAAAATTTTGATTTAGAAGTTTATCTTAAAACTATTCAGACGGGTATTTTCCCATACCTGAAAGAACCCGATCCTTTGAAAAAAAATGTTCAATTTCTCATCGATGATATTTCTCTTTATATACAGCAAAATTTAAATCATTAACCATCATTCTATGATTACAAATTTTATAAAATCTCGAAAAAAACGAATAAACTGGTCTTTTAGGATGATCGTAGTTTTGGTGACAATTTTGACGTTTTCTATGGCGGTTTCTGCTCAGAATGACCAATTTCAATTAGCTCCAAAAGAACAACTACAAAAATTTTATGCGATGCAGTTTAAATATTTTTATGATTCGATTCCAGCAGATATATTCCAAAAATATTCTACAACAATAAGCAGGGTAGACGAAATGTTGGTAAATAATGATATGGCTGGAACCATTACCTCAAAAACAGTAAATTTTGACCTTGATTATTATGGACAGACAATCAAAGTTGGCATTATTCCTTATTTGGATCGAAATGATTCTTTTAGAAAAGAACTTTCCGCATTGGTGAATAATATTGATGCGTATACGATTGATTGGGAGCGTTTGGATGAGAATAATAAAATTTTGTATGGAAATAACTTACCACTCCCCACTACATTTGCAAAAAGTTCAGGTGACGATACTGTAAAAACATCTCTGAATGGAAGCGGATATAATGTTACGAATGCTGTAAAGTATGCATATCAGTGGACACAGAATGGCAAAGAATTGCGTAATTCAAATTATAATTATTATGCTGGGAAAAATGATTGTACAAACTTTGTCTCACAGGTTCTTCATGATTCATCGGCAGGGAAGATAGGATATGTACGGAAAGATACTTGGGGATGGGATTATGACGATTCTGAAAACTGGTATTATGCAAATGGCTGGCTCGATCCCCCAAGTTGGACTTGGGGTGGAGCCTATAATTTGTATGGACATCTTGCAAGCTATAGTTCCAATGTGAAACGGTTATATTCTTGGAGCGATGTTAAGGTAGGAGATATTGTTCAATGGGATCTCAATCCTAATGATCAAAAATTTTACATAGATCATTCAACCGTAGTAACGAAAATTCAAAACAATATTATTTATCTTACATATCACACCACTGACAAAGAAGATGAACCTATAAGCACATTTACT
>CAZTVN010000052.1:0-8858 GCA_964617145.1 uncultured Candidatus Peribacteria bacterium
CTAGCAGGATGCAGAACAAAAGGAACAAAAGCGCCAAAATTAAAAAATATTGAACTCACCTATTATCGACTTTTTGATAATGAAGAGATATTTCTTCCAATAATTCAAGAATTCGAAAGTCAAAATAGAAATATAAAAATCCATTATCGAAAATTTACCGATCCGATCGAATACGAAAATCTCATCATAAACGAACTTGCTGAAGGAGAGGGACCTGATTTGTTTTCCATGAATGCAGCATGGATGCCAAAACACGCAAAAAAAATAGCAATCATGCCCTCTGAACTTATGGACATCGAAACATTCAAAAACACCTTTGTAAACACCGTTTCTCAAGATCTTTTACTCTATGACGAAGAAGGAAATGCGCATATAGCAGGCCTTCCTTTGAGTGTCGACAATCTCGCACTCTATTATAACAAAGCTCTTTTTGAAGAAAAAATCCCCTCCCGAGGAAAACCAGCCATCACATGGGAAGAAATAAAGGAAGATGTCTTTAAACTCAATAAAAAAGACAACAGTTTTGAGAGATTTGAAGTTTCTGGAATGGCTATGGGACGAACGGATAATATCCTTCGAGGAGTAGACAGTCTCTATCTTTTGATGCTCCAGAACAAAACGCAATTTTATGATGAAGATTTTAACGAAGCTATTTTCACACAGTCTCAGGGAATTACAGAAACAGGAGCAAAAAGGTATCCAGCCATTGAAGCGGTAAATCTTTTTACGAGTTTCGCTTTGCCGACAAATAAAAATTATTCATGGAATATTTATTTGAGCGATGCTTCAAGTCCAGAAAAAGAATTAAAAACCTTTGCAAAAGGAAAAGTGGCGATGGTAATTGGCTACTCTTATCTCTATGAGCAGATTGTCAACGAAATTGAGGAACTAAAAAGTCTTGGACTTCCTCACATAAATAAAAATGACATTAAAGTAGCCCAAATCCCTCAAATCTTTAATCCATCTGAAACAAATTACCCTGCTGATACCTACGCAAATTATTTTGCTGAAACCGTTTCTCGTACGACAAAATATCCTGTAGAAGCATGGAAATTCCTCATCTTTTTATCACAAAAAGAAAACATACAATATTATAACGAAAAAACACATCGTCCTACTTCTCGCCGAGATCTTATTGAAGAACAAATAAAAGACCCCATTTACGGTGTATTCGCCTCCCAACTCGGATTTGCAAAAAGTATCCCCATGGCCGACAGCGAGGCCTATGAGAAGATTTTCGAAAAAGTAATTGAACAGATCTTAAATGGACAATCTGCAAACGAAGCTTTAATGCAGGCAAATGAAGCAATAAACAAACTTATTCCTCAAGAAGGACTCTATTCTAAAATAAAAGTAAAATAAATGGATCGAATGGATCGATTATTAGAAAAAACCTTAAAAGGCTTGATGATAAGTTTTTTTGTGGCGCTACCATTCCAAATCAAAAAAAATATATTTTTACCAGAATTTTTCTTAAGCGGGCATTTCGATTTTTATCAAAATATTGCCATATATTTTACCGACATTCTCTTAATAATATCGTTTGTTATCTACGGAATATATCTCATCAGACATCCTCTGAAAACCGTACATTTCGGTCCAAAATTCATTCAATTGCTCTTTCTTATAACATTTATACTTATCGAGATAAACTCCATTATGAAAGGGGTGAATGAACAAAATACTCTCACAATACTCCTAAGAAGCATTGAGTGGTTTGGCCTTTACATGCTTATTCTAAATGAAGTAGCTCCAATAAAAATAATCCTTTTAGCAATTATAGGGAGCATTTCCGTGCAAAGCGTATTGGCACTTTTACAACTTGCTTCACAACATTCAATCGGACTTCATTTTCTCGGAGAGCCCTTACTTTCTGTCCAACAAGAGGGAATTGCAAAAATTGCTCTCAATTCAACGAAATTGATCCGTTCTTATGGGACAACTCCACACCCAAATATCTTGGGAGGCTTTATTGTTTTAAGTCTCTTTTTTACATGGTTTACAATCAAAAATATAAAATTGCGCACTTTTCTTACAATAACACAAATACTCGGCCTTTTTTCGACATTTTCAAGATCAGCACTTTTAGGGCTTGGAGGAGCTTTATTGGCAGGAATAATGTTTATGAAAATATCTGTTTTTACGCCAAAAATAAAGAAAAAAACAATAATAAAAATGATTGGAGGATTGTGTCTGATAATCTTTATTGCTGCGATAATAAATATTGAAAGTATACCTGCTTGGAAAGAACGTTTTAATATTTTGAATGATAAAAAAGCAATTTCAGAACGGTTACTCTACCTTGAAGGAGCATATAATATGACAAAAAGCGCACCAGTTTTTGGTCAAGGAGTAGGGGCGTTTACTCGAGATCTTCAAAGATATGTAGATGTAAAAATAGCTCCATGGGAAATTCAGCCCGTTCACAACATATTTGCTCTTATAAGTTCCGAATTAGGAATAATAGGACTCGTTCTCACAATGACATTTTTGATATATGCCTTCAAAAAAATAAATATTGAAAGAAAAAAATTTTCAAAACGTGAACATCGCGACGAAACCGTGGTTATTTTTTTATGTTTAACGGCAGTGACTATAATTATGCTCTTCGATCATTATTTTATCACCATACATGAAGGACAAATTTTGTTGGTAACGATCATTGGGTTACTCGCAAAAAAAATAGATACTTCTACAAAAAGTCACAGTATTAAAACGATAAGGAAGATCTGAAAAACTTACCTTACTTAAGGAGGTGCTCACAAGGAATCAATGGGGGTAAAAAAGCGGGCGGGGCTTTCCCTTAAGGACATTGCCGAGCAACTGGGAACCGTCCCCGCGAGTGACTATCTGATAACGCGTCTGCCAATCGCGTTATCAGAAGAAATGAGCGGATGGACGGTCAAGGAACCTCTGAAAAACTATGTTTTGTAACGAAAATTACAAATTTCGAGCGAAAATTTTAAAGGCCGACGAAACTGTATCAGATATAGATACGGTGAGGAGGCCTGAAAAGTTTGCAGCCGAAATTTGTAATTTGCAGTCAGAAGATAGTTTTTCAGAGGTTCCTCAATGCGGAGGCAGGACGAAAGGGAAACGCCCCGCCCGCTTTTTATCATTGTGAGCAGTTACTAAGGACATGCTGAAAAACATAATTTCGTCACGAAATTTGCACGCTTCGAGCGAAAAACGTGAACTCGCGACGAAGGCGTATCAGGAGAAGATACGACAAGGAGCGATGAACGTTTTGTAGCCGAAGTGTGCAAATTGCAGTAGTAAGGATGTTTTTCAGCATGTCCCTAAGATTATCTCTTTCCCAGAAAACTTCCTAAAAAATCTGGATATCCTCGAATAAAATCAGAAATTTCCAACGTTTTTTTCCCTTCCAATTGAACTTTTCTTAAAGAAAGAACACCATTTTGAGTAGAGATGAAAATGGTGTTTTGATTTCCAAGAAAAACTTTTCCGGGCGATTGTGGAGTGATATTCCCCTGAAAATAATGATCAGATGTTTGAGGGACAAAATCTATATCGAGAATTTTAAGACGTTTGCCACGAAAAAAAGTGTAAATACCCGGCCAAGGATCAAACGCTCGAAACATTCTAATAATATGTTCTTTCGTCATAGTATGCCAATCAATACAACCATCGTCTCTGGAAATTTTTCGGCTTAAGCTCGCCTTTGATTCGTCTTGAGGTGTGAGGATAATATCTCCATTTAAAATTTTCGTAAGTGTATGAAGAAGAAAATTCGAAGAAACACGAGAAAGTTTTTCAAAAAGAGAACAAGCGGTATCGAAACTATCGATAGGGAGAGTTTGTTGCGCAATAAGAGGCCCTCTGTCGAGTTCTGGAACCATTTGAAGGATAGAAATGCCCGTAACATCATCTCCATGAAGAAGAGCCTCTTGAATGGGTGAAGCACCACGATATTTTGGAAGTAAAGAGGCGTGAACATTAATAAAACCCAAGCAAGGAATAGTAAGAATGTCTTTAGGTAAAATACGACCAAAAGAAATCGTGATACCAAGATCGGGCTGAAGACTATGGAGAAGAGAAGAAATATCTGAAAAATTTCCATCATGAACAGGAATCTTAAAGTCTTGAGCTATCTTTTTTACAGGCGAGGAAGAGGAGAGATAATTACGCCCCTTCGGTCGATCCGGCTGGGTAAAAACAGCCAAAACATGGTGTTTGGGAGAATCTAAAAGAGCTTGTAAACTCGGTGCAGCAAATTCAGAAGTCCCAAAGAAAACAAGTTTATTACGATATGCTCCTCCATGGCAACTATCTAAAGATAGGCCGAGACGAGCATCCTTAAACTTCAAATTATAAAAATTTCGTGAGAAAATCATAAATCACAAACATATTACAATGCCACTACATAGTTTCACAAATTTTTAATCACTTTGGGTTAGAGCGTTGTTTTCATTTACATTCTATCCAAAGTGGTCGGTTTTATTTTAGAATCTGGGACATCCTTAAGCCCTTGATTTCTTAAAAGAATTTCATGTACAATACACTCCTTTATAGTGACAAAAATGGATTCCACAAACAAAAAAGAAATTATGTTCCAAATCAAAAAAGCTTTTGAAAAAGCGGAAAAGCTCCTGATTATTACCCATAAAAAACCTGATGGAGATGCTCTCGGTTCAAGTTGTGGACTTTACATTGCTCTGAAAAATGCTGGAAAAAACGTTCAGATGGCTTGTGTCGATTCCGCGCCAAATTTTCTCGCATTTCTGCCTAATATTGAAAAGCTTCAAAACGATTTCATTCTTGAGGAATACGATACAATCATAGTTCTGGATTGCGGAGCCTATTACATGAGTAAATATCATGAAAAATATCCAAACATTTTTGAAAAAACTCAAAGAACTATAATAAACATCGATCATCATCCATCAAATGACTTATTTGGAACAATAAATTTAGTAGTGCCAGAGGCCGCATCAACTTCTTTTTTGATTCATAAACTCCTCGAATTTTTAGAGCTGAAAATAACAAAAGAAATTGCGACATGTCTTCTTACAGGAATTTATACGGACACAGGAAGTTTTATGCACTCCAATACCACAAGCGAAGTATATAAAGCCGCTTCTGAACTCGTGAAACGCGGAGGAAAATTTCGACAAATATCGAAGGAGTGTTTTCAAAAAATTGGACTACCAACTATGAAAATATGGGGAAAAATCTTAAGTAATATCAAAATAAACAAGGAAGGGGTGCTTATGTCTGTGGTAAGTGAAAAAGATTTGGAAGATATTGGGGCTTCTCATGAAGATGTCGCGGGAATTATAGATCTTATGAATTCCGTACCAAATACAAAATTTAGCCTCCTTTTAACGGAAGACAGAAACGGAAATGTTAAAGGATCATTCCGAACTCAAAGGGAGGATATTAACCTTTCAGAAATTGCAGGAATTTTTGGAGGTGGGGGACACAAAAAAGCAGCAGGTTTTACAATTCCAGGTCGACTCGAGAAAGAAATACGTTGGAAAATTGTAGAGCAATCGACATGATAGAAAATTAAGTTCCGTTACAACGTTATGTTTTAATGATAAAGTACTAAGGTACGAGAAATTATTAGACAATGGTATGACTCGAAAAGGCTATCTGACATCAGCGATCATTTCAGGCATTTTCAGTTGGTCAGCGCTAATTTTGGTACTCAAAAAGCTCAACCCATTTGAAACAACAGAAATCGCCTTATTACTCTTCTTTTTAAGTTTTTTTTTCGCATGCGCAAGTACCTTCACTATTGTGGGTTACAGCCTGCGAAAATGGCTTTTTAAAGAAGAACTTCCAATATATAAACTCAATACTTCTCTGCGTCAAGCGGTTTTAATAACACTCTGCATTACGGGGGCATTAATATTGCTTCTTCTCGATGTCCTGACATGGTGGGCAGGATTTCTTCTTGTCATTATGATGGTTCTCATTGAACTATATTTCACATCGAAAGGAACAAGCTGAGAGACATATTTTGTTCAGTTCAAGAAACGACGACGAAGGTGTGCACAGGCCCTAAAATGTTCTTAAAGAAAACGCATCATATGAAACGGCCAAAGAGAAATCCATGCTTTGCCGGCAATATTTTTAAACGGAACAAAGGCTTTATCAAGTGAAGTACAGCCAAAATCACTAAAACAGTGTCTTGAATCACTACTAAAACGTCGATTATCTCCTAAAACAAAGTAAGAACCCTCAGGAACCTCAAAAGCAGTATATCCTCGACGATGAGGCAGTGTATTTCCTTGGTTTGAACTGCTCAAATAAGGTTCATCCAGTTTAAAGCCTTCAGGATGTTCGTCGTTAAAAATATAAACATACCCCTCAATAAGTTTTACCGTTTCTCCTGGAAGACCGATAATACGTTTAATGTAAAAATCATCAGTAAGTTGAGGAGGCCGAAAAACCAAAATATCAAGCCTCTGAGGTTTTCCAAAAGAAAAATCATAAAATTGGCGATAGACAATTTTATTCACAATGATATATTCGCCATTTTCTCTCAAACATTGAGAACCGACATAATTTAAGGTATTGCACATAGAAGGACCATAAACACGAAAAGGCGATAAAAGATACACTCGAATAATAAAAACCAATCCAACAATAATAATCGCATTCAAAAAAACATCGACCAAAAAAAACAACACATCCTTGAAAAATGAGGAATGACGATGATAATTATTCCCTTTTTTGGTTTTTACATGTGATGAAAGTTCATCATCTGACCAATCATAGGTAATCTTTTTTTCTTCTTTCATGGTGAATTAAGACCTTAAACTTAAGGCTACTTTAGCGATTTAAGTGAAGATTTACAAGAAAATCTTTCTGGAATAGAATAAAGGTTGAATTGATCTATCAAAAAAATATGTTTATAGCTAATTTTGTTTTCCGCGGAAGTCTCGAAAAAGCAGAGAGTATTCAATACGTTCTGCATAAACACCCTGTAACGGTCCATGCTCAGCTTATGAAAGTATTCATTGTGGGAATCGTACTCCCTGCTCTTTTTTACTACCTTTTTCCGCCAATGAAATGGCTTTCACTGGCATGGGGGATAGTAGGAACACTCAAACTTTTTTATACCGCTTTTGATTGGTATTTCGATGCATGGCTTATCACCAATAAAGGGATAATTGTCTGTTCTTGGAACGGTTTTTTTGATAAAGAATTCAGCCGAGTTGAGTATCAAACGATAGAAGAAGTTTCTTATAATATGAAGGGGGTCATGCCAACCATTCTTGGATTTGGCGAAATAACTATCTCGCGATTTGGAAGCCCAAAACCAACAACCATGAAAAAAGCATTACGCCCAAAAAGAGCTACAAAACTCATTCTAGGGTGCCAAGAAAAATTCATGCAAAATAAAAGTAGAAGGGATCACGAAGTCCTCAAAAATATGTTAACAGAAATGCTTCAAACAGAGCGATAATCGCTGTAAAGATCATGATTATTGGTATTTTAGGTCCAATCGGTGCAGGAAAAACCTCTTCAGGAAAAATATTTGAAAAAAACGGAGCTTATTTTATAAATGCTGACGAAGTAGTTGAAAAACTCTATGAAAAAAAAGCCTTGGGAGCAAGAAAAATTGAAAACTTTTTTGGTCCCGAGTTTCTTTTATCGAATGGGAATGTAAATCGATCAAAATTGAGAAAAGTAGTTTTTAATAATGAAAAAAAATTGGTCATTCTGAATAAAATCATTCATCCGCTCGTTACCTATGAAATTCAAAAAATTATCGATAAACACAAAAAACAGCACATGGTGATAGAAGCTATCGATTTTAATGAAAAATTTCTCGGGAAATTCATAGATAAACTCCTAATGATTACTTGCCATGAAGAAATCATAAAAGAACGTCTAAAAAAGAAAAAAAAGATTCCAGTACAGGAAGCAATGGAAATTTTCAAAAAACAAAATTTTCAAACTCCGGGCATTATTACAATTAAAGAAAAAAATAAAAAAAAATAAAAAAAAGAAAAAAAAATAGAAAAATTGATGAAAAAATGGGCTATGATATAATAAACGCAAATTTTAAAATACCATGAAAGATCTTTACGAAGCGGTTATAGGATTGGAAATACACGCACAAATAAGCACAAAAACAAAAATGTTCTGTCGTTGCGATAACGATTCTTTTAGTCATGAACCAAATATCAACACATGCGAAATCTGCATGGGATTTCCAGGAACTTTGCCGCTGATAAATAAAGAGGCCGTACAAAAAGGATTAATAACGGGACTTGCGCTTCATGCAACTCTCCCAAATTTTTCAAAATTTGATAGAAAAAATTATTTTTATCCCGATCTTCCAAAAGGATTTCAGATCTCTCAATATGATGAACCGATCTGTGTAAAGGGTTATGTAGAAATCGAAATAAATGATGAAATAAAAAAAATTGGCATTGAAAGGCTCCACTTAGAAGACGATGCGGGAAAATTAACACACGTAAATTCAGGGACTTTATGTGATTTTAATAGATCAGGGACTCCGCTTATGGAAATCGTCTCTGCCCCAGAAATCCGAAATGAAAAAGAAGCCGTGCAATACGCAAAAGAAATTCAAAAAATATTAAGATATCTTGGAAGCTCCGATGCCGATATGGAGAAGGGGATGATGAGATTTGACATCAATGTTTCAGTGCGAAAAAAGGGAATTCAAACTTTTGGCACAAAGGTGGAAGTAAAAAATCTGAATTCTTTTAAAGCTTTAGAAAAAGCCATAATATACGAAATCAACCGTCAAATTAAAACCATTGAAAAAGGAAAAAAAATCATACAAGAAACAAGAGGATGGGACGACGTTCATGGAGTTACGTTGAGTCAACGAACGAAAGAGGAAGCACAGGATT
>CAZTVN010000053.1:0-8732 GCA_964617145.1 uncultured Candidatus Peribacteria bacterium
CATCACATTCTTCTTCTCCTTCCCAAACGTGTCCGTCGCCACATTCTCCCCCAACTACGACATAATCTTTACAAATTGATGGATTTTCCGATGCTTCGACTCGCAGTTTTGAGCCTTCTCTGTCTGCATAGAAATTGACGTTATCGTTTTTACTGTTCGTTGTAGTTGTGGTTAATCGAAATGTACTTCCTGGAGCTGTAAAGCTTCCGCCATCTTCTCCAGTCCATTTAAAAGATCCATCCCAATTTGTTGGAAGTATATCTTTTAACTTGAATGCTACTGGTTTCGTCGATTCAAAATTGTTGTCCAAAAAATTGGCGATCATAGCGGAATCGGGATTGAGTTTGATTTGTTCACATTCGAGAGGGGCTTCTTTTTCTTCGACAATGAAATCGATATAAAAGTAACGATTATTTGGATAGCAACCTGGCACATCACCATCTCGATACGTGATTTTTGTATCCGTTATAGTCAGTCTCGAATCATTGTCTTTTAATTCAATCCAATCATCCCCGTCGTCACCAAATGACGGACTCCCGATAACGATACTATTTGGGACATATCGAAATTCGATATTATCAGGAAGATCGAGTGTGGCAGTGTCGTAGATATTTTTATAATTTTTGCAATTTGAACAGGAAAGATGTCCTTTCAAGGACTCTGGATTTTGGAAGTCGATATCGATTGTTACGTCTTTTGCGGTATATCGGTTATCAGCTGTTTCTTGAGCATTGTTGTGATAATAAAACATAGCTCTTATCGTATCTCCAGTCTTGATTCCGTTGAGTGTATGATAGTAACGGGAATCGTTGTTATCGAGATCTCGCGCTGTTGCAAAATCTCTCTCATCTTGGTAATTTTTTACGTTTTTACAACTTGTTTCTGTTGCTTCGTCACACCAAAAACGCATATAAGACAAAGCATAATTATCCGTATAAAGATTAAATTCATTATAAGAAAGGCCGTTTGGATATTGACTTCTTGTAATGCCATTTCTGCTTGGTGAAAAGTCTCCTTGTGCAGCGAATACTGAACTTACGGCCAAAAATACCGCTATGAGCCATATAAATAAGATTATCGTTCGACGTTGTGGCAATAGCCTTTTTTTTCTTCTATAAGTTGGTTTTTTCATACTACCTTCTTATGTTGGGGTTTTTTGCTTCATTTTGTATCCCTCTTTCTGGTTTATTTTCTATTTTCTCTTCGTTATCTGTCTGAGTGCATCCACTTATGAAGAAAAGAACCCCGATAAGGAGGGTGATTATACTTAATTTTTTAAGTTTTGTCCAGAATAAAGACATAATGACTCTTATTTTAAAAATTTATTTTCTCCCACCGCCTTCTTCTTCTCCTTCTGGGACACCTTCTTCTGGGGTTTTTTCTTCTCCAGGAGGACCAGCTTCTTGTGTCTCTACTACTCCTACCCCCAAAACTGCATTTAAGAATTGGGTTTGGCCTTTTGGACGGCTTGTTACTTCGAAATTGGTTTTTGCTCCATAGGCTCCGCCAGGCATTTCAATTTCTGGTGTCATGTACATCACGAGATTTTCATCCCCGCAAATAGAGGGATTGGCGCATTGCGCCGTAATACAAAACTCCGGGAGGTCGGTTACTTCGATGGTATATTTTTCGCCAAATGCACCTGGTACTTCGAGTTTCCCCCCTTTTCCTTTTTCTATCTCGGTTTTTCGGATATCAAGTACTAATTTTTTGAGTTTTTCGTATATTTTCGATTCTTCTGGATTTGGGAAATAGGATTCGTCGTGATCAATTTTTTTATAAAGTTCCATAAGTAGTCGATTTTCTTCTCCCGTGAAAAGGAGTGGGCCGAAGTGTCTGAACACTTTTAGTGGTAAGGCGCTCAAAAGAAATTTTCGTTGGTTTTCGGTATTTATGGGAAGATGTGCTTGAAGGAGTGCGGCTCGGAGTTTTGTGCGTTTTTCTGGATCTGGTTCGATTTCTTCAATGCTCATTTCGAGAAGTGCTCGAATCGGAGAATCTTTCGTTACCACCACGCGTCGAATACCAGGGTGTTCGTATCGTCCAACGATATTGCTTACGAATGTTCCTTCTTTTAATGGATGTCCTGTTTCAAGCATAGCTCTTCCTCCTTTTGATAATTGTTCACGATATTTATCCGTAATCCTTTTAGCTTCTTCAAAGGTCATGTTATAACCATTTTTTTGAAAAAGGGCCATGAGCATGTATGGGAAAAAATAGGTATAATCTTTTAAGAAATCTCGTTTTTCTTTCGCTTTGATAAGACTTTCATGCATGAGTTCTTCTAACATGATTTGAAGTTCATCGTTATTGAGTTCTCGGCCGAGATTTTTTTGAGCTTCCTTATTTATTTCTTGTATAAGCTTTTCATAATCTTCCTGTCCTGCTCGGTCTTTTTCGATCACTTCTCCAGTTTTTTTTACATACCGCAATCCGTTGGTACTGAGCAAGTAATATATGGTGCTAAAGTCACGATCAACGAGTAATTTTTGAGCCAACGCGTTCACTTCACGTCGAAATGCTGTTCTATCAATGGTAGGAACGCTTTCTCTTGCCATCAAAGATTTGAATCCTTCTTCAATGACACTTTGAGATTCTCTTACTTCAGCCACTCGTCTTGTTTCATCTTCAGAGAGTCCTAATATTCTTTCTTGAGCGGTATGGGGAGAATCTTTTGGAATAATGGTTTGAAGATTTCCATGTTCTTTCGTTCCTCTTTGAACCCACACTCGATCTTGCGTATCAAGATGTGTCGGGCTTGTGCGAGTTTCCAGAAATGTTGGTACTTCTTCGCTTTCTATCAAACTTCTGGTTATCTTGCTCCCCGTCGGATCATCGGTGATCGTGAATATCGTTTCGTGAGTGTATCCTTGCTCGATAAATGGTAATTGATGATCTTCTCTTTGCACAATAAAATTTGAATTTGTATCGATATTTATGTAGAGTTTTTGACCGTCTTCCGATCTTAAAAGACGATGAGAGGCTTCCGGATCTATCAATACTTTCACGCGTCCTGTGACTCCTAAAAATTTTACCTCCACTCTTATTTTTCCTTCTGTTGTCGCAATTGGAATGAGCTCGATACCAAATTGTTTTTTCAGGCTCTTGTTTATTGATTGGATATAGGTTGGAAGATCTTTGATAGCACTTTCTTGTAATGGTGGTATGTTGAGATTGGTTTTTGTATCGAGATTTGGTTGAAGTCTCCCATCTCTTCCGATTTCTACTGTTCCTGTCGTTGTTACTTGCTGTGGTTTTTGTGAGGCTTTTAATCTTTCCCCTGCCTCGATATATGTTCCATGAGCTTTTTCTAATTGTTTTTTTATGTCTTCTTCTTGGAGTAGAGGATTTTCATCTTGAAAATGTCGGACAATGAGTGTTTTTTTTCCGATATTGATATAAAAATAGGGAAGTATGAGTGCTCCCGAGACGGCTGCTTTTATCCCAAATCCGCTTATCAGTGGAGAGTTTGTCCCTTCTATGGCTCTTCTTTCGATGAGATCGCTCAAGTTTTCTGTTACGGATTGAAGGACGATCATTTTTTGTTCTTCTGTGAGGCGGATTGCTTTGCCTCCAACATCAACCGTAGCGTCATCACTATTTAAGTAATCTCCTATCACTTCTAAAATGTACTGCGCATCTTTTCTTGTTTCTGGATCGGCTTTAAGCAGAGCGAGATTTGCTTCAACCGCTCTTTGTGGATCCCATCGTATTTCACCTTCGACTCCGGGGATCCCTCTTGTTATCTCTGCTCCTCCTCCAAGTCGCGCTCTATATCTTTTAAGTACTGGCCATTGTAAGCCGCCACTTACGATTTGATGTGGTATAGCAGGTATAAAGTTCACATAGAGTGCTTTTTTATCTTTGCGATCGATATCGACTTCCGCCAATACCATTCCTGCTGGTTTCATTTCAGTCGTTCCTCCAAGGACTACTTCTATTTGTGCTTTTTGGTTTTTTCCGATTTCAATATCAATAACTTTAGCAAAAGCTCCAGCGCTTCCGCCAAGAACATCCCCACCTCGATCCATTATAATGACTCCTCCTGCCAAGAGAGCTTCCTGCACAGCAGCTTGAATTTCTGCCCTTTTTTCTTCTGAAATAGGGCCTTCACCATAGAAAATATTTATAACTTCGTCGAGTGTTTCTGTTACCAGTTTTGGCTCAAACTCTGTTTGAACGCTTTCTTGCAATCCTTGCCTCATCCATGCGTCTATCACGTAGCCAAATTGGATCAATTCTTTTATTTCTTTGAAATTTTCTTGATTTGCAAGTTCCAAAAGATCCTCTGCATTCTCAATAGTTGGGGGATTCTCGAATATTGCTTCATATTTTTTTCTTTTTTCAGGGTCATTCAGTTCAGGAAAATGGCGATTTTCTCTTCCGTCGCTTAGAAGAGAGAAAGCAGTTGTTGCTCCAAGGTTAAAATAGTAATTGAGTTGATCTATTATAATTTCTGGGTTTATTTGACCTGTTTCCAGGTTATAGCTTTTGAGGACAATCCTTTCATAGGCGCTTCGTTCTGAATCATAGCCCTCAAGTAAGGTCGTTTGTTCCGCTTCCGAACCTTTGCCTCGGCGCGTCCCAGCCATTTCAATCGAGCGGTTTTTGGGTTCATAGATTCTTGCAGGAAGAAGTTTTGCCCCTATTTTTTGAAACCAATTTCTTGAAAGTGGTGGTCCATTATCTGTTCTAGAAAAAATGTTATTGAGCGCTTCGAGAGGAGGATTGTCTGTTGTTTCTATAAGTGTTTCTGGTTTTTTGGTTATTTCTCTTGGGATGCGTTCTTCTTCTGGCACGAGTCTTAAGATCGGTAGCAGACTCATAAGTTCGTGAGTTGTAATGATGAAATCTTGGTAACGAAGATAGGTTTCGAATTTTTCTTTATCTTCTTCGCTTTCAAACAGATCAGTGGCATGTTTTACTCTTTCTATCGCTTCCTCTATTTGTTGAAAAATTCCACTTTTTTTATTTATTTTTTCTCCAAGAGAGAGAGCCGCATTATCATCAATGTCTTGAATTTTTCTGTAAAGCGCTGTAACTTCGCTCATGGCCTCTTGATACGGCGTTAATCTTCTCTTTGAGGCATCTATCCTTTCGGCTAATTCTGCTTCAGGATCGAACTTCGCTTTTAAGTCTTTAAATTCTTTTACAAAATCTTTTGTGTTTTTTCCGAGGTATTTTTTGACTATATCCTCAAAAAAGATTCGATTGTTTTGTCCTTTTTGAAGGACATCCACAAAGCCTGCTAATCCCTGTGATTGGTAGATTTTTGATCTTCTGATATGATTTGAAATCGCATCGCCATAGTTGAGATTGTGAAGTTGCGTATCCCAATCATCTTTGCCCCATTTCCTGATTTCAGGATCAGAAATTGTTGCTGATTCATTTTCCATTTTTAGCAATGTGTCGTATGAGTCTTGTCTTTCGAACATTTGTCTTAATGCATCATCGGCAAGGCGTTTTTCTGTATGTATTTTTCTTCGCACTGCTTGACTTATCCTTTCTTCTGCTTTATGTGTTGCTTCTGTTATCCGTGCTGCGGCTTCTTCTTTCGAAATCTCTACTGTAACTTCGGTTTTTTTGGTTATTTGTAAAGTATCTCCTGTCCGAACATAGGGTGTCCAGTTTGTGAGATTGTGTTTTTTGGATCATATTTTTGGTAATTTTTTTTATCTTTTTCTTTTACCCAAATTTTCCCCGGGTTTTGCTTTGCGAGTTCTTCAAATGTGATGCCATAGAATTGCGCAATTTTTTGAGGAGTTTCATTCGTTTGAACAATGTGTTCTTGAATTGTTGTTTCTATTTTTGTTTCGGTTCTTGCTGCTAAAGGCGTTCTAGCTTCAGCTTCTGGAGTTCCTGGAATAGGAGCAAGTCTTTGAGCAAGACTTAAGCCGGATGACGGAGGATCTTCTTCCTTTGGTTTTTCATCATGTTCCTCTCCAGAAGCTAAAGGCATATCAAGTCTGTCCGCGAGGTTTGGCTCATTATCCCTTTTTTCGACTCCTTCATCAGCACTTTCGTCAGGTCGTCCACTTATTTTACCGAAATTGAGCCTGCTACGTAAAGAGCCTTCTCCTTCGTTGCCTTTTCGAAAGTATACCCATCTTTCGTTATTGGGAAAATATCGATACAAGCAATATCTCAAATTTTTCATAAGAAAAATAAAAATTTTATCTTATTATTTTACCATTTTTCCTTTTTTGATACAATAGAATTGAGGCTGATTAA
The DNA here is from genome assembly GCA_964617145.1 of uncultured Candidatus Peribacteria bacterium. Lineage (GTDB taxonomy): Bacteria > Patescibacteriota > Gracilibacteria > UBA1369 > JACRIC01 > CAZTVN01. The sequence goes on from CAZTVN010000053.1 coordinate 6,232, forward strand.
GTTCTAAAATCAAATGGCATCTTTCATGAAAATACGTAAAATTGTAACAGGCGATTTAAAGCAAAATACCTATATTGTTACTGATGAAAAGGCTCGGACAGGAGTCCTTATTGATGCCGGTGATAATGCTGGCGCTATTTTAAAGGCTATACATGGTTATGACATCCTCTACATTTTCCTCACTCATACCCACTTTGACCATGTTCTCGGCCTCATGCCTGTTTATGAGAAAACCCATGCGAAAATCGTTGTTCATGAGGCTGAATGTGAAATTGTTGAAAAAGGGCTTTTAAATCCACCCAATTTCTTCGTGAAAAAATCGTTGCCTAAGATCGGTCATGTGCAAAAAGTCTCTGGGGGTGAGACTTTTCAGGTTGATTCACTCAGTATTCGCCTTATTCATACTCCAGGTCATACGGCTGGTTCGATGTGTATACTTATTTCTGATCGTGCTTTAGAGCATCCTTCTCAGGCGCTTTTTGCTGGTGATACGCTTTTTGCTCGCGGTATCGGTCGAACAGATCTCCCTTCCGGCAATTACGACATGATTATGAAAAGTATCCATACCATTTTAGAAATGCAAGGTGATATAATAGTGTATCCTGGACATGGGCAATTGACTACTATTTCGGAAAGACGCGAAGATCGAAAGATAGGTAATCTTTATTAATTAATTTCTATGAAACTTCCCATCATTGTGACGAATTTTAAGACCTATGAGAGCGCTACTGGTGAAAGAGCATTGAGTCTTGCTCAGATACACGAGAAAATTGCTCAAAAATTTGGTATTAATCTTGTCGTTGCGGTTCAGGCGACGGATATTTATCGTATTGCTCAAGAGGTGAGTATTCCTGTTTTTGCACAACATGTCGATGATATCTCTTTTGGAGCTCATACGGGATATCTTCTTTCTGAAGCCGTGAGAAAGGCTGGAGCATCGGGGACACTTATCAATCATTCAGAGCATCGTGTTGATTTTTCTAAGATTTCTTCCATTATTCGTCGCGCTCAAGAGGCTGGACTTTTTACCATTGTTTGCGCTGAAACTCCTCAGGAATGCGCGGAAATTTGTCAATTTAAGCCTGATCTCGTCGCTTTTGAACCCCCTGAACTCATCGGTGGGGATATTTCCGTTTCAACGGCAAAACCTGATATTGTCGCTGATGCTGTTAGCCTTTGCCATCCTTCAAAAGTTCTTGTGGGCGCTGGTGTAAAAAATGGTCATGATCTTAGGATCGCTCTTGAACTTGGCGCGTGTGGTGTGCTTTTGGCTTCAGGAGTGACTAAAGCTCAAAATCCCGAAGCTGTTTTGAAAGATCTTGCCTCTAACATGACGGTTCGTATTTCTTAACTTTTTCTCTATGCATGTCTCTTCTACGATCCATTTGGAACTCAATCTGAACAACATGGTTCTTCATGAGAATCAAGAGAAGTATCTTCGAGAAAAACTTGAACATCTCACTCGATATGCAATCCGTGTTGGGGATGAATCTTCGCGTTTTCGAGTGGAGTTGCGTTCAGATAAATTGAAATCTCGGGGGAATCAGATCCTTTGTGAAGTTACGCTTTTTGTTCCTCAAGCAGTTATTCGTGCCGAGGTGAATGCTTCGAAATTTGAGGAAGCCATCGATCTCGCCCTTACAAAATTGAAGAAACAGATTAGTCGTTATAAGAGTCGTTGGAATAATTGGGATAAGAGGCAGGAGCGTTGGATCAGAGAAATGAAATTGGAAAGTGAAGTCCCGGAGCCTTCAGAATTTGGTGGTTTTCCTAAAATTACCAAACGTAAGAGATATTCCACTATTCAGCCGATGAGTGAGCATGAAGCCTGCGAGCAGATGGAACTTGTTGGTCATGATTTTTTCATGTTTTTGAATGCTGATACTGACCGACTTTCTGTTGTATATAAAAGAGAAGATTCAACGTATGGATTGATTGAGCATGGAATTTAAGATTGGTGTTTGAATTTTAGTATCTTGGAGTATTTTTAGCGTGTCGGCGGAGTTCTGTTTGTCGAAATTTAGAGCATTTTTTGTCCTTGTATGATGTATGAATTTTTTGGAAAAGTTGTTTCGGGGAAGGGGAGAGGGAAAAATTTGGGTTTCCCCACGATTAATTTAAACCTTCCTGAAAATTTAAGCCTTGATTATGGCGTTTATGCGACGCGTGTTGTTTTGAAAGGTAAATCCTATAACGCGGCGATGCATTTTGGAGTAGCGAAAACATTTGGTGAAAATGAAGTGAGTATTGAAGTTCATTTGCTTGATTTTTTTTTAGGGGAAGTTGTTTCGGATCAAAGTATTTTGGGAGAAAGCGTCCACGTTCAAGTGTATAAAAAAAATCGTAATGTTCAGAAATTTGAAAGCCCTGAGGCGCTTAAAAATCAGATTGCTTTGGATATTTGCGCCGTACGAGAATATTTTATGTAAACAGTTCCCAAGGTAACTGCTCACAATGATAAAAAGCGGGCGGGGCTTTCCCTTTCGTCCTGCCTCCGCATT
>CAZTVN010000054.1:0-8658 GCA_964617145.1 uncultured Candidatus Peribacteria bacterium
GGTGATTGTCGGCGTTTTTTTAGGAGATTGGATTGACAGCGTTTTTCGACATCCCCTTCCCGTGGTTTTAGCCATGATTTTTGATGGTCTTGTTTTTTTTCTCGTTGAAATTCGATTTTTTAAAAAAAATCGGAGCGATGTTCGACTTTGGGATGCTGTTTTTATTGGGATTTTTCAGGCTGTAGCCATTACTCCAGGGATATCCCGTTCTGGATCGACTATCGCTTCTGGGCTTTTTCGCGGATTAAAGAGAGAAGCCGCTGCCAGGTTTTCATTTCTTCTTGGAGCGCCGGCGATTTTAGGCGCAGGGATTTGGACTGCTTTCCAAGTTTATAATGAGGGAGGGCTTAATCTCGGCTTCGATCTTCTCGCTTTTGGCTTCCTTTCAGCGGCTATTTCTGGCCTTTTGACGGTAAGATTTTTGATGCGTTTTTTAAAAACGCACTCCCTGCGAGTTTTTGGGTTTTATCTTCTTTTTGTTGGGATTTTATCTTTGTACTTTTTTTATCAGTCTGCTTAAGGAGGTGCTGAAAAACATAACGTTGTAACGAAATTTTACCATTTCGAGCGAAAAATGTGAAAAGCGACGAAGGCGTATCAGAAGAAGATACGTCGAGAAGCTTTGAACATTTTGCAGCCGAAATGGTAAAATTGCAGTAGATGGTATGTTTTTCAGCACCTCCTTAATGGTTTAGTTAAATTTTCTTTACGATATTATGCGAAATCAACTTGCCAATCCGAATGTTACGCTCATGAAATACGGTATTCGTGAGATTGTGGACACGGCTCAGAAGCTTCAGGAACTTCATCCAAATTTTCAATTCGTGTCCGAAAATATTGGTGATCCCATTGCGAAGGGTTGGCCGGTGCCGCCTTTTTTGAAAGAAATTATTTGCAAAGAAGTTAATAAACCTGGGGATAAAGTTTTTGGTTATTCGCATTCACGAGGACTTCCCGCTGCTCGCAAATGGGTAACCGAATATTCGAAACGTTTTTCGCCGTCGTCAACACTTGATTTCGAATACGTGCTTTTTGTAAGTGGTCTCGGAGCCGGAATTTCAGCCATTTATCACATGCTTCCGAAAAATCGTCGCATTATTCAACCGACTCCGAGTTATCCGACACATGCATCCATGGAATCGTTTGCGGCGCAGAATGAATCTATTTCGTATTATTTGGATCCAAAAGAAGAGTGGCAGCCCGATCTTGAACATCTTGAAGAACAAATCAAAAAACATCCTGAAATTACCGGAATTTTGGTAATCAATCCGAATAATCCGACCGGCGGAGTTTATAGCGCGGACACTCTTGAACAAATTGTGCAAATTGCTGAAAAATATGGACTTATGATTGTTTCTGATGAGGTGTATTTTCGAATGGTTTATAATGGACATACCTATGCTCATCTTACGGAAATTGCGCATAACCGCGTGCCTTTGATTGTGATGCGCGGTGTTTCCAAAGATGTTCCTTGGCCGGGTGGACGATGCGGTTGGCTTGAATTTCACAATGTCGAACTCGATCAGGATTTCAAAGCTTATGCGGAAGCGGTCAAAAAACGTATTTTGATGGAGGTTTGTTCGGTGAGTCTGCCTCAATTTATTTTGTCAGAAATTTACGATCATCCTGATTTTGAAGCTTGGAATCAAAATTATAATCGAGAACTTGAAAAAAATGGGAATTATATCGCCGAGATTCTTTCAAATACAAAAGGTCTTACGGTAAACCGCATCAATGGGGCTTTTTATATGATGCCGCTTTTTGAAGACGGTGTTTTAAATGATAAGCAAACGCTACCGATTGAAAATGAGGCAGCGCGACAATTTATTGAGAACGAAGTTTCGAGGCAGGGGTTGCCGCTCGATCAGCGATTTACGTATTATCTTTTGGCTGCGACTGGAATCTGCGTGGTGCCGGCATCGGGATTTTTCAGTCCGTATTTTGGTTTTCGGTTAACCACGCTCGATCGAGACGATGAACGTCGAAAAAACACATATAGTCGCCTTTCCAAAGCCGTTGAAACGTACTTGAAGAGTGCGTAAAAGAAAATTTCCGCTGTTTTTTATCCAAGCGATTTTCGTATTTCCGCGGCTTTGAGTGCGTCGTCGGCGAAGTCTTCGTTGAGTAAAAGTTTATGGTAAATGTTTGATGTGAAATTTCGATGGATGATTTGATGTGCTTTTTGCGGACCGATTTCAATTCCCAAGCAATTTTGGATTTCCTCAATGTCTTCAAGCACATTTTTCCATTGGTCATTTTGTTTGCATAAATGTTCAAGGTTTTCACGGTTGAGATAATGCCCAGCATGTTCAAAGTCGGCACGCAGATAGGGACACAATTTTTCAATGAGATCCCAAAATCCATGTTCTTTTGCGTAGCTAAGGGCTCGTCCGGCGCCAATCAATTCTGGCGGTATTCCAAGTGAATAGAGCGCTCCCGTGAAAATAATTGCCCGAGGAAGCCTAACTTTCCCAACTCCCCGCGAATAACCAAAAAGTCCGACATGCTGCACTCTCTCTCGATGCGACGGCAATTCTTCGCTAACGGCATTGATAATATCGGCCGAACTTTCAACAATAGGCTGATAAAAACTGGTCGCGATCCTATTAAAATTCTTGATAATTTCCAATTCTTCAGGAGTAAGTCTTACATATTTTTTCCGATTTTTCGGAATTTCCTCATTGAGTTTTTTAATCGAACTTTTGACTTTGGCGAGATGATAGTCGTACCGAAACGCGCTTTGAATCGTAACCGTAGAAACCCCTCGATACTCTTGCGCTGTGGCATCGATATTTTCGGGATTAATTCCACCTCGAAACGGGAGCGATCCTCCACCGACCCATGGATAAACTTTTATGCCGGATTCCTCCTCAAATTCATGATACAGATGAACCCCCATGCGATGCGCCAGTTTTGCCGCCAAAAAACCCGCATTCACGGCTGGGTCGCTTCGAGCCGTGAATACTCGAATATATTCAGGTTTATGCTTACATTCTTTTTCGAGAAAACGAGTATATTCGTGTAATACTTTTTTTGCATCTTCAATAACTTCAAATTTTTCAAAGAGCGGGATAATATTAAGAATATCAAAATCACTTTTGAAATCGAAAATTTCCTGAGTGGCTTTTGAAATTTTTCCAAAGGTTTTTTGAAGATAGATCAATTGAGAAGCCTCGGTGGCCATAGGCAAAATAATTTCAAAGAGAGGCGGAGCATGTAATCCATAGTTTTTTGCTGCTTTTTCCGCGGTTAGAAGACCCATAAAAGCCCTCGGCAATTTATGACTCGATTCGATCCAAATATTTGGTATGCGAAAAGTTAAAAAGATATCCCGTCCCAACTGTTTTTCTTTAAAAAATTCATAATATTGGTTGAAGAGGCGGTCGATCACGCCTTCGTCCACAAATTTTCCTTCCCAATCCCACATAAATTCCTGCACTCCGAGTTCGGAAAAACATCGAAAACATTCTTCTACTTCTTCGTTCGCGGAAATAAACCTTTGATTGCTGAAATAGGTCGCACAAGCATTATCAGGGTGTTGAGTGGCCATGGTTGCTGGTATTTTTCGATGCATGATTTTTTAAAAAATAGATTTGTTGATAAGTAAAGGATATATATGTGCCCCAGCCTATTTTAGGGCATTCGATCAGGAAGACAAGAAATTGAACGGTGCGAAGGGTTGTACTTGATTCCTTAGGAGGTGCTGAAACACGCTCCGCTTCTTCCTGCGGTGGTAATGATCTCTATATTAACCCATTTTGCTGACAATATCCTTGACATATTTTATTTTTTTTGTATCTTTGAAAAAAGTTTATTTTTTTATTTCATGGGTACAACAGTTCCTTTAGCTCCTGTCGAGGATGTAGCGCGTGTCGAAGCGGGTAAGCACGCTGAGGGTGTTGAGGGAGGTGGGAAAACTTTTGCAACAGATGCTCTCCTTGGAGAAGATCGTGATGTTGCTGGCCACGCTTTGGCTACCCGTGTTGATATCCGCCATGAAGTAGGAGGGGCATTAAGACTTATTCATCCAGGAGCCGAGGGTGTTTCAGGGCTACCAGAGTCTATGCCCTTAGAAAGAGATCTCCCTACTCTTGCTAAGAGGCTTGTTACTCTTGAAGGAGGAAATTCGGCTCATGCTCCTTTACGTGCTCCAGATAGTGAAGCTGCTTCGATAGTAAGGCGTTTGGCGCATTTATTATTAGCTCCCAACGACCCAATATATGGAGATCTGGCTCTTCGATTTCTCCCTGCTCGATGTTTTCAAGAACTTATTGGATATGGACGCCTTATTCATGGTGGTATTGGGCGAAAAGCGGCACAGCTTATGATCGCTCAATATGCTCTTTCTTGTCCTGATCCTGAATTTGATGAATCTTTTTTTAATCGATATCCTCGTTTTAGAGGAACTGCCGTTCAAGAAAATGGTCCAGCTTCTTTTTTTGAAAGGAATAAATTTTCCGCTCCTGTAGGTATGGGTGTGTTTAACACTATCATTACGGAAAATCCCGAACTTGCAGACGTAACACAAAAACTTCTTAATCTCTATACTCCTTCTGATGATGAAATTTCTTCTGAGGCTGGTGAAGACAAGGAGCCTCAGTTTTCTGAGGAAGCTGGTGAAGACAAGGCGACTGAACCTAAAGAGGAGGTTTTTAGAAAAGCTCATCAGGCTGTTTCTGATGCTTGGATGGAGGCCAAAATTCCCGAAGCAATTATCGACGAGCTGAGAGCGCTTTTTAGAAAATTTTTTGATAAAAAACAACCTCTTATTGTTCGGTCGAGCAGTTTGCTTGAAGATGGAGGAGTGGCTTCTTTTGCTGATGAGAGCGAAAGAGAAGCTCCTTCTTTTGCTGGACGTTATGAAAGTATCCCCTTTGGTCTTTCAGGAAATCTTGATGCAGATTTTGCACGTTTTTTGACAGCTTTGCGTACGGTATATGCTTCTACTTTTTCAAGTAAAGCTTTGGAATATAGAAAAGATCTTGGCTTAATCGGCTACAGAGAAGCTATGGCTGTACTTGTACAGACTTTAAATGGTGAATTTCGTGGAGAGGATCGAGCCCGATTTTATCCGCTTCTTTCTGGTTTCGCTCGGGCATACGCTCCACAACCATTTGGACATGACCCAAGAGCTGGTGATGTGCGTATGTGTTGTGGGCTCGGTGTGGCTGTAGCTGACGGGAAAGAGTGTCCAACTCTTCCTCTCTCAAAACCGGATATTACTTTTGATAGTGGTAATGGAAGCTTCCAAAATAAAGTTTTTCTCATTGATAGGAAATCTGGAAATGTTGAAAGTGCCCATCCTGTTACTTTGCATCAAAAAGATGATGAAGGGCTTCATCAGATTGTTACTCGTGTTGCTGGGGATTTTGGGCAACAGTATTTTGTTTGTGATTTTAAAGCTGCTCGTGCTCATTCCTCTCTCTTGCCTGCGCTTATTTGGTATATAGTTCATAAATTGAGCCGTCAACTTACAATTCCCGCCCAAGTGGAATTTACCGCTTCACATCAGCCTCCTGATGATACCTATCGATGTTCTTTGGTTCAATGGCGCCCTCTGAATATGCCTGAACATGCTTCTCCTTCGCGTATCCCGGAATGTGTTCCTGAAAGCGATGTCATTGGTAGGTATCCCAGTCTTGGAACAAATATCTGTCTTGCTGGTGTGACCCATGTTCTTTACATCCCTACTGAAATATTTGTAAACGGTGATCTTGCCGTAATTGCGCTGCTTCCTCGTTATATTGAGGCCATCAATCGTTTACTTTCAGAACGACCAGGGATGCGATGTTTATTTTTGGTTGGGAGAAGATTTGGGTCTGAGGGCGCGAGTCGTGAGAGTGATAGGTTTGGGAACTCGAGTGGGATCAGTGTTTCGCCAGGACAATTTGATCAAGCTCTTTCTATCATAGAATGTTGTGACGGGAATAGTGAACCATCTTATGGTGCCCATGATCTTCAAGCATTAGATGACCGTGGTCTTGTTTTTGGAGCGATGCGATGCCCTGAAGATGGTTTGCCTTTTTTCCAGGAAGCACGACATACTGGCGAGGTACCTCCTATTGATAAGCTTGTTAATGATCCAACTATTTCTCCTGAGCTTCTTGCAAGAGTTTGTAGTGCTTTTAGGGTAGTCGACATCGCGGCAGAGTATAAGCGATTGCGTGGACAAGCTGGTGATGACAGGCCGCGAGTTCTTCATGTTGCCGCTGACGCCGGCTTAGAAAGCTCTCAAGGCCATGGAGTTATTGGCTTCTATTTTGCTCCACAGGGAAAAATGCTCCCTGAAAAAACCCCAATTTAAATTGGACTTTTTCCACATAGTCTGTTATGTTTATTGAAAATATCTTTTTCTTAAAGTCCAAATTGCGTATATGGGGAATATTCGTGATTATAAAATAGCGACGCTTGGCAGTCACACGGCTCTTCAAATACTTAAAGGCGCCAAAGATGAGGGGTTTGGGACGATTTGCATTTGCCATAAAGGGCGAAGGCGTCCTTATGAAAGTTATGGCGTGGCCGATGAGATCATTGAAATTGAAAATTTTCATGAATTTTTTCGCATTGAAAAAAATCTCATGAAAAAAAAGGCGATCGTTATACCTCATGGTTCTTTCGTAAGTTATATCGGTTATGAACGTATGAAAGAACTTAAAGTCATGCATTATGGCACAAAAGGGATACTCGAATGGGAATCCGACCGTAATAAAGAACGTCAATGGCTGGAGAAAGCAGGATTGCAACTTCCGCGCATTTACAAACATCCGGAAGAGATTGACCGTGCTGTTATCATTAAATTTCATGGAGCGGCCGGCGGCAGTGGTTATTTTATCGCCAATAATCCCAAGGAATTTTACGAAAATATTAAAAATTATCCTGATGAACATGACTACGTGATCCAGGAATACATCGTTGGCGTGCCTATTTATACTCACTATTTTTATTCTCGAGTCACGAAAGAACTTGAAGTGATGAGTTTTGACAAACGCTATGAATCCAACGCTGATTCGATTGGCCGAATTGCTGCTCGCGACCAGCTCGATGTTCATATCCTCACAAGCTACACTATCACGGGAAATATTCCGATTGTTGTTCGTGAATCGCTTTTAACTGAAATTTTTGAAATGGGAGAAAGTGTTGTGCGAACCTCCTCGAAACTGGCTAAAGGCGGTCTTTTTGGGCCATTTTGCCTTGAAGCTATAGTTGATACGCATCTCAATTTTTATGTTTTTGAGATTTCTGCCCGCATCGTCGCAGGGACCAATCCTTATGTTTATGGCTCCCCCTATACGTGGCTTCGCTACAATGAACCTATGAGTACAGGTCGGAGAATCGCTCGTGATATTAAAATGGCGATTGAACAAGATTGTATAGAAAAAGTGCTTGGATAGAGTAATATTAATTTTGTTTTTCTTTTATGATCACTAAAGCATGATCACTAGAGCCGACATTTCTGACATTCTCTCAACCTACGATCTCTCTGGTATTACGATTGGCGTGCTTGGCGGGCATAGCGCTTTGGATGTTTGTCATGGAGTGAAACAATATGGTTTAAAAACGGTCGCTGTATGCAAAATTGGGAGGGATAAAACGTACAGTAAATACTATCGAACACGCGATACTAAGGGATGTATTGATGATGTTATTCTTGTTGAAAATTTTGAAGATATTTTAAAACCCGATATTCAGGAAGATTTGCGCAAAAGAAATACTATTTTTATTCAAAATCGCTATTTCTGGGTTTATTTTAGCAACCCTTCTAAAATCGAAACTGATTTCAAAATCCCTATTTTTGGTTCCCGAGAAATGCTGAAACTTGAAGAAAGAGATATAGAAAAAAATCAATATTATCTTCTCAATGAGGCAGGAATTCGTATTCCAAAAATTTATGACCATCCAAAAGATATCTCAAGTCCTGTTATCGTCAAGGTCAATGAAGCCGATCGACGTTACGAGCGATCATTTTTCATCGCTACCGATTATGACGACTTTCTTAAGAAATCTGAAAAACTTATTGCTCAAGGCATCGTAGATAAAAATGATCTTGATTGTTCCATTATTGAAGAATTTGTCCTTGGAGCACCGGTCAATTTCAATTATTTTTATTCGCCTTTGAGCAACGAACTTGAACTTATGGGCACTGATATTCGTCGTCAAACAAGCCTTGATGGGCTTTTACGCATGCCTTCCGATACACAACTTGAAATTCTAAAAACATTTCAACCAAGCATGATTGAAACAGGACATATTGCGGTAACTACGAAAGAGTCGATCCTTGAAAAAGCGTTTGAAATTGGAGAGCAATTTGTCGCTCTTACACAACGAGAAGTATCTCCGGGGATTATTGGGCCTTTTGCCCTTCAGGGAGCTGTTTTCGCTGAACGCGGGAGAGAAGAGATTGTTATATTTGATGTGAGTATGCGTATTCCCGGCTCGCCTGGCACTCGTTTTACTCCTCTTACTGGTTATCTTTATGGAGAAACCTTAAGTTTCGGTGAACGCATTGGAATGGAACTTGAAAAGGCTGTAGTCGAAAATCGGCTTCTGGAGGTTTTGACTTAAGTTTTGTGAAGTATTATAATGAGTTTAGCATTTAGGAGGTGCTGAAAAACATACCATCTACTGCAATTTTATCATTTCGGCTGTAAAATGTTCAAA
>CAZTVN010000055.1:0-8599 GCA_964617145.1 uncultured Candidatus Peribacteria bacterium
AAGGCCATAAAAAAAAGTTTAGAAATCTTTAAAAAACACGAACTTAAGCGTCCAATATCATTTCGAGCTCCGAATATGGTTATTGATAAAGAGACGTACCAAATATTGGGAGAGAATGATTTTATCATAGATTCATCGCCGTCATCCTTTCTTGGCGTAAAGCCATTGCCGAAAATATTTAAAAATACAAAAATCATACCAGTTACATCTGATCCAAAACCACACTTTCGCTTGAAAAAAGGAATTATTCCATTTGCGGACTTTCAAGTGTTGAATCTTCATAATATATTGCGGATGCCAGATGATTATTTGGTAAAATACGTAAAAAGAGTTATCTCTTACCAATCGAGTTACAATGTTTTCCCTCATGTAGTTTTTTTAACGCATCCGTGGGAGTTTAAAAAAGCAACGCGAAGTGAAAAATGTTTTGAGTACTGCTCAGAAACAAACTATGAAAGATTAGGGGAAAAACTCAAAGTCCTTACAAAGAAATTCGATATATCTTTTTTGAACATGATGGATCTCGCTAAATCTATTGAAAAATGAAGCAATTCGATACCATCGTAAGATGTGACAAACTGATACAGTCTCTTTCAAAAAAAATAGAGTATTTTGATGCTAAAAATGTCCTTAAAGAGATCGGTATAAACGTTTCAGGAAAGGTTTACGACTTCAACGCGCTGCGTTCAGCTCTAGATTTTTTGTTTCAAAATGGAAATTTCATTCACAAAAGAGTGATTTTCCCTGCTTTTATTTGTCCTATCGTTCCAGAAGTCGCAAGAAGAAATAACATTGAACCAATATTTATTGATTGCAGCCTTGAAGATTTCAATATTGAAAACTCAGGACTAGAACAAATAGATTTTTCAAAAGTAGACGCCATTTTTGTAAATCACACATTTGGTTATCCTGTAGACATAACATCCATTCGTAAAAAAATTAAAAACGTAACAATAATAGAAGACGCAGCCCATGCCATTTTTTCAGAAATAAATGGTCACTATGTTAGCAGTTACGGAGATTTTTCCTTGATAAGTCTGAGAAAACAATTGCCAAACACTGGAGGAGGATTGCTTGTAACAAAAAATGATAATTTTGACAAACAATTTAACACGCTAAAAAGAGCAAAAATAACTTTATCTGATTTGCGACAGATAGCGTTTTTTACAGATGCAGCACATCAAAGGCCGATAAGGCTATTGCGTCGTTTGAGCAAACTCTATGAATCAGCCGAACCGAAAGAAGAAAAGTGGACTATTCAGAAATCAAGCAAAATAAGTCAAAAATTATTTATTAATGGAATGATAAAATTAAAAGAGGAAGTGGAAGGACGAAGAAAAAAAGCGCCATTATATGGTGAGTACCTGAATGATAAATATTTTGTGTTGCAAAAAACTCGTGTCGGAAAATCTTCATATTTTACTATAAATGTAAGGCTCAAACCCGACTATGCCTATTTAAGAGATCATGTAGTACAAAAACTTCGCAGACAAGGTATATTTGTCGATCGTATGTGGTATAATGCGGCTGCGTTCCTTCCTGAATTTAAAAAATATATGCAAGGAGAATGCAAAAAAAGCCAGTTACTCGCAAAAAGTATCATCAATCTTCCTATACGCAAAGATTACTCTGAGGGGGATATAAAATATCTTTGTAACGAACTGAATAAAAGTTTACAAGAATTACGATGAAGACAGAAATATACGACGTGGCATCTCAAGAATATAAAGAAAAATGGAACGAGTTCGTAAAAAAAAATGAGGGCAGTATATATCAACTCTGGGAGTGGAAAGATATTTTTCAAAAAACCTACAAATATAAACCTCGTTATTTTGTTGCAGATAAATCGGGAACAATACAAGGTATTTTTCCAATGTTTTCTCTGGGAATGTTCGGAGGCAAAAGGCTAAGTTCAATTCCATTTACTGATTTCGCTGGACCATTGGTTACGCAGGAGGAGTTGGCAAAAGAACTTATACAAAAATCGCTTGAAAGTATCGAAGAAAAAATAAGTATAGAAATTTTTACAGAAAAAAAATACTCACTGCTTGAAAAATCTTTGTATATTGATGCACCATTCTGTTATTTTATTTTGAAAACAACCAGACCTTTTAAAGAAATTATAACAGGCACAATTCACCAAAAGACGAGAAATATGATAAACAAAGCAGAAAAAATGGGAATCAAAATTCTACAAAAAAACGCGAAAGAAGGTCTTAAAGACTACTACAATCTTTATTGGCAAACAATGATCAAGCTCTTATCACTGCCTCACCATGAAGATTTTTTCCAAAACGTAAGTATTTTTTTACATGATAAATCAAAAATTTTTTTCGCAGAATATGATGGACAATACGTCGCGGCACTTTGGACATTTATATGGAATGGGACTCTCTACATTTGGGGAAACGCCTCAAATAAAAAGGCATTAAGCATCGGGGCAAACAACGCACTCTATGCCTTTGTTATAAAATATGCGTGTGAGAGTAGCAACATCAACGAAGTAAATTTTGGCAGCACCGTGAGAGAAACTCCTCATCATTTTTTCAAGAAACGATTCGGAGGCCAAGAAAAACCTATTTATAGAATTGGAAATAAAAAGTTATTTTCACCTTCATCAATTCAAAAAAAAACGATGAAAGTTTTACGCTACATTCCACGCCCATTACTGAAAAAACTTGCTAAAATTATTTATGAAATATATTAGGGCCTGTGCACACAAAGTTTTTAGAGATGGAAGAGACATATTTTGTTCAGTTCAAGAAACGACGACGAAGGTGTGCCCAAAGGCACATCGAGGAGGAGTAACGCAGAAATGGGCAAAATATGTCTCTTCCCTTCGGGTTGAACAGGAACCTGTCAGGTCTTCTTTGTTGCTCGTCGCTTGTGGAGCGCAATGGCGAAACAGCGCTCCTCGCGCCGCGAATCCGACCACGTTCCTGTTCAACCATCGCAAAAACTTTGTGTGCACAGGCCCTAGAGAGGCCTCTAAAAGAAAATTAAAAGTGCTCATTATCGCAGGAGATTTAAATCCTGACGATCTTGGAGGTGCCGAAACGCACATCGTGGAAATCATAGGAGGACTGGAAAAAAGAGGACATAAGCTCCATGTTTTTGTTGGCAATGACGATAGAATAAAAGAACTTTTTAAAGGGAGAAATATTACATGGCATACAGTAAAGTACCCAATGTGGAAAAATTTTTGCAGTTTTTTTTATATATATTTCGCCACAAAAAAAATAAGTAAATTTCTTAAAAATAATGATATTGATATTTTGCACGCCAAAGAAGTGTTTCCATTTGGTTGCATTGCAAGAAAGCTGAAAAAAAAATATAACATACCAATATACTTAACCGTCCAAAATCCACTTTCTTACAAAGAAGAACTTGTAATAAAAAGTAAAATAGTGCCGAAAATACTCAAATCAGCGCTACAAGAACTCATCCAGCCTTTTGCAGCTTCGGTGTTAAAAGAAGGCGATATTGCAGCCTGCGTCAGTCACTATTCAGAGAAAAAATGTAAATTACTGGGAGCACGCAAAACAGCGATCGTGCCAAATGGAGTAGATATAAAAAAATTCAACATAAAACCAAATCGGAAAAAAGACGAATTTTGGATTACTACGACATCAACCCTCATTCCTCGAAACGGAGTAGACACGCTTATTGAAGCTTTTAGCAAAATATCGAAAAAACTTCCTAAAGCACGTCTTAAAATAGCCGGAGAAGGTATTATGAAAGAGGAACTCAAGCAAATGGTAAAAAAATATGGCTTACAAAACAGTGTTGAATTCCTCGGGACACTGAAATCAAATCAAGTGCCGGAACTTTTAAACAGATCTCATATATTCGTTCGACCATCGAGGTTTGAAGGGTTTGGGATGTCTTTTATAGAAGCAATGGCTTGCGGCGTGCCAGTGATTACTTGTCCAGTTGGAGGAATTGTAGACTTCATAAAAAACGATGAAACAGGAATCTTCGTTCCATCTGACCAACCAAAAAGCTTAAGCGAAGCAATGGAAGATCTCATGAAAAACGAAGAAAAAAGAAAATATCTCACAAAAAATGCGTATGAGTTGGTAAAAAAGAAATATTGTTGGGATAAAATTATTGAAAAGGTAGAAAGCCTATATTACAGTATAGTGGATTTATAATTTTCATTTCATGGTTCATGTACTCGTAATAGGTGGGGCAGGCTTTATTGGTTCAAATGCAGCTCATCATTATTTAAAGAAGGGTTGTTCCGTAAGTATTTTTGACAATTTATCAAGAAAGGGAACAGATAAGAATATAGAGTGGCTCAAAAAAGAACATAATAACAGGGTGGAAATGGTGAAAGCTGACATTGTTCATGATTGTAAAAAACTTAAAGAATCAGTGCAAAAGGCAGATATTATTCTTCATCTTGCTGCTCAGGTAGCGGTAACAACATCGGTAACAAATCCTCGCGAAGATTTTGAAATAAACGCCATCGGGACTTTTAATCTGCTTGAAGCCATGCGTGAAACGAAAAGTGAAGCTATTCTGCTTTTTTCTTCCAGCAACAAAGTCTACGGTGGCATGGAAGATATAGAAATAATTGAGCGAAATGGACGTTACGAATACAAAAATATGCCATATGGCATCTCAGAAACGAGCTTACTGGACTTCCATTCTCCATATGGGTGCTCTAAAGGCGCGGCCGATCAATATGTTCGAGACTATGCCCGAATATATAGTTTAAAAACTATTGTATTTCGTCAGAGCTGCATCTATGGCTATCGTCAGTTTGGTATCGAAGATCAAGGATGGGTCGCATGGTTTACAATCGCGGCCTTACTTGGAAAACCTATTACCATTTATGGGGACGGAAAACAGGTTCGAGATGTGCTTTTTATCGATGACCTTGTGAGAGCTTTTGACATGGCCATAGAAAATATCTCTACCACAAAAGGAAAAATCTACAACATAGGAGGCGGGGCGGAAAATCAAATGTCTCTTTTAGAACTTTTAGGGTTTTTAGAAAAATTCATGGGGACAAAAATTGTACATAGTTTTTCAAATTGGAGGCCAGGAGATCAACCAGTGTTTGTCTCTGACATTCGAAAAGCGGAAAAGGAGTTTGGGTGGAAACCAAAAGTAGCCGTTCCAGAGGGTGTAGAAAAGTTAGAAAAATGGGTTAAGTCTCATAAAGAACTTTTTGATTTCTTAAATTAATTAAAAAATATAGAACTCTCTAGCAAATATAAAGCATGCAACCAAAATATTTTTTTGAAAACTGTCTTCGGGAACTGGCAAAAGAAAAATTAATTCTGGATATAGGAGGCGGACAAGCATTTCAAAAAGACATGACCCCATATAAAGATTGGTTTAAAGATACAAAGTACCTAACAGTCGATCAAGCAGCCTATAATCCATCAATCATTGGTAATATTCATGATCTCCCATTTGAGGATGAATATGCTGACGGTGCCATTTGCAAGGCCGTTTTAGAACACGTATACAATCCTTTCAAAGTAGTTGATGAAATCCATAGAGTACTCAAAAAAGGAGGAAAGCTTTTAGTATGGCTTCCATTTTTATACCCGTATCACGGAAACGAAAATTACAAAGATTATTATCGCTACACACGCGACGGCGTCGAATACCTTTTTCGAAATTTTAAAGAGCTTCAGATAGTTCCTACAAAAGGCTATTTTCAAACCATGATGGATCTAACACCTGTGCTCAACAAGATCCAGAGCATCGGGCGTTTCATAGACAAATTGTATACAATCCATCATCAGCATGCAGGATTTTATATCTACGGCATCAAATGAACATTTTAATTGTCACACCGATTTTTCCGCCAGAAATTGGAGGGCCTGCAACATATGTATATGAACTGAGCCAAAGATTAAAAAAAAAACACAAGATAACAGTCGTGACTTTTGCAGAAAAAGTAAAAAAACTCGAAGGCTGTAAAGTTATTCTCGTGAGATTAAAATACAATTTTTTAGGAACAGTACGTAGACAGTTTGCCCTCTTCAAAACAATAGCAAAAAACATAAAACAAACAGATATAATTTATGCGCAGGGGCCTTATGTTGTCGGACTTGTGTCTCTCCTCGTTGCAAAAATTTTCCAAAAAAAAATCATCATAAAATTTGTCGGTGATTTAGTATGGGAAACGGCTTTCGGCAATAGAAAAACTGAAAAAACCCTTGATAATTTCTTATCAGATTCAAAGAAGAGCCTAAAGGATAAAATAAAAATAAAAGTACAAAAATATGTTTTCCATAAAACAGATAAGGTAATTGTCCCATCGAAGTATCTAAAGAATGTCCTAACAAAGTATTACAAAGTGAAAGATGAAAAAGTCGAAATAATATATAACTCCATCGATGAAAAAGTATTACATGCCGTAAAAAAGTCAAAAGAACATATTTATCAAAAAATTATAACAATCGGAAGGCTTGTGAAATGGAAACATATAGACGGCGTGATAGAAGCATTTTATTTATTGAAAGATAAAAAAAATGTAAAACTAAAAATTATTGGTGAGGGGCCAGAGCAAGAAGCAATACAATCACTGATTCAAAATTTGAAGCTCGAAAACAGTGTTGAATGTTTAGGAAAGCTATCAATGAAAGAAACATTACAGGAGCTCATAAATGCTGATCTTTTTATATTAAATTCAAGTTATGAAGGCTTACCACACACCGTCATAGAATCGATGTTTCTTAAAGTGCCGGTTATTGCTACAAACATTCCTGGCACTCAAGAACTCGCACAAAACGAAAAAACGGCACTTACTGTGGAAGTTCAAAACCCAAAAGACCTAGCAAGCAAAATCGAACAAATCCTGTCAGATAATCAACTGAAGGAAAAACTCAGAAACAAAGCCTATAAATATGTAAAAGAAAAATGTACTTGGGAAACAAATATGAAAAAACTGGAAAAAGTGTTTCAAAGTATTCATACTATGATTACATAAATAGCTTTTCAATAAAAATGAAAAAATCAATAAAAATACTTTTAACCATATTCATCCTAGCGATAATAGCGGTCATAATACTAACCTACTGGATCTCATTAAAAGAGGCTTTGAAAGGAGTTTTTGGCATCATATTTGTAATATTTGTTCCGGGATTTGCATGGAGTTATGTTTTTTTTAAGGAAAACAAAATCGATGTATTAGGGCGAATGGTACTCTCTATAGCTTTATCAGTAGCCTTGACAACACTCATGATATATTACTCCAACATATTAGGAGGAATATTGATTAATGAAAGAAACTCATTTTTGATCATTCTGGGAATTACCGTAGTCGGTTTAATGACTCACTTTTATACCGAAATGAAATCCTCAAAAAGATACGACAAGTAGTGATGAGCGTTTTTTTAGCCGAACTTAAGCAAATTGTAGTAGTAAGCATGCTTTTCAAACATGTC
The DNA here is from genome assembly GCA_964617145.1 of uncultured Candidatus Peribacteria bacterium. Lineage (GTDB taxonomy): Bacteria > Patescibacteriota > Gracilibacteria > UBA1369 > JACRIC01 > CAZTVN01. The sequence goes on from CAZTVN010000055.1 coordinate 7,413, forward strand.
CCTAAAACAATCCTGGCTTCAACTTTCTATAACCTCGTAAAAAAGCTTTGACAAGAAACCACGCATAGCTATAACGTCTCATATGGGAAATACCATGGAGGCGAGCATAGTAATGAACAGGAACATCTTGAAGTTTAAGGTAAAGCTTCGCAGCTCCAAAAAACATATCAACATCTCCCCATTGGTCACCTGATTGAAAATAAGGACGCAGCCGATCAATTTTAATATAATCGGATTTTCGAAACATTTTCGTGCCACCAAAAAGATCTTTCAATTTTTCACCAAGTAACCAGCTATAGAGCCAACCAAAAAATCTATTTCCAAGCCGATTAAGCAGCGGCATAGCTCCTGGCTCCATAGGATAAACAAGGCGAGAAGAATTCAGAAACTCAGCTTCGCCGCTAAGAAGTGTTTCATAAAAATAGATAAGTTCTTCAGGAGGAATAACCAAGTCGGCATCAAGAATAACGATAACATCATGACTCGCAGCATAAATAGCTTCTTTGACAGCATTCCCTTTGCCATCGCCAGATTGAAGAATAAGTTTGCATTTTCTGTCAGAAGTTTGAATCAAACGTTCACATTCCTCTCGTGTGCCATCAGTTGAACCACCTTCAACAAAAACAATTTCGGTATCGCTGCCAAGTGATGGTACGCGCTGAATAATCGAAGCAATATTTTTTTTTTCGTTACGGATAGGAACAATAACAGAAACCGTTGTGTCTGGTTGTTGAAAAAATAAAGGACGCGCAATAAAATAACGAAAAAAATGAAAGCGTCCACGCGTTATAAGGTCATAATTACCAACAATAAGAAAGTTCCAGATATCTTTTGGAGAAAACCTGCTGCCAAATATATTCAGAATAAAGATAATACGCGTTCTATCGTGACAAAGGGCGCGAATATCAATTAAAAGTTTATGAACATCATCGCATGTATTAACAAAAAATGGAGGAATAATAACGTAATCAACGGTTTTATTTTTAAAATCATCATGACGATCATTCCCAAAAAGAAACTGCGAACTCCCTGGAACTAAAAGAAAAGAGATGAGTTTTTTCAGCGGCCGCAAAAGAAAAATCATAAGCTATTTTGTTTTCAAAACTGGATTAATCTGTATCATAAAAAAGGCAAAGGAGGTGCTGAAAAACATAACGTTGTAACGAAATTTTACCATTTCGAGCGAA
>CAZTVN010000056.1:0-8535 GCA_964617145.1 uncultured Candidatus Peribacteria bacterium
TCTTCTGATAACGCGATTGGCAGACGCGTTATCAGATAGTCACTCGCGGGGACGGCTCCCAATTGCTCGGCAACGTCCTTACGGGAAAGCCCCGCCCGCTTTTTTACCCCCGTTGATTCCTTGTGAGCAGTTACCATTTTTCTCCTTGTCAAGTTCGATTTTTCTCTTTATAATGAGATGATATATTTAATTTTTTTTATGAAATCCGATCTAGTTGATCACCTTTTTGAAATATTAAAACATAGAGCTATTTTTAAAGACCCTGATAAACAGCGTGTTGCGAAGATGGTTATTGAAAATGTGCCTCAATCGACTATCCGACAGCTTTCCGATTTTTATTTAGAAACTTCATTTGAGAAATTACAACATTAATTAACTTATGTCTTCTGTTGCCTCTACTATAGGTGGTTTTGAGATTCCTCATGGTTCTGAAGAATATGCTGGACAAGCTCTCGAAGCGTATACAGCTTTACCAGAAAGCCCAAAATCTCTTACTGAAAGAACATCTTCATTTATTTCGCAACAGAGTGATAGATTGCTTCAGACGTTTGAACGTTCCGATTTTCTTTGTAAGGCTGCGATCATTACTGCTGGTGTTGGAGTCACATATTTAAGCTATAAAGTTGTTAAATCAGTTGCAGGTATTGTGGATAGTGCTTTTAGAGGCATTTTTGGTATTGGAAAAAAGGCAGAAAAAGAAAAATCTGAAACTCAGTCCAATACTTCTCGAACCGTTATAGGGATTGTGATTGGTGGAGTTTTGGCTACTGCCCTACTTCCTCAAGGTATAAAAAAAGGATTGTTGGATGGTGTTTCAAAAGTTTTTGGCTATGAAAGTTTTGAAAAAGCTCAAGAACAACTTGCTTCTGTTGGTTCGACGGTCCATGCAGGTTTGACTCAAGTTCGGGAAGGCATAAGTGAGGGTACGCAGGCTTTAGAGAAATGGTATGAAGGAAGCAAACTTAAAGATATTACCGGTCAAATGAAGGTTTACCTTGATGAGACCTATCCTGGATGGGCTGAATGGGAGGAAATGAGATGGATTCAAGATCTTGCCGATCCTCAAAAAATTCTTTTAGCTTTTGGATATACTGCTCAAGATTTTATTACGCATCCCGAGAAAATAGCGGGACTCGGGGTAAGCTGGTTGCTCTTAAGTCGATATATGACTAAAACTGGAGCGCTTCTTAATGTTGCGCTTTTAGGTTTTCTTATGAGTGATGCCCCTCACTCTTATTTAAGTAATTTTTTAACTGAATGGGAGCCTGCAATTACTGCTAGTGCGGCTAAAATTGATCGTATATTGAGCAACTTTGGACTTTCTTTGGAAGATCTTGAGTTGCCCCCACTTTCCTTAGAGAATATTTCTATTTGGCTTATTGATTATATTAAAGGATCCCCTACTCTTACGGCTTTTACTACCCTTGGTTCTCTCCATTTGAGTTATCATATTCTCTCTTATGTGGTATTAAAACTTTTATCTTTTCTTCAAAATGGTCTTATTTCTCTTCCTAAATATGCTGTAAAAGCTGTCGGCGCTCCAGTTGCCGCTGTTACTGCCGTTACGGGTGTTGCTCTTTCCTATATGGAACGGCGAAAATTGATTCAAGATATAGCCGATATGTATTATTCCGATATTCCCGAAAAATCTAAAGAGTTAGATCTCTTAAGGGAACAAAGCGGAGATCATTCTCATGAGATAGAAGTTCTGATTCAGGAAATCCAAGATTTAGAACAAGGTAAACAAGGTTTTCTTAGCAATTTTACTGAAATTTTTGGTATCGATTTTACGCACGATGAGACTTTTTGGGAAAAAACACTTGATCCTTTTTATCAACGCCTTTTAAAGGCTCCTACGGATCTTCTTTCTGACCCCCATTTTCGTATTGAGCTTAGAAGACGTGTTGAAGCTGGCGAACTCACTATACGTTTCCCTTCTTTTGTTACTGAAACTACCGTAGGGAGTACTGTTTCTATCGGACTTGGATTGCTTCAGGCTGGTTCTTATGCTTGGCATACTCTTAACGTTAGTATTGGTGCTTGGGAAGCTTTTTTTGCTGAATTGGGTAATCTTTTTGATTCTGATGATTTTAATATTTATGCGTGTACGGTTTTAGGTTTGGAAGGTTTTGTTTTTGGTAAAGCGAGTCTTATTGGTGGTTATAAAGGCTACAAATCTCTTCTTGAAGTTACGGAACATGGTTGGCGTGGTGGTTTTTCTCGTTTAGCTACAAGTTTTATTCCATTGCATCCGAACAATCGTCATATATTTTTTTCCATTCTTCGTGAAGCCGGTGATACGGTGACTAAAGGTCAATTTACAAGTATTTCTCGAGCGATGCGTGTGGCCGATGTTACTTTTTATGCTAGGCAAATTGCTGAGATACTTCAAAATCCTACGCAAGAGAGTATGGAAAAATTGTCTACTCTTCAGCGCAGATTATCTTCCATGCTTGGTGATCAAAAATATAAATATCTTGATGAATTAGAAGAATTGAGAAGTCATTTTGATGACCTTAAAGCTCTCAATAACGATGTTGCGTCTCAAGTTACTGATTTTATCAGACAGAAAAAAAATCTTGCCTTACTTGATCGTTCTTCGTTAGCAAGATTAAGTACCGATATTACTGAACATATTTTTGGTATGGAAAGTTTATATTCGCGTTTTCTCGGAGTATATGCTCATCTTGTGAGGCCTTTACCTCAAGTTCGTCAAGCTTATAATGTTTTAAGAGGACAATCAGGAGCTTCTGCTTCTCCTCGGCTTGAAGCTTCTCAACTTTTTCGCAAAAGTCCTGCAGAGTTCGGACGACATTTTGATGAACTTGAAAGGATTGTTCCGACTTTGTCTGATACCGATCCTCGAAAACTTTTGATGGTAAAAGAATTGGAGGCTATGAGAGCTTTCCAGAATGCTGAAGTTTATGCTCTTGGAACAACAAAAATTTTAGATCCGGCGACTCTTTCGCTTGATATTGCTGCTTTCTCAAGTAGTTCGGAAAAAGTTTCACGAATAAAACTTTTAGCTGGACAGATAGAAGGTCGAGAAAAAGGACTTTATGAATATTTTACTCGTGAGGTGGAAAGGATTATCGCTGATGCTCATGCCCGCGGTCTTCCACTCAATAGTCCTCAAGTTACTACAGAATTGCAAGGTCTTGATTCTTTGATTATTCGACCTTTTGCTCGGCAAAAAGCCATCGTTTTAAAAGCTTTGCATGAAGAGGTGAATAAACTTCCTAAAGGTTTGAGGCCACTTCTTAAATCGTCTTTACGTTTAGCGGCTGAAAACCAATATAGTATGCTTACTCGTTTTACAAAAGCAGCAAATGGGAGGTTGAAACTTATGTTTGTTGTGGCTGGTCTCATGTTTGCGACAGAACGAGCTATCGACCAAGATGAAGTGGATCATGATTTTGGTGAGCTTGTTACAGAATTTCTTGCTGATAGAGATCTTTGGCAGTTGCTTCTTGAACTTACTCCTTTTATTGGAACAGGAGCGCTTCTTTATTCTGTTGCTACAGGGAAAGAAGTTTTAGGGCAAGAAACAACCGAAACAGGCGAACTTCGCGCGCGCACTTTAACTGGCAGTGAAAGAGGACTTAATGCTGTGTGGGCAACTGTAAGCCTTTTTGGAGATCTTGCTTCTGTAGTCTCTTTGGGCGCGGCTACTTCTGCCACTGTTTTAACGAAATTAGCTAAATTGGCCGTTGGGACGGGGCGTAGCGCTCGTGCGGCAAAACGACTCCTTGCTCTTTGGCCTCGCATTGCGAATATTGCTGAAAGAAGTGGTGGATGGGGTAACTTTATGAAAAAATTCGTTGATAAAATGGGGAAAGGGAGTAAGGAACGAGCACTTCTTAAAACATTTCGTACTGTTGAATATAGTGCTATGGCTGTCGGAACTGCTTATATAGCTGGTACTAGCGTCAAACTCCTTTATGGTGTTTTAGATGAAGATATTCCCGATATCGATGTCGCTAGCGATCAACCTGAAACTGCTTCGGAACTTCCACTTGCCGCTTAATCTTATGTATATTTCTCCTCAACAATTTGCTCAATTACTTAGAAATTCTACTCTTGGTGGTGAACAACAAAAAGCTGTCTTAAAGATACTGCCCTTTTTATCTTTTGATCATATTCAGAAGATAGCAGCGGCACTTCAAAATGATGTAAACATTCAACAACGTATAGATGCTCAAACTCAAAATAAATTGGAAAAGCTTTTTCTTGAATTTCAGATTCGTCTTGATTCCGTCGATTTCACTTCTTCGTAAGCTTTTTCATCATATACGTGCCCTTAAGTCGATAATCCAATTTTCGATAATACTGCCGAGTTCCTATTGAACTTATTACCGCTATGCGTTTGAAGCCATTTTTTTTGCTTATTTTTTCGGCTTTTTGCATGAGTTTTTTCCCGAGTCCTAAGTGCTGATGCGCTTTTTTTTCGCGTTTTCCGAGTGCGACATGTATGCCGTAGGTATGTAGTTCACGAACGATGCTCGCTCCGCTAATTTCTTTGATGAAGTGTTGTTTTCTGCTTAAGCGCGGCTTGGAATCGGGAGAAGATTTTTCTACAAACCGGAGACGCAGTAAGGCGCAGATTTTATCGTGTTGTGTAAATGAGAGAAAATATTCGGTGCCTTCCGATGCTTCGTAACATATTTCTTCATATTTTATTTTTTTTGGATCGATGGGTTCATCACGGATTTCTCGGCAACGGATGCATTGACATTTGAGTTTTGGATATTTGCGTTTGATTTCCTGACGAAGATTTGTAATTTTGCTTCCTTCAATAATGCTTTCCCCAGGAATATCACGAATCAACCGATCCACCCTGACATAGCGAGGGAAAGTTTTTTTAATCTCTACTAACAATTTTTCCAACACTTCGTCACTGTAAGAGCTATACTCCCCTCTTCTATACCAGTGTTCGAGTTCACTAAATGGTGTAACGACACAAGGATATACCTTGAGATAATCAGGACGAAAATCCGGATTTGCAAAAATTTCCTGAAACATTTTTAAGTCTTTTTCCGGAGTCGATCCTGGGAGATTTGGCATCATGTGAATGCTCACTTTTAGCCCTGCATCCTTACAAATTCGTATAGATTCGATCGCTTCTTTTTTGTGATGTCCCCTTTTAACATAATCAAGGATTTCATCGTCAAGATGCTGTACTCCGAGTTGAATTTTCGTACATCCGAGGTTTCTGAAGTGTATTATTTCTTTTTCCGTTACATGATCTGGCCTTGTTTCGAGGCTTAGGCCCACGAGTCGGTGGCGGACTTTTTCGTTTTTTTTGAGAGCTTTTGCAAGAGATCGTTCTTTTTTGCCACCATTTAATGCATTGATACATTGGCAAATGAAATATTTTTGATAGACTTTTTTGTATGATGAAAATGTCCCTCCAAGGACAATGAGTTCGATTTTGTCAGTTGGATGACCTGAGGCTTCTAAAGCACGAAGTCTGTTTTTTACTTGTTTAAAAGGCTCAAAATCGTTCAAAAGCGCTCTCATGGCGCCTGGTTCATTGGAAAGGTAACTTTTTGGCATTTGTTTTTCTGTAGGACAAAAGACGCATCGACCGGGACAGGGATACGGTTTGGTGAGCACGGTTACAACCGCTACTCCTGAAAGTGAGCGGATAGCTCTTTTTTTGAGAATTTTTTCGAGATTTTCCTTTTTTTGTATTTTTTTTGTCTGAAGAAGATTTCTATAGGCTTGAATGAGTTCTTGATTGGTAAAAGAACTTAAATTATATCTCGCGGAATATTGATTTTTGAGTTTTTGAAGATCATTACCTCCCTCTATTCCCTTTTCTAAAGCCTCCTTTATCAGTTTTTCGGCTATTGCTTGCATGAGGTGAAAAATATTACAATTGATATGGCTTACTCGCTGATTTAAGTGTTTTCGCATTTTTTGGACCCCCCCTAGCTTTTTATAGCCTATGAATGAGAAAACTGCCAGAGCATTATTAGAAAAAGTAAAATTTGATTATGATTCGATCGCTTATGATTTTTCCAAATCACGAGACTGTTTTTGGCATGAATTTTCAGAATTTCTCCCTTTTATTTCTGATCATTTCGGGAAAATGGATGATCGTAGTCGACTCAATGGAAGCGATCAGTCTTTTCCATCTCATGAACCTCTTCGTATTCTTGATCTCGGATGCGGTAATGGTCGACTTTTCGGATTTTTATCGAATTCTTTAAAAAATGGATTTGAATATACGGGCATTGATAATTCCGTAGCAATCATCCATGAAGCTCAGAAACGTTATGGTCGAGATGAAGCGAGCGGTGGCGTACCATTTTCGAGCGCCTTATTCCTTGAAGCGAAGAAATGTGTACGCCACCGCTCGCAACTTAAGCCCCGATTCATTGTTTCGGATATGCTTTTTCTTCCTTTTCATGAGATGACTTTTGATACCGTTTTTTCTCTTGCGAGTTTGCACCATATTCCTTCTAGGGCTTTTCGTATCAAGGCTTTGAACGAGATTCATCGTGTTTTAAAATCAGACTCGATATGTATTTTTCTTATATGGAATTTGTGGCAAAAGAAGTATTTTGTTAGCTTTTTACGATCTTTTATCCGTTTTATAGTGACTTTAGGTCAATATGATTTCAATGATCTTTTTATCCCTTGGCAAGACAAAATTTTTCGCTATTATCACGCTTTTACTTTTTTTGGTCTTAAGAGGATAGTTAAGAAAAATGGTTTTAAAATTTTATATAGTTCTAAAGGTAGAAATTTTATTATTATTGCCAAGAAAATATGAGACATATTTTTATTTTAGGCGTTCGATTTGATGTTGTGAGCTTTGATGAAGCTCTTCTAAAAATCCGAGAATATCTTGGTTCGAATACCCTTCATTTTGTTGCTACTCCAAATCCAGAGGTACTTCTCTATGCTCATAAAAATCCTTCTTATCGAGAAATTCTCAATACTTCTTCTCTCAATATTCCTGATGGAATTGGCATTTTGTGGGCTTCAACGGTTTTGCATCGTTACCCTTTTTCTCGTGATTTTTCTTTTTTTCGAGGTTTGAGCTTAGTCATATACGCTTTTTTGGCTCTTTTGAGTATTCCTTTTTTCCCTTCTTTTTGTCGTAAAGTTTTTCCTGAAAATGTTACAGGAGCTGATCTTACTCAGGCAATTTGCTCTTTGGAGGATGATCGAATGAAAGTTTTTCTTCTTGGTGCGGCTCCTGGTATAGCTCAAAAAACCGCATCAATACTTCAAAAAAAGAATCCTTCGCTTCATATTGTTGGAACGGCGTCTCTTGGTTATACAGGAGAGGATGAAAAAAAAGCTATTGAAGAGATTCGAAACTCTCATGCGTCGGTTCTTTTTCTTGCTTATGGTTCGCCTCATCAAGAAGAGTGGATTTATCGTAATATTCAATATTTCCCTTCCTTACGCGTTGCTATTGGTGTTGGCGGTACTTTTGATTTTATTGCAGGGAAAAGGAAAAGAGCTCCTCGCGTATTTCGTATTTTGGGACTTGAATGGCTGTTTCGTTTGGTGCAAGAACCCAAAAGAATTGGTCGTATTTTCAATGCTACTATTTTTTTCCCGATAATTTTTCTTTTTCAGTATTTTAGAGGAAAAAGTGAGAAAGTTGTTTAAAAGTGTGGGCAAAGGTTTTTTCTAAATAGGGCCTGTGCGATCGAGTCAGTGTCTCGGTCGCTTAGGCGGTTTGTTATACCGCCAGGCTCACTTCGCAACCCTAGTGGCTAAAACGTTTTGTGAAATTTGCCTTTCCCCAAGCAGGCTTTTTCAGGTTGATTATCTACTCCAAAAAGCTTAAACTCACCAACCTTATGTTTAAATAAATAAGTCCGCCAAAATGTTTAAAACATTGGGAGAACATCCAGAACTCATAACAACTGCCAGCTTAGGCACAATTGGGATTAGTGAAATAAACAAAGGTTCAAGAGCTTACCAAGCGGGAGATTTCAGGGAAGGCTCAATCCATCTATTGGTTGGAAATGGAACATTAACTGGGTTAGCCGCAACAAATGAGCTAATCAAAAACGGAGCAGTCGGTATATATACTGGAGCACAAACACCCTTTGCGTTAGCAGGGCTAGCCCACTTCCTCAAACACCACCGTGATTTATCAAACAGCTACATATACCAATTATGCGTCAAAGCGGCTGAAAAATTTACCGCTTTACCAGCGCTTGGAATCAATATAGCGATCCGTCTTTGGCTATATAAAAACGGCCTTATTGATCCATCAAACGCTTTAGACTGGATAAGACATCTTGGATTCACTGGATTATCTACCTCCTTTGTGATGTCAATAGAAGGTAGCGGTAAAATACTCAGAAACCTTACTGCAAAACAAGAACGTTTCTTAGTAACCTTTTCTACAAGGGCCGCTTTGACGCTTGCACTTGGAGTAGACGTTATTGATTCAGGCATGGATGTTGTCTCCTCTCATGACTTAAACAAGGCAGACTTACTCGCCTTGATATGGATGTCTCTCAATGCAATGGCTTTAAAGCAAGATTTCATTACTTTAGA
>CAZTVN010000057.1:0-7842 GCA_964617145.1 uncultured Candidatus Peribacteria bacterium
AGGTTAAAGTCACTTTCATTCTAACTTCCCCCAATGTTTTCTTTAATATAACCAAAAGTGACAGTAAATCGATCCCCTCTTGGCTTGCACTTGCACTTTTGACAACCTTCCGCTACACTGATTATAGTGAACTACTGTTTTTCTCATGCCATTACGGTTAAAGTGCACAATTTAACCTTTAAAGTTTGCATAGTATAAACAATTTAGTTTACGTCTCTATCATTTTTATTTAAAAAGTATGTCAAAAAAACTCTTCGTGGGAAATGTCGAATGGGGAATCACTGATGAAAAGTTGAAAGAAATGTTTTCTCAGTTTGGTGAAGTGGAAGAAGCTGTCGTGATGAAAGACAGATTTTCTGGAAAATCAAGAGGTTTCGCATTTGTAACCATGAAAAACGCTGAGGACGCTGATAAAGCTGTTGCTGAATTAAACGGCCAAGAAATCAATGGCCGAAAGATAGCCGTCAACGAAGCTACTCCTCAAAAAGACCGTCCTCCAAGGAATAGGTACTAAACAAAAGTAGAACAAAAGTAGAAAAGACGGAATGTGTGCAGTTCCGTCTTTTTTTATGCTCCGACGATCGCCTTGGATTCCTAAAACCATGTTTACTTGATAAAAAACCAAATGTACAATAAGCATAAACAAAAAATATTCTCTAATATTGTATAAATATGAAAAAAACCATAGTGCTCACGCTCCTCATTGCAACGCTCGTCCTTTTCGGTTGTCAAAAAAGTGAAAAAAATGCCATGACAGATGTGGCTCTCGTAACTTCTTCTCAAGGAATAAATCAAAAGACGCCAAAAATCGAAGCAGAAGTAGCCACGAAAAATGGAGTGCAAATATATACGAATAAAAGCTTTAATTTTTCTTTCGAATTACCAGCCTCATGCGAAGTAAACGACGGAACAGGTACAACCGTAACGAAAGAAAATATTGTTCTTGCGCTTGGTATGTGTCAGAGTTCAGGCGATGATGCTATATCGATAAATGTGATCGATGAGCCAGATTTTGGTAAGGCAGTAATGGAAATAGTGGCAGGGAAAACGCTTGAAAAAGAAGATAAGATAAAAATCGGTGATACAAAGGGAAAGATCGTCTACTTAAAGGCAGATGATGAATCTGGGCGAGATGCGAGATGGATATTTGTAGAGAAAAAAGCAAAAACCTATGCTCTAGGTTTAACATATGATGAACCTCCATACAGCGAGTATTTTGAAAAAATTGTCCAGTCATTCGCATTTTTAAATTAAAGTGTAAGAAAATTGAATGTCGCGCATTATAAGATTGGACACAAAGAAAATGCATTTTCATCTTGTACAGTCCATTTCTTAATTTTTCAATGCAAAACGAGGAACAGTCGCTCATAGAAGCGGCAAAGCATGATAAAACTCAATTTATCAAGCTCTATGACAAATATTTTCAGGAAATTTACAACTATCTAGTAACTCGTGTTCCTGAAGTAACTTTGGCGCAGGATATAGCTTCTGAAACGTTTTGTATCGCCCTTAAAAAAATTGACACATTTATATGGGTAGGCAAACCAATTCGTGCATGGTTTTACCGCATAGCGATAAATGAACTCAATAAGTATTACCGTGCATCAAAGATGGAAAGAGAAAAAGCGATTTTAGCATGGTATGAAGACTCGCAATACATTGAAGGAGGAGATTGTGAACTTGAAGAGAAAGAAAATAGTTTGGAGAAAGCAGAAGAAATTAAGAAACTTCATATCGCGTTCGAATCGCTCAAAAAAGATGATAAAACGATACTTTCACTCAAATTTTTCCAAGATCTCTCATATAAGGAGATAGCCGAAATTCTTGGGATTGAGGTGAATTATGTGGGAGTAAAGTTAAGCAGAGCCTTAAACAATCTTTCAAAAATTTTGTAACGAATCACCAATGCCATTCAATCAAGAAAAAATTCAACAATATCTAAAAAAATTGTCATATATATTAAAGAAGAGACAAGAAAAAGAAGCATACCAAAAAATCCGTGTTCGCCTCATGAAAAAGGCGAAAGAAATGGAAAAAAGGAAGCCTCAAGTCTCAGAAAAACAATCATTCATTAACGCTCTCACGCCTATGTGGAAAAAACTCGTACCAGCCATTGCAGCAATTCTCGTCGTAATTATAGCTGTTTTCACCTTTAATCCAGGAGGCAATATAGCTCCAACATTAACACTCATTGACATAGCTCATGCAAAAGATTTTTATACCCTTACTCCAGAAAAAAATGATCATGCAGGAATCGATCCATCGACTTCTTTCGTCTTAGCGAGTAAGGAAAGTATCGATTCAGATACAGTGCAAGAAATGCTTGAGATAGAACCGAAAGTTGAAGTAAAAGTCACTCAAAAATCTTCAAATGAAGTCACGATTACTCCATTACAAACATTAGAAGCAGGAGAGATATACCAATTTGCTATTCCTACTCAAAAAGATAATTCCATTCAAAAAACATTTCATTTTGCCTATCAGGTTTCTGAAGATTTGAGAATAACAGGAACTCTGCCTGCAAAAGAATCAACTTATGTGCCGATAAATACCGGCATAGAAGTAAATTTTAATGTAAGGGGCATCGATCCAACCGATTTTCAAAAGTTTTTCTCTATTGAACCGAAAGTCGAAGGAAAGTTCGAAGTAAAAGGAAAAGTTGCCGTATTTATTCCAAAGCAACAACTTGAACAAGGGAAAATCTATACCGTAACAGTAAAAAAAGATATGCCACTTAAAGGCACATCAAAGACGATCAAAGAGGATTATACTTTTCAATTTGAAACTTCACAGGAAGAAAGAAAAGTGACGTCACTACAATTCACGAACGAAGCATATGAATGGACAGACACAGACGCTCCAGTTCTTCAAGCCTACTTCACCGAAGAGGGACGAGAATATGAGCCTAATAAAGAAGAAGTGGTCTCTCTCAAAGTTTTTCAATACGAAAATGGGCGCGATTTTATCGCATCTTGGGAGGAAAAAGAGAGAGTCGCTCCATATTGGGCATACGAAACAAGAAGAAATTATCAAGCGCCAGAAGAAAATCTGAAAAAGGTTTTAGAAAAAGATAATGCAAAATTGATCATACAAAATTACCAAGGTTTTGTATTTCTCCCCGATAAACTCCCTAAAGGATATTATATGGTGGAAATTAAAAAGAACGACGCCATAGCTCAGACCTTTCTTCAAATAACAAACACTCTGACATATATCAATATAAGCAGCAACAAAACATTGCTTTGGATCAATAATTTAACTTCAAAAAAACCAGTAGAAGGAGCAAAATTAGAGATCGTTGGAACTGACAAAAAAACAGAAACTGATAGTAAAGGTACGGCAATATTTGAAAATCCAACATCATTATTGAAAAGAGATGTGAACAATATATTGTTTATAAAAGTCACAACAGGCGACTTCGATTCATATTACCGTGTAAATTTTTACTATTCTGGCGATAACATTCAAGAAAAGTATTGGAGTTTTATTCAAACCGATCGTGAGACCTATCATCCAAACGATACCGTGCAGTATTTTGGATTCCTTCAAGGACGAAATAAGAATCTTGAAAAAAAAGCACGCGTTGCCGTAACAGACGGATATTACTTTATCAAAGCTTTAGATATTTTCGATCATAAAAACAGAGAACATCTGTACTATACACAAGAAATAAATATAAGTGACGGTCGGATGTTCGAGGGGAAAATTGATATAAAAAAAATGGTGCCCGGATATTATCAAATTTTGATCATTTCAGATGATAAAGTGATTACACAAATAGGTTTTCAAGTGGAAGATTATATAAAACCGGCATATCAATTGACATCCACAGTCGAAAACGACAGCTTGTTCATGGGCGAAAAAACCAAAATAGATATAGACGCAAAATTTTTTGAAGGAACACCTGTAAGCAATTTGCACTTAGAAGTGAACCAGCTGTCTCTTAACATTGTTGAAGAAAAAAATACCGATCAAAAAGGACAAACATCATCAACCTTTGAAGCAAAAAAAGAAGGATTCGTTTGTGGTGACAAAGGATGGTGTTCACTTATTGAGAATAATATCGTTGAAACCCGTCCTCTAAAAGAGGAAGAAGGAGATATTTATGGAAGCTCGAATATTAAGGTAATTCGATCACGTGTAGCAGCAGTAAATACCAAAGCAAAATTCAACGAAATCTCATTTGAGACAAAAACCGTAGATCGTGAAAAAGTAAGAAGCGGCATATATTATTGGCAGCCAGAAAATATTACAAGTGGGATAGCGCCGCAAACAAAGATAAAAATCGCGATTGATAGAATCGATGAAGTCAAAAGAGAATCAGGTGAATATTATGACTACATCGATAAAGTGGTACGGAAGGCTTATAGTTACGAAACCGTATACGTCCCAATAAAAACAGTAAACTTAAGTTCGGATGAAAATGGGAAATTTTTCTTTAATTCAGAGCTTAATAAAGATGAAAACTATCAAATCGAAATCACTATTTACGATCAGGAAGGAAATTTTTACAGAGATATTCGAAATATTGGAAAAAGATATTCCTATGGCCGAGGAGAAGACTATTACACATTTTCAGGTATTGAGTATGGTGATCTTTTCAATATCGGGGATCCTGTGAATCTGGAAATTGCAAAAAATGGTGTTGAGCCAGTTCCAAGTGACGGCTCGTATACGTATCTTTTTATGACAAGCAAAGAAGGTCTGAGTGATTTCGAAACGACAACAAGTCCGAAAAAAAGTTTCAGTTTTGATGCCAAGATGATTCCGAATATTGCCATAAACGCTTTAGTTTTTGATGGTAAAAGTTATAAGGGAGTAAATATGGAATTTATTCGTTTCAATTATGAAAAACGAAGACTAAACATCGAAATGAAATCGGACAAAGAAAAATATCAACCAGGAGAAAATGTGAAACTCGATATACAAGTAACAAATGGGGAAACGAAAGAAAAAGTAGCTTCCGATGTAAGTCTTTATCTTGTGGACGAGGCTTATTATGCCATCTACGCAGAACGATTGAACGATCCGCTGATTACTCTCTACGGGACGGTATCAACCGGCATAGAATATGCTTACAGTTCGCACCAAAAAGCTGTTCCTATGCTCGATGGAAGAGGAGGCTGTTTTATCGCTGGTACGGAGATTTTGCTCTCAAACGGTAAGACAAAAAATATTGAAGACATTCGCGAAGGAGACATTATCTTAACAAGAAAAAATGCCCGAAATAAAGAATTAGTGCCTGGTCATGTTGATAAAACATATGAACACACCGTAAACGGATACCTCTTAATCAATGAAACACTCGGAGTCACTCCTGAACACATTATTTTCTTAAATGGGAAATGGGATACAGCTTCAAGTGCCAAGCTGGGCGATATACTTATCAATGACAAAGGCGAAAAAGTTGTTATTGAATCGATTACAGAAGTGAAAAAAACCGTAAAAGTTTACAATTTTGAAGTACGAAATTATCACACATATTTCGCTAACAATATTTACGTACACAACGATAAAGGTGAATCACGACAAGATTTTCAAGATACAGCACTTTTTAAGGTCGTTCAAACGGATATAACAGGAGGAGCAAGTATCGAATTCAAAGTTCCTGACAATATCACTTCATGGAGAGTATCCGCAAAAGCTATTCGCGGTGGCGAAGAAATCATGGCAGGTTACGGGAATGCAAAAATCCCTGTAACAAAAGAAGTATTTGTTTTGCCTGTGCTAAGTACACAATATTTAACTGAAGATAAACCTGAAATCCCGATACGCGTATATGGCGATGGAATACAAGAAAAAGAAGCGTTAAAAATTGGAGTAGAAGTGCCATCAATAAATTATAAAGAAGAAAAAGATGGAGTTTCGTATGATCCAACATATTTCACGCTTTCAAATCTTTCAAAAGGACAACACAAAGTGACATCGTATGTGAGACGGGAAAGTACAAAAGAAGGAGAGTTTGACGATAGCGTAATTTTGCCCATGAAAGTAAGTGAATCACGGCTTACCAAGGAAAATATTTGGAGCGATATTTTGAAAGAATCGACCGTATTAAAAGGTTCTGAAAACGAGCGAACTAAAGTTCGATTTATGAATAATGAAGTAGGCCCGCTCTATGAAGTTCTTTTAGAAGCAGGGTACGATTTCGGGGATAGGGCTGATCAAAAAGTGGCAAATTTCTTGGCAAAGAAGTGGCTAAGCCAATATTTTGAAGAGGATCTAGCAGAAGAGGACTTCCCAACATTTATGTATCAAGGACAAGGCATACGACTCTTGCCGTACGATGATGAAAAATTGACCTTAACGGCAAAACTTGTAAATCTCGATAAAAGCCTCTGGGATGAAAACAAAATCCTCGCATACCTAAGACAAAATTTTGAAAGCCCTGACACAAACCTTTCAGAAAAAATAATAGCTATCTACGGACTTTCCGCTTTAGGTGAGCCAGTCTTAAATGAACTGAAATATCTCGTCGATACTTCAAAACTTTCCTTGGAAGATAAAATATATGCGGCACTTGCCTTCACAAATTTTGGTGCGCAGGACCTGTCGGCAGACATTTTTATCGACATAATGAACACATCGACACAAAAGGTTGGGGATTTCGACCTGAAAGTTACCTTTGAAAATGCTTTGCCAAACGACGAATTGTCTTTAACAGCTCTAACAACGATTCTTGCGGATAAGCTGCAAAGCGACAAAAGAGGTATGCTTTGGAATTTTGTAATAAAACATGAAGAGTTAGAAATATACGATCTGGCTATTATTGAAAAAATGTTGTATATAAAGCATCGCCTCGAAGAAGGAACATTGAATGAAGTTTCATGGAAAATAAATGGTAAAGAAATTAAGATAAAAAATAATGAAATTTACTCTCTAAGTCTGTTGCCGCAAGAGCTTGGAAAAACAAGGTTCAGCGACATAAAAGGCGAGATAAAAGTATTCACCTACTTTGAAAATCCTTTGGACTTAAATACAATAAAAGTCGATCCGCGAGTAAAAGTGACAAAATGGTTTGAAGTAAACAATCAAAAAACGAGCGTTTTACATCCTGGAGATTTTGTTAAAGTACACCTTAAGGTGAATGTGAATCTCGATAAAAAGGATTTGGTTCATCTCACAGACTATATGCCAAGTGGGCTTTTATCAACAACGAGACGACGTAATTTTTTTGAGGATGGAGGAAATAATAATGAAACAGTCATCTATCCATATTTGGAAACACGAGGGAAATTAGACTTTACCGTCGGATGTCCAATAGTGTTTGATGAGACAAGTAATGAAGAAACCACCGCTTCTGAAACCATCGTTTCCTTAGATAAGGCCTCCGATAGTAATCAAGATAAGCAAAAGTGTATAGTCGATGAAGAATATTATTATAGCGCTCGAGTCATCAACAAAGGGGAATTTGTGGTTGAGCCGACAGTCATTCAAAGTTTTGAAAATCCTAGTATCATCAATGTTTCAGGAGGAAGAGAAAAGATAAAAATTGAGGGCGAAATGCAAGTTGAGTCCGATACAGCAAAAAATCCGGAAAACATACCTGTAATAAATACGACAGAAGAACAATTATTCATACAGTAGATGAAAACTTTTCTTGTACTTTTGGGCGCACAAACTTTTAAAGATGTGAATCTCGATGAACCCCACATTGTGCTTGAGCAAGTAGAGAAGCTCGAAAAAGACTTATTGACGAAGTGATAAAAAATATAGATTATTTCCTTAAGGAAATAATAAAAAATAAAGTCGTTTAAGTTTAACAAGATCCTTAAAATATACCGTTTATTTACTAACCAATATAGTTATGTTTGTATCACTCAATTATCTCGCGATCCTGGT
>CAZTVN010000058.1:0-7691 GCA_964617145.1 uncultured Candidatus Peribacteria bacterium
GAAGATACGTCGAGAAGCTTTGAACATTTTGCAGCCGAAATGGTAAAATTGCAGTAGATGGTATGTTTTTCAGCACCTCCTAAAATCAGGACGAGCGAAAAGAGGTAAGGTCAAAATGTTAGCATGAAGCGATCAAAATAAATACCGCCTCTCTTTTTTTCAGTAAATTTGTGAGAACTTAGCCTTAAACCACAAAACTTACGAGCTTTCCCTGCACATAAATTTCTTTAAGAATTTCTTGCCCTTCAAGGTATTTTTTGACATTTTCAATCGCTTTCGCCGCCAAAAGAGCCTCACTTTCACTGATATTTGCGCCTACTTTCACTTTGCCGCGAACCTTCCCATTGATCTGAACCACAAGCTCGATTTCCTCGTCAGTGATCCATGCAGCATCATAGGTAGGCCACGATTGATGAAAAATGCTAAAAGGGCCACCAAGCTTATGCCAAAGCTCTTCAGCAAGATGAGGAGCTAAAGGAGAAATAAGTTTTGCAGCGGTCATAGCTGTTTTGAGCGAAATGCCATTTTCCTTTAAAGCAAGATTCGTAAATTCCATCAACGCCGATATGGCGGTATTAAAATGAAATTTTTCAAGATCGGACGTAAGTTTTTGTATAGTTTTGTGAAGAGTGCGAAGAAGCGTATCAGAGTCATGTTCATTATGAGGGCCAGAAATCACGTTATAAAATCTTTCCACAAAGCGGGAAATACCATTAATTCCACTATCATCCCAATCTCCTCCCTCTGTATACGGTCCCATAAACATAAGATACATGCGAAAAACATCAGAACCATAATGATCGACAAAAGTATCAGGAGAAACAACATTTCCGCGAGATTTCGACATCTTAGAGCCATCTTTCGTTACAAGACCTTGATGAATAAGCCGCTTAAACGGCTCACTTGTCCTATCATCCATCAAAACTTTGTGAATAAAACGGGCATACAAAAGATGCATACAAGCATGTTCTGGACCACCAATATACATGTCTACAGGCATCCATCTGTCCACCATGGTTTTATCGAAAGCTTGGTTTAAGTCATGAGAGCTTAAATATCGGAGAAAATACCAACTCGAACAGATAAAAGTATCCATAGTGTCGACTTCTCTTTGAGCTTGAGAACCACATTGAGGACACAAGATATCGACAAAAGAGGAAATACTCGCAAGAGGGGATTTACCTTTTGGCAAATAGTCAACATTTTCCGTAGGCAAAAGCACGGGAAGGTCAGATTCAGTAACGGAAACCTGTCCACACTTTGGACAATAAATGATAGGAATCGGAGCACCCCAATAACGCTGTCTCGAAATGAGCCAATCGCGGAGCTTATATTGTACCGCTGCTCCACCAAGTCGTTGCTCCTCAAGATAAGAAATAATTCGTTTTTTGGCTTCCTCATTGGGAATATCATCAAATTGGCTAGAGTTCATCAATGTCCCAGACCCCGTGTACACCATTTTTCCTTGGAGGATCTGATCCCGTTCAGTAACATCTTTCCCGGGATAGATGACGCAGCGAATAGGGAGTCGAAATTTTTTGGCGAACTCAAAATCACGTTCATCATGAGCAGGAACAGCCATAATAGCGCCAGTTCCGTAAGTCGAAAGTACATAATCAGAAACCCAAATGGAAATCGATTCTTGAGTGACGGGATTGATCGCGCTAATACCTTTAAGCTCAACGCCAGTTTTTTCTTTTTCAATGTTTGTACGTTCAAGATCATTTTTTTTACGGGTTAATTCTCGATAGCGATTCACCTGAGAGAAATTCGTGATAAAATTTTTATAGGTATCAATAAGCGAATGTTCTGGAGCAATAACAAGATAAGTAGCTCCACAAAGCGTATCAGGACGGGTAGTAAAAACTTCGATCTGAGTACGTTCGGCGGCGTCTTTAGGCCCACAAGGAAAAACAATGCGAGCTCCTTCACTTTTTCCAATCCAATTTTTTTGCATAAGTACGGTTTTTTCAGGCCAATCAAGCCCTTCGTGATTTAAGAGATCTTCAGCAAAGTCACGGATGCGAAAAAACCACTGTTCAAGATTTTTCTGAACAACTTCAGATTTACATCGTTCACAGACTCCTTCCTGAACCTGTTCATTGGCAAGAACTGTTTGACAACTTGGACACCAATTCACCGGGGCATTTCTCTTATAGGCAAGACCTTTTTTATAGAGTTGAAGGAAAACCCATTGGGTCCATTTATAGTAATCAGGAGAACTTGTAACCACCTCTTTATCAAAGTCATACATAGTCCCGATAGCTCGAAGCTGTTTTCTCATGTATGCGCAATTCACAGCAATGCTTTCAGGAGGAGGTGTGCCGGTTTTTATGGCGTAATTTTCAGCCGGAAGACCGAAAGAATCAAATCCGATGGGTTCCAAGACATTATAGCCCTTAAGGCGCATAAATCGCGCATAGGAATCAGCCGGACCGAAATTGTACCAATGTCCCACATGAAGCTTATCACCCGATGGATAAGGGAACATCACAAGATGATAAAATTTCGGGCGGGAAGAGTCATTAAGATCGGTAAAATAGAGCTTCTTCGTTTCCCAAGTTTTTTGCCATTTTTGTTCAATCTTCCTTGCCTGATATTTCTTGAGCATGGAATCTTTTTTTGAAAGATGCAAGGTCGATTATAGGAGAAAAGGTCAGAAGAAACAAGAGGCTGTAGGGGTAATTCCTCACGGATTTGTCGTAAGAAAAGGATAGCAGCATGTCCTTAATGCCCACCTTCTGATCCTGAAATCGTTTCAGGATGGATATATATCAGGTTACTTTCAAGGCCAGAAGAATGAAGGGAGGCTTCATTATTGACAACATTATTGGTTACAAGCATGCCAATCGACATACTAATGAGAAATACGAGGACCGCGATGATGATAAGTTTTACATTTTGATTCATAAGTTGGCGTGAATTGAAGAGAAAAGTAGTGAAGGGAAATATGTCTTGATATAATAAAACATAAAATTATAAAAGTCAAGCTTAAAATAAGCAAAAAATGGCTTAAATTAAAGCTTTTCAGAGAAAAATACTTGCAAAATATAAAAAAATGTAGTAAAATTATAAAATATAAAAGCAAACCTCATGGAAAAAATCACTATCCTCCCCATTTTAAAAAAAATCCCGCTTTTTCAAACTTTCAACGAGGAAGATTATCACTCTATTATCGAGAATATTAAGCTCGAATATTTCCCGAAAAGTCACCTTATTTTTTCGGAAAATGACGAAGGAGATTCTCTTTACATTATAAAATCAGGACATGTAACAATATTTCATTCTGGTGAAAGCCTCGATGACGAAGAAATCATTGCCCGCCTCAAAGAAAATGATTTTTTTGGAGAAATGGCACTCTTTTCTGATGAAAAAAGAAATGCTTCAGCCAAAACAGAAAGCGAATGCGAAATTTTTACTCTCAAGAAAAAAGATTTTTGCTCACTTCTGTTGCAAGATGAAAATATGGCAAGTCGCGTGAGTGACGAATTTCTCAAGAGATTGCGTGAAAATAACGAAAAGGAAATCTAAAAAATTCTCGAGAAATATGCCTATAACGTATAATGCAAAAATATTGAACTAACATGCCAACGCTTTACCTCATACTCGCTCATCTTCTCGCAGATTTCACCCTTCAAACCGATAAGCTCATTCGCTGGAAGCAAAAAAGCTTGATGGGTGTTGCCGTGCATGTGGGCATTTTCTTTGCGCTTACCCTCATATTTCTTCTGCCATTTTTACAATTTTTTGTTACATGGTTATTGCTTTTTCTTCTTTCGTGCTCTCATTTTTGTCTGGACAGTTGGAAAATCAAAATGCAAAAAAAAGAATATAATGCAAAACAACTCTTTATTCTCGATCAATGCCTCCATATTTTTTTTATTTTCGTTGTGGGCTTTTGGTTATCGCTTCTGCCTATTCATTTCCAAGAGATATTTTTTTATCAGAAAATTTATCTCAATAAACAGCTTATCACCTACCTTTCTCTGCTTGTCTTTCTGACCTATACCTACGACATTTTTGTATTCCTCATAAAATACCGCTTTAAGCCCCAAAAAAAATATAAGCCAAATTATCGCGCTTTTACGAAGAGAGTTTTTATGTTCATCGCTATCTACAGCCTATTTATTCTATATCGTTATTTGCTTGCCTGACCTCTATAGTTTCGCCTAATTCTCTCGCACTCACGGGTTCATGAGTCGTCAAGTATAAAAAAGTCTTGACCCAGACAGTAGTTTTAAACACATCGAGAATCGCATTAAAGTATGAAGCAAAAAAGAGAGCAATAATACCAATAATCACACCAATAACAACCCCGAAAATAGCAAGTGTTTTGGTAGCAATATAAGCCGCTGGAAAAAGTATTAAAGCTGGAATGGAAAGAGTAAGAACAATATTGACAATAATGCGAACCGTAATAAAAAGCATCAAAATAATAATAAGAAAGGTTTCCTGCCAATGAAAAATAACCATCTTGCAACTCCTTAAAATAGCAGAAAAAACAGAAATCTCATCAATAACGATAAAATAATCGCTGTAGGTGAAAAGAAGCGTTAAAACAAATCCCATGATAGCAAAAATCAAAAAGGGAATGAAAAGAGTTTTTACCCAGTCTATGCCGAGATTGCGAAGTATAAAAGCAACTTCAGTGGCAATAGCAACAATACCGAAAGTTTTAATCATGAGATGATACTCAAATAAAGGGAGAAAACTGAACATTCCATAGGTAATACCATCACGAATCCTTACCGTTTGTTTATTCATCATCCGAGCAACAAGCTGCATAAGACCAGCTTGGAAAAGAGTAGGAAGAAAAAGATAGAGAATTCCAATAATGATAGCCAAAACCAAAAGAGTCATCCCTGAATCAGGGTTCCCCTTCATGAAAACAATAATATTTTCAATAACTTCACGTAAAAAGCTTTTCCCATGCTCGCCTGCAAAATATTCACTCTTTAAAGTCGCAACAATTTGATAAGAAAAATAAATGATGCTAACAAGAGTAGTTAAAAGTGAAGGGAGAAAACCATACCAAATTATCAGGCGCTTATTTTGTTGAGTAAAATCCCAAGACTCTTTAATGAGAAGCCTATAATTCAAAGGAAAGAAAAAAAAATTAAAGACCTTATGATATTACCCCGCTTACAAAGAGAGTCAAATAAAATTGACATCGATTGGGGGGATGACTACATTGAAAAAAGACATGCGTATTTTTAGAGGGATGACATGAAAGAGATAACCATAAAACAAGGCGGCGTCGAATGGGTAAATATCGTTACCCCTAAACACGAAACCTTAGAAACTCTTCAAGAGAAGTATAATTTCCACGAACTCGATATTGAAGATTGTCTGTCGGGGAATCAAAGACCAAAGATCGATGAGTATGAAGAGTATCTTTTTATCATATTGCATTTCCCTGTATATAATGCGCGAAAAAATGGCATTGAGCTTGAAGAAATAAATATTTTTATAGGGAAAAATTATCTTATAACCCTTCATCGGGGCAAATTAAAAACATTGCAAGATCTCTTTCAGAAAGTACAAGAAAATATCAAAATGAGACATGAGGTCATGGGAGAGGGGTCAGGATATCTTCTTTATTCCATTTTGAATGAGCTTTTTGATGAGTGTTTTCCGATTCTCTCCGAGATAGAAAGCGATATGAAAAATGTTGAAAGAGATGTATTTGATCAAGAAACTGAACAGCGGGATATGTTGAAAGACATCATGAGAATCAAAAAAAATATTATTATTTTTAAGCGTATTATTATGCCCCAGCGCGTCGTAGTTGCCCAGTTGGAGCATAAAAATAAAAAATTTTTAACACGTGAACTTGAAGTCTATTTTGATGACATTGTTGATAAAATCGAAAAAATCTGGAATACCTTGGAAAATGATGAAGCCGTCATAAAGTCAGTCCAGGATACGAACGAATCGATCATTTCTCACAACACAAACAATGTTATGAAAATCCTCACGATTTTCTCAGTAACCATGTTGCCACTTACTTTTATTACAGGACTTTACGGGATGAATATTCAAGTATTACCGTTCGCGGAGAGCGGATATTCTTTCTATATTTTGATAGGTTTCATGACAGCTATCGTGCTTTGTATGTTTGGGTATTTCAAGTTTAAAAAATGGTTGTAGATTGTCTATTTGGTAACTTCAGCACCTCCTAAAATCAGGACGAGCGAAAAATGATAAGGTCAAAATGTTAGCGTGAAGTGACAAAAATAAATATTTCCTCTTCCTTTCATATAGACCATGAAGGAATACGGCATTTAGACTTGCTATTTTTTACCCCCTCTGATACAATCTCGCTCGGGTCTCTTTTAGAAAAATAATATGAATCGTGACAAAAAAAAGAAAGTCATTAATTCCTATAAAACCCATACTTCAGATACGGGTTCCCCTCAGGTACAGGTTGCTATTATTTCAGAGCGCATAAAAGAGCTTACAGAGCACCTGGAAACGCATCCAAAAGATCATCACTCTCGTCGAGGGTTGCTCGGATTAGTTGGAAAACGCAGAAAACTGTTAAATTATCTCAAAGGAGTTGAGAAAGAGACTTATGAAGCGCTCGTAAATAAACTAAAACTCTAAACAAAACGTTTATATTTATGGAAGATCATATAGTTGAGATGTCCTTAGCGGGCAGAGAATGTAAATTGAAAACGGGAGAAATAGCATTACAGGCAGACGGGGCAATCGTAGCTTCACTCGGAGATACGATGGTTTTGGCTTGTGCTACAATGCTGGAAACCCCCAAAGAAGGCGTAGATTTTTTCCCTTTGACGGTTGATTACGAGGAACGTTTCTACGCGACAGGAAAAATAAGCGGGAGCCGTTTCATCAAACGTGAAGGAAGGCCATCGGAGAACGCTATTCTTACCTCAAGACTGATAGATCGTCCTGTTCGTCCACTTTTTCCTAAAGGAATGACAAACGACGTTCAACTGATTTGTACCGTTCTTTCGGCAGATTTAGAGGTGGATCCTGGAACAACAGCCATAAACGCAGCATCCTGCGCCTTACTCATGTCCGGCATTCCGTTCCTTGGGCCTGTGGCGGCAGTACGCATGGGTTATGTGGCAAACGATGAAGGCAAAGAGGTCATTATCGTAAATCCTACTTATGAACAAGCCGAAAAAGGTCGACTGGATTTAGTGGTGGCGGGAACAATTGATGCCATTACCATGGTTGAAGCAGGAGCAAAGGAAGTAAGCGAAGAAATCATTTTAGAAGCCTTAGAAGTGGCCCATAGTCATATTAAAAAATTATGTGAGCTACAATTGCGTTTGAAGGAAATGGTAAAACCGAAAGAAAAAAATGTTGATATAAAAATTCTGGATGAAGAGGTGTTGAAAAGTGTGAAAGAAGCCATTACTCAGGAAAAACTTGATCTAATCCAAGGGAAAACAAAGAAAGACGTAAAAGAGGCTATACACAGATTGCAAGAAGAATTATTGAAAAGTTTTGAGAAAGAATTGGAGGAAGAAAAATTTTCAGAATCAGAAATAAAAAAGGCGTTGAACGAACTCATCGAAGAAAACATGCGTCGCAACATTATCGAAAAAGGTCAGCGGATTGATGGAAGAAAACTTGATGAAATCCGTCCTGTTACATGCAAAGTAGGGGTTCTCCCTCGCACTCATGGCTCAGCGCTCTTTCAAAGAGGAGAAACTCAG
>CAZTVN010000059.1:0-7652 GCA_964617145.1 uncultured Candidatus Peribacteria bacterium
TTTCCATTGTGGATTGTCCCATTTTTCAAAGTGAAATTTTGCGCATAATTTCTGCATAGGCAAATTTTCAAAAGCTGTTTCTGTAATAACTCCGATTGCCCCTTTGTTTTTTGCATGATCTATACATTTACCCATGATGGCTTCGCCGATTCCTTGCTTTTGAAAATTTGGGTCAACAATGATTTCACGTATCATAAAATGATTATCTTCCCACCAATCTCTGTCTATTGAACAAAAAGCAACGAATTCATCAGCCTTTTTTGCAATTAAGTACAGACTATCGGGAAGACTAAAATTTTTCTTTAATAAATCTATCGTTGCTTCTTCGTAAGTGTAAGTGAAATCATTGTATTTGCCTGATCTGTTGCGCAAAATTTCTATTTCGTCCTTATTTTGGACAATGTAAAAAGTGATTTGATTCATATTCGTACCAACTTAGAGAATTTTTTATTTCAGACAACGTTCCAGAATATGCGATGTTTGCCAGCGGTATAATATGCCCGAAGGGCGACCGCTGGCAAATATGAGTGGAGCGAGGTGCAACCGAGCGAAACCACATATTCTGTGTTAGCTGACCCGAAGGGCAAGCGACCAAAGGGAGCGAAGAGTCGCAAGAAAAATCTTTAAAAAGTGGGCGCAATTTTCATCTAACACAATGTTCAGAATAAGATTTTGTTCCAAACAAATTCCTGATACGGTCTCGTGTTTGATAACATGAAATTGTAACAGCTTGCTCGATCAACTCGTTAAGTAAATCTACGCCATGTCGTCTGGGGCCAGCCCAATGCATGCTGTCAAAGCGCGCAACTTCCAGCTCGCAATCTATAATCCCGTCATTATAAAAGCGAACATGGTATTCATTTACACCATCTTCCTGGACTGGAATTGGTTTGATGATTCCGGCTGTTTGCCCTGGAAATACCAGTTGCCATGGAGTTCGCTTAAAACCTTGCGCGCGAAGTTCGTCAAAAAATGAACGCTGAAGATTACCAATTTCATCTGGTTTAAAATGGCCCCAGACAACTCTTGGCTTAAGCCAACCACATGGATATTGCGTTGCTCCATGATAAAGGTCGGTGACATAATTTAGTGGATCTCTTTCCATGTTTGTATCAGAAAATTGCGCCCTCAATATTAACAGGTTTTTCTTGCGATTTCAGCTAACGTTCCGCGCATAAGCGAAGTTGTGCAGATGTATAATATGCCGAAGGCCACATCTGCACAACTTGCGCGAGGCCTCAGCCGAGCCGTTTATGCGCTGTTGTGTGATGTAGCCAGAAATTTCTATTCCTTATTATTTTTCTTTGGCAATTTATTCAATAAATTTAAAAGTGGAAAGGATTTGATTGTATGTTGAATTGTCTAATTTAGTATCATAAGCATCAAAGGTGGGACTAATTATATAGGTTTTACTGGCGTGTGATATAAATTTGACAGTAAATTCAAACTCTGCATCTCCGCTAAATAAGTATTTCTGCGCACTGCCATCGTCTCCTTGAAAGCTAAACCATTTACCATCAAATATCTTGTTTTTTATAAAACTACTTGCTGCTTGTATATCGACAGTAGGAATAATGATGACCTGCACTCCACTTAACAGTATTCCTAAATCATTGTCATTTTCAATTCCTATTTTATATAAAACTCCATCGCAATCTTTTTGATATGTAACACAAGCTTCTAAGCCAGGATGCCACGAACTTGGGTAATTAAACTCAAATCCATACTGCTCATTTTGATACGTTTTCCAATCCACAGCTATTGTAGTGGTATTGCTAGACTGAATTACTGGCGGTTGACTAATTATGGGCTGTTGACCACATCCAGCCAGCAAGATTACTCCAAGCAATGAACCTATTGTCACTAGTTTTTTCATAGTATTTTGATTAAAAATTTAGAGTGTATCATGACCCTATGTTCGGCCTAGAATAAATTACCAAAAAAACTTAAAAAAGAAAAAAGAAATTTCTGGCTATTTCACACAACTACTGCTTATGCGAAGTGTTTGCGTATATGATCTTCTAATTGTATGTTTATGCGAAGAATTTTGGCTTGCTGGTCTATGGGAAATGTGGTCTTGTTTTGTCAAAAAATAAAAGGTGTGAAGGAAAAATATTTTTGTGAGGAATTTAAGAACATGCCTTATTATTGCTTTTTTAGTTTCCCCTATTTAAAGTGGGGTTTAAGAGTTTCTTTACTTTTATTTTCTCCTTTTCAAAGTGTTAAAATATCTTCGGAGCATTATTCCCGATACTCATCCATTTCGACTTTTTTATCACAAAATTCTTGCGATTTGTGCGGCCAGCATTTATAGATTCCCCGCCAATAAACTTACCGTCATTGCCATTACAGGTACCAATGGAAAGACCACAACATGCAATCTTCTTGCCCATATTTTTGACGTCGATCATAAAAAAGTTGGTTTAAGTTCGAGTATTTTTTTTCAAGTGGGTAAAAAAAAATGGGCGAATATCACCAAGCAGACCACGGCTTCTCCTTTTATGTTACAAAAGCTTTTGAGACAAATGGTCAAAAGTGGTTGTCAGTATGCCATTATTGAGACGACTTCTCATGCCATGATTCAATCGAGATTGTTTGGGATTAATGTCGATATCGCTGTCCTTACCAATATTATGCGTGATCACCTTGAATACCATGGGAGTTTTCAGAATTATATTGAAGCGAAAGGCAAGCTTTTTTCTCTTCTTCGGTCTTCTGATCGTAAACCTGGTGTTTCAAAAGTCGCTATTTTCAATCGTGATATTCCTGAATTTGAGTATTTTGATCAATTTGTTGCCGACAAAAAAATTACTTATGGTTTGAATAAAAAGGCTTCCTATTACGCCGATAATATCGAACTTAAAGCTCATGAGTCTCGATTTACTTTAAAAATTCCCAATGATACCGTTGATATTATTTTTAAAATTCCGGGAAAGTTTAATATTTATAATGCTTTATGCGCTTCGAGCATAGCTCTTGCCTGCGGGGTAAAACTTTCTCTTATTAAAAAGGCGCTTGAAAGCGCTAAAGGATTTCCTGGGCGATTAGAAGGTATCGATATGGGTCAAAATTTTTCGATTATTGTTGATTATGCCCATACCACGGAATCGCTTGAAGCGGTTTTGAAAGTTTTTAAAGAATTGACTTTAGGCAGGCTTATTCTTGTCTTTGGCTGTACCGGTGGAGGGAGAGATAAATTGAAACGACCCAAAATGGGAGCCGTTGCTCATAAATATGCCGATATCATTATGGTAACGGATGATGATCCTTACGATGAAGATGAATATGAAATTATAGAGCAGATTTCGAAAGGGATTGATCGAAGGGAAGGAGAAAATTTTTGGAAAGTTATTGATCGAAAAGAAGCGATACGTCTTGCTCTACACATTGCTGAAAAAGGGGATACGGTTTTGATTACAGGAAAGGGCTGTGAACAGATTATTTGGCTGAAAGAGGGGAAGATTCCTTATGATGATCGTAAAGTTGTTCGTGATGTTTTGGAGCAAGAAATTTTGTAACCTTCGCGGATAATAAGAAATACAGCAGTAGCCGCGAGAGCGAAGAGCCAGTCACTGAGTTTTAGTGGACCAGTTTGCAAAAATTTTGATACATAAGGATTGTACGAGACATTTAAAATTAAAATAATTGAAATGATGTAACTTGCTAAAAGACGTTTGTTTGAAAAAAAGTATTTTGATATCACTCCTTTTTTTGTTCGGAGACTTAAGATGCTCGCCAATTGAATAAGAACAATGGTGATGTAACTTAATGTTAATGCTCGGAAATATAATTCTGAATGAAGATCATTAAATCCTCTCCAGCTAAAACCTTCACGAGTGGCGAATAGGAAAAAATTTATATAAGCCAAAGCTCCCATAAGAGCCGAAGTCCAAGCGATATCGATGAGTCGTTTTTTATTGAGGATATAATCGCTTGGACTTCGCGGAGGTTCTTTCATGATATCGTGTTCTCCTGGATCGAAAGTGAGGGCCGTTAAGGGAAAAAATTCTCCCCCCATATCGATAGCGAGAATTTGAATGGCAAGAATCCCAAGCGGCATGTCAAAATAGAATCCAAAGAACATACTTAAAAGAACGATTGTGAGTTCACCCATACAGGCTATAAGTGTTCCAATAATCGTTTTTTTTAGGTTAGCGTAAATGATCCTGCCTTCGCGAATGGCATCGACCAGAGTTCCAAAACTATCATCCATTAAAATAATTTCTGATGACTCTTGCGCTACATCGGTTCCCGTTTTTCCCATGGCGACACCGATATCGGCTCGTTTAAGAGCTGGTGAATCATTTATGCCGTCTCCTGTTACGGCCACGATTTCTCCTGCTTTTTTTAAAAGATCAACGATGCGGAGCTTATCTTCAGGAGTCGTGCGAGAAAAAATGATGTTATCCTTAATAAGGCTGTGCAACAGTGCGAAATCTGACATTTTTGAAAGTTCCTCATTAGTTATAACCGTAATATTTTTTTCATCTCCTAACCCGATTTTTTCGGCTATAGCTTTTGCCGTGAGAGCGTAATCTCCTGTAATAATGATTACCCGAATAAATGCTATTTTGGCCATTTCGATAGCTTCTTTTACCTCTTCACGCGGAGGGTCAATCATGGCTACCATAGCCACAAAAGTGAGATCCCGTTCAACCTCTGCCATTGTCATATTTTCATCGAAATTATTCAAATCGTGATATGCGTAGGCCAAAATACGATAAGTTTTTTTTGCATACCGCTCATCTTCGGAAACGAGAAATTTTTTATATTCTTCTGTCAGTGGTTTTACTGAATTTTCATCAAGAAAATGGCTGCAGCGATCTAAGATGATGAGTGGAGCACCTTTTATGTAAGCTCTTATCTTTCCATCACCCATATCTCTTATAGAACTCATCATTTTTCTTCCCGCATCGAAACTGAATTCTCTTAATTCTTGATCTTTTTGATTCAGTTCTTTTTGATGAAATCCTGCTTTTTCCGAAAAAGTTATAAGCGCTGCTTCGGTTGGATCTCCTATAGCGTGCCAACTTAAATGTTCCTTGTCAGGTGCTGATATTTCCGCGTTTGAAGCCAGAATTCCTGTAAGAAAAACTTCTTTTAAGCGCTCTTTTTCTTCAGTGGTGAGTTCTTTTCTTTTTTCATCGAGGATTTGTCCTTTTGGTTCGTAACCAATTCCTGTCACGGAATAATTTTTATTTGCGAATATTATTTCTTGAACCGTCATTTCGTTTTTTGTGAGGGTGCCGGTTTTATCCGTACAGATCAAATGCGTTGAGCCGAGAGTTTCGACAGCAGAAAGTTTTTTGATAATGGCTTTCTTTTTGGCCAATCTTCCAGCACTTAAGGAGAGTGCTACGGCGATTTGTGTCGGCAGGGCTTGGGGAACAATGGAAGCGGCTATGGTGAGCGCAAAAATGAGAGAATCTTTTAACGATAATTCTTGCAATGTTCCTCCTACAAAGATCATTAGGCCGATAACCCCTGCAACGATCGTGAGTTTTTTTGCCACGTTATTGAGCTGTTTTTGTAGAGGAGAACTATCTGACTGCGTCCCTTGACTTAAATGAGCGATTCGTCCGATTTCTGTTTTCATTCCTGTTGCGATCACTACTCCTTTGGCATTTCCCGTTGCTACGGTTGTTCCCATAAAAATAAGATTGTTCCTGTCTCCAAGTAATACTTCATGATCGATAGTATGGGTAAATTTTTTCACAGGATTTGATTCTCCTGTCAGTGAAAAATCATTTGTTTTGAGATTATTTTCTTCAATGAGTCGTATATCAGCAGGAATGCGATCGCCTTCTTCCAAGACGGCAATATCTCCTTCAACGATGTTTTCTGCATTTATTTCCATGAGGTGGCCAGATCGTATGACCTTGGCTTTTGCTTTTACCAATAATTTTAGAGATGTGAGGACTTTTTCCGCTTTGTATTCTTGGATAAAACCAATGATGATATTAATGGTCACAATAATAAAAAGTACCGTGGCATCTCGAATACTGTCCAAGAAAAGCGCTATAATACCTGAAATCGCCAAAATAATCACCATCGGATCGGTGAACTGGCTTAAAAAGTGAATCAGTATTGTATTTTTCTTTTTCACTTGTAAGCTATTTTTCCCGTAAAATTTTTGTCTTAAATTTGCTTCATTTTGATCAATCCCTTCGAAAGTCGTTTTATATTGCTTGAGAACTTCTTCTTTTGAAAATTGATAAACGAACTGTTTCATTTTTGTTTTTATATTTTTTGGGTATTCTTTTTATTATACCAAATTTTTTATGGTAGCGAAATCTCAAAAACGTATAAAGACTGTCTTTTTTTTGTGCTTTCCATTATCCTTTTTAATAGTTTTTCAGAGGTTCCCATAGATTTATGCCTTTCTACTATTTTTTTATTGCTCTTTTTGTTTTTGTACTAACTTTTTTGTTGACCTTTTTTGCGCTTCGGTTTTTCCCAAGAATCGGGCTTTTGGATAAACCGAAAAAATATGGATTAGCCCGTCCATCCATACCGTATTTTGGAGGTCTTGTTATCTATCTTGTTTTTTTAATTGCGACTGCCATTTTTCTTTCATTTGATCTTCGTCTTCTTGGAGTGATTATTGCGGCGACTTTCATTGTTGGTGTGAGTTTTCTTGATGATTATTTTGAAATTTCTCCTTTCATTCGACTTTATGTTCAAATATTTGCGGCTTTAATTCTTTTCTTTTTTGGTGTTCATATATCAGAAATTCGTAATCCTTTTGATGGCGTTTTTCAGCTTTCAACCGTGCTTGGCATCGGTTTTACTATTTTTTGGGTTATTTTGATTATGAATACCGTTAATTTTCTTGACGGTCTTAATGGGCTTGCCAGTGGGGTTTCCGGCATAGGATTTTTTATACTTTTTGTTTTGAGTATTCGTCCGGCATATCATACGATCGATCAATCGGCTTTTGCTGTTTTGTCCCTTATCATGGCTATAGCTTCTTTGACTTTTATGCTTTTTGAATTTGCGCCAGCGAAAATTTTGATGGGGGATACAGGCAGCATGTTTTTGGGCTTTATGCTAGCTACAATGGGAATATTTGCTGGTGGCAAAATCGCTACGGCCTTTCTTGTTCTTGGATTTCCTATCCTTGATGCTTTTTGGGTTGTTTTACGGCGGTTGTATTATAGGAAATCACCTTTTAAAGGTGATCTCAAACATCTTCATCATCGCTTGATTCGGGCGGGTCTCACTGAACGACAAGCGCTTCTTTGTATTTATCTTATTAGTGCTTCTTTTGGCGCTATTGCCCTTTTCCTTGAGACATTTGAGAAAATCGTGGCTCTTTTTGTTCTTATAGGATTTTTGATTATTATCGCGTTTTTTCTTTTTTGGCATGAAAAAAGGCGTAATTCTGAAGGAGTACATTAAGGTGGTTTCATTGATTTTTTAGCATATTATTAAGTGGCAGGGAAATTTTTTAACGAATGGTGAATCATTGGGTTACCGTACAAGTCGAACGACTATATGATTTTGCGGATTATATCGCAAAATCAGAAGAAGTGAGACTTTTGTACGGTCAATGCGGAACCTTTGAGGAAAAAAATTTCCCTGCCACTTAATAATGCCGGTTATATTAAGCAATACATTGGGGAGAAAATTTTCCATAATGAGTTGAAAAA
>CAZTVN010000060.1:0-7444 GCA_964617145.1 uncultured Candidatus Peribacteria bacterium
GCCACCATCGGCCGGTGGTGGAAGACGATGGGCGCCCGGAGCGAGGCCGGGAGGTATATACAGAATGATCATTATGAGAGCTAAACTTAAGGCATATATTGCACGTTTTTGAAGTGTTTTTCCTATGGTTGGACCTATGGTAGTAAATCGAGGTTCTTCAAATGTTCCGAATTTTTCTTGCAAAGATTTAATGATCGAGTCGTGAATTTCATTATCAATGTGTTTTGTCCGTACAAGAAAGGTTTTTTGATCGGTTGGCACAATCACCGAAGAGGTTGCTATATCTAAAGAAGATGTTTTTATAGCGTCTCTGAGAGCCTGCGCTTCGATATTTTGGTTTTCAAATTTGAATTCCATTAATGTCCCACCTGTGAAATCGAGCCCGAGTTTTAACCCAAATGCGATCATTGAAATTATGCTTATTCCTATCATTGCGCCAGAGAATGAGAACCATGTTTTCGATCTTTTCATAAAATCGAAGTGTGTAATTTTTTTCTCTTTTTTGAATCCAAAAAGCCATAAATTTTTTGCTAAAGATGAGGTTAGAACTACTTTGAGGAATGTTTTTGTTATCGTTATGGCTGTGAACATCGAGACAAGGATACCCATAGCAAGGTTTAAAGCGAACCCTTGGATGATCGAACTTCCGAAGTAAAAGAGGATGCCGCAGGTAATGAGGGATGAAAAATTTGAATCTCGTATTGAGCTCCATGCTCGATTAAATCCAATGTCGATCGCAGAATTTAATGGTCTCTCTTCTTTTAATTCTTCTTTTAATCTCTCGAAAATAAGTACATTCGCATCGACCGCCATACCGATAGAGAGTATCACTCCGGCTATGCCCGCAAGGGTCAAAACTATCGGGGTTGAAAGCAAAAATGTTACAAAAAATAGAATGAAACAATCGAGAATAAAGGCTATACTTTTTTCCCAGCCCGATTCATCGCTTTTCAAGATTTTCATTAATATGACAATAAAAATGACCGCAGCGATAAGGACTGAAATGTAGAGTGGTAATGCTACTTTAATGAGAAAGAGTAAAATAGCTGAGTAAATAATGAGGGCGAGTGATGCAAGAAGGCCGGGTAATCGATAGACAGCAATCATAAAAATACACAATATGATGAATCCGATAAGACCAGCTTTGAGACTTTGACTTAAGGCTTCCTGTCCAAGACTTGCCCCGATGGTATATTGGCCACTTAAAGTAATGGGAGCAGGAATGGCGCCGGTATTTAAGTCTCTTGCGAGTTTAGTCGCTTCATCTAGAGTAAAAGTTCCGCTGATTTGTGCCGAGCCTCCAGAAATTTTTTCGTTTACCGTTGGCGCTGAAATGAGTTCGCCTCCCACGAATATGGCTACTCGTTTTCCAGTATTTCTTTCGGTTATTTGTTCAAAAAGTTTTGCTCCTTCATCATTGAATTTAATCGTGACATAGGGGTTATAAAGATTATCGAATTGTACATCAGCTCTTTGAAAGTGTTCACCGGTAAGTCCCGTGTCTTTCCACGGATCCGGGGTGCTTGAATAAAAAATACGTGAAAGTTTTACCTTTGGTTCAATTTTTGTTTCAGAGATTGCTTCTTTAATATCATTTACTTGAATGATGTGGTAACCAAATGAAGATTTTACGAGATCAGAAATAGCACCTTTTTCCAGACTGAATGCTTTATCTGAAAATTCTTTCACCATGGCAGCTTGTTTGAAAAATCCCAAATCACCTCCTTTTTCTTTTGATCCTGAATCATCAGAATATTCCTTTGCCAATGCAGCAAAATCTCCTTCTTCTTGCACTTTTTTCAACACTTCTTCCGCTCTTGTTTTTGCTTCCTCTTCGGTACGCGTGATAGTTTCATCTGCACGTTCAGCTCCTTGATAGGCTATAAGAATGTGACTCGCTTTTACTTCTTTTTCGTGTTCAATTTTTCGTTCTTCTTCGATTTTGTCGATCAATTTATAGATAGCATATCCTTGTTGTAAAGCTAATTGTCCTGTTTCATTTACGGTATATTCGTTGTCTTCTTTTTTTATTTCGATCAATTCTGGAATAATTTCTCCCAGATTCCTTCCTTCTTCAAAAGCTTTTTGCGCGATCTCTCCCTGAAGTTGATCTTGAAATTTGTATTCCTCGGGTTCAGTGAATTGTACTTTTCCTAGATTTGCTTGTTCTTCTTCTTTCCCTATTGTCGAAAAATCTGCATTTTCTTGGCTTAGTAATTTTCCCAGTGCTGCGCTACCTAAAGCCAATATTTTTTCTTTTTCCTGCGGATCGGGTTCAGCTTTTTCTTCTTTAAATTCGAGTTGTATTATTTTCCCAACGGTTTCTTTTGCTTTTTCGATGTCTTTAATGCCCGCAAGTTCGACAATGATATGGCTTTCATCACCAATCTTCGAGCTGTAAATATTTGGTTCTGAAACTCCCAAACTGTTTACTCTTTTGTTGATAACTTCTTTTACGCCTTCTTCGATTGTATCTCTGTCTTTTTCTGGAACTTTACGCAGATCAATTTTGTAATCCAGTTGTGTTCCTCCCTGAAGATCAAGGCCGAGATGAACCTTGTATTTGCTTATCGTTTCAGAAGTTTGAGGGAAAATGGTTTTTTGAATATTGTCTGAAAGATCAAAAAAACCGAGCAAAATGGCCGATACAATGATGATAATGATTTTAGGAGAGAAGTATTTTCCCATAAGTTTCTCAATTAAAGAAGTTTAAATATTTTTTATGATTTTGAGAGTTTTTTGTCTAATTTCTCATTATTCCCTTTTCCTGATCTTCCATAGTCATCCATGATTTTCACCACATCATCAAGCTCAGGAGATGAAACTTCAAAGATCACGCAGTGAGTCAGAGCTTCGGCCCGGTGTATAGTCCTTGGTATAATATCGATCTTTTGTCCAGAATGCAAAATTTCTTCTTTTAGTTTTTTTAATGTTTTTCCATGCGTAAATTTTACCTTTCCTTCAAGAATATATTGGGTTTCTTGTTTTTTTTCGTGATATTGCAGAGAATAGCGATGCCCTTTTTTAATTTTTAGAATTTTTCCAGCATAAAAAGGCGTATGTGCAAACCAGATTTCTTCGCCCCATGGTTTTGGTTTTTTTTCAATTTTTTGCAGAAAGATTTTTTTCACTTCCCCAAGATCTTAGAAGATTTTTGCTCCTTCGTCTAGGAAAATTTTCCCTCCCTGTTCTATCAGGAGAAAGAAATTTTCAAGATCTATATCGACGCTCACATTTTTTTCTATAAAAAGAGCTGCTTCTGGTTTTATCGTTAGATTTCCCGGGATAACGGTATCGCTTTTGATGCTGCAAGGTGTTTGAATTTGCCAATCTGATGAAAGTTGTGGGCATTCCAAAAGAGTGCCTTTTTCAAGATCGATTCTTGGAAAGGTGAGACCGTTTCTTTCATCCAGTATTGATTTGCCCGTCATTTTTAAAATTTTTACATAATCATTGATCGTTCCATAGGGTAGCGCTTCTTTTAAGAGAGCAATAGCTCCTGCTACATGTGGAGCGGACAGAGATGTTCCACTTGCATTTATATAGGTTTCTCCTGGTGCGGAAGTGTAGATATTTGTCCCGGGAGCAAGCAGATCGAGAAAATAAGCGCTATTTGATAATGTGTTAATTTTGTCCAGATCGTCGGTATATCCTACGCTTATAGCATCGGTAATACATGCCGGCGCTTGAGTGGCATTGGTATATCCATTATTTCCCGATGCTATCACTGTTGCGATATTGCTTTCTTTGAGAACTCCAATCATATCAGCGCGGCTATCTGTGTCACATGGATCGGTATAACTTCCACCACCAAAACTCATATTAATAGAGGCTATTTGAAAGTCGTTTTTTAGTTCATAAAGGCGCTCCAGTGCACTTATCTGATCCGATGAAAGTGAGACCGGGCAACTTGTTGAACTCTTTGAACATTCACATGCGGGCTTTCCTTCCTGTCCACACTGCGGATCATTCGCATTTCTTTTTTCTCTATAAACTTGTACCGATATCAAAGACGCATCTAAAGCCACTCCTGACATCGTAGTTCCTTTCCCCGCAGCTACCCCTGCTACCAATGTCCCGTGTCGGCATTCATTACTGTTTATTGTGCATGGAAGGGCTGTTTCAGGACCTTCTTCGTACGATCCGCCACCAGGACATAATGAATATCTATTGTTTTGTGTATCGGAAGTTGAAAAACATATTTCATGAAGCACTTTACCACTTAAAAATGAATGGTATTTATCTATTCCTGTATCTAAGACTCCTACTACTAGACCTTCCCCAGTGTATCCTAACTCCCAAGCATCGTCTGCGCCAATAAGCGGAATGCTTTCCAAAAGCGTTGGATTTGATTCTTTATCTTCCTCAATATTTGATACCCAAGGTGATTTTGTTAAAGCTACAAGCCCTTGTTCATTTACCTCTAGGACCATATAGGGTGTATAGGTAAAACTTTTTATATGTTTTATTTGATCGGTTTTTGCGAAATTTAAGATACTTTTTTGTCTCTTTTTTATTTCTTTAAGATATTCTTCATTGAGTGGTTTCGGCCGAATGAGGTCTTTTTTTAAACCAAGGATGATTCGTATTCTTTGATTGTTTTTTACTTGAGAAAGAAGATCTTGATATGTTTTGGATTCTGTTATCCCGTAAGCACGTACTAAAGGAAGGTTTTCACCGAAAGATTGTGAAAATATTCCGAGAATAGAGAAAATTATTATGGAGAATACGAAATATTTACCGTATTTTTTATAAAAAGGTTTCATGAGTTGCTTTGGTTAACAATTTCCAATGCAAAGAGGTCCTAAAGTTTTGATACTTTGTGTTTGTGTTCCGGAAAAAATAAGATCGCCTTTGAGATCGATTCCACCTGCTTCCAGTGTTTGACTTATGGCTGCATCTCCATTTACTTCTAATGTTTTTTGTGGAGACAGTGTTCCTATCCCAACTCTTTCATTTACGGAGTCCGCAAATATGAGGTTGTCACTGACTTGAAAAGTTCCATCATGTTTGAGCATTTTTGTTCCCGTGTGGACTCCTTGAGAAAATTCATTATTTGGATTTATAAAGAGCCAGTCTGAACTTGATTGCAATGCGACTTGTCCTTCGATACTGATATCTCCGTATACATCAAGCTTCCCACGAGGAGTGCTTGTTCCTATGCCGACAGAGAGAGATTCATCTCGAGGGTAAATAGCTGCGGAAGATTCTTGCCAGATGCCGAAATTTAATACGGGTTTTTGTATAATATCGGTCGCTTGAGATTGTTCTGCAGCGAGAAAAAGAAGTATTGCAAGAACCGCTGTCATTAGGGTGAAAAACATGAAATAATTCCTCGATTTATAGAGTAATGTTTTCATACATTTATGGTTGAAGAAATAAAATCTTTTTTATTATAAATAAAATTTTTTCTGTTTGGAAGATTTTTTACATGAGATTTTGATATTTTTTCCCTATTTTTTCAAGTAATTTTTTTAGGTCACCCCCTTTTTCTTTTGGATATATGAGCAATGAATCACTCGTGTTTACTATGATAAAGTCTTTTAAGCCGAGTGTCGCTATAAGTTTATCTTCAAAGTTATAGATGACGCTGCTTTGGGTATCGAGTGAAAGGCTCTTTCCTTTACAGAGATTGTCTTTTTTTCCTTTGACTAATTCATTAAATAGCGCTTCGAAATTGCCGATATCACTCCAGCCCAAGTCGGATGGAATAATTCGTACTTTATTCCTGTCAATTTTTTCCATGATTCCGTAATCGATAGAGATTTTTTCAAGTTGCGGATAGTATTTCGCGATATCTGTTTCTTCTTTTTCTGTGCCAATGGATTTTTGAATTTTTATGAGTTTTTCATATGTTTTTGGTAAATGTTTTTGATATTCTTTGAGAATATCTTGAATACGCCAGACAAAATATCCTGTATTCCAGAGATATTTGTAAGAAGTGAGGAATTTTTCAGCTATTTTTTTCTCTGGTTTTTCAATAAATTTTTCTAAGGAATATATTTCATGTCCTTTTATTTCTTTCAGAAGTTTTCCAATTTTTACATAGCCAAGATGAGGGTTTGGATAATTCGCTTTTACTTCAATTATGTTTATAGTGTGTTCTTTTTTGGCTAGATATTCAGCAATTTTTAATTTTTCTCTAAATTCGTTCGTATTTTTTACTAAATGATCGGCATAAATTATGCTCATAACTTCATTTTTGTGTTTTTTCCCGATGTAAACGGCAGCAAGTCCAATACAGCTTGCCGTATCTCTTAAATCGGGTTCAATGATGAGATTTTTTTCCGGTATATCTTTCGCTTGTTTTTTTACCTCGAAATAATGCTCTTTATTGAGAGCTATATAAATGTCTTTAGGATTGAGAAAATCGAGACGATCGATGGCTTCCTGAAACAGTGAGCGCGAGGAAACAATAGGTTGAAATTGTTTTGGTTTTTCTTTTTTTGAAAGTGGCCACAGGCGCGTGCCTGACCCTCCAGCTAAAATAACTGCTTTCATGTTTTTTTTGTTATGAGGCTTTCTCCTTTCATTTCTTTAGGTTTTTGTATATCCATAATATTGAGTATCGTTACGGCAATATCTTTTAATCCACCGTTTTTTTTGAGTCTATTTTTTTGATAATTTTTTGAAACGAGTGTAAATGGTACGGGATTACAGGAATGAGCCGGGCATATCGTGCCATCATCATACAGCATTTTTTCGGCATTTCCGTGGTCAGATGTGACAATGCAATGATAATTTTTTTTTAACGCTCGTGGTATGATTTGTTTTAAACAATCGTCTATGATCTCACAACATCGAATGGTGGCTTCAATGCTTCCTGAATGTGCGACAAGATCGGTATTGGCGAAATTGAGAACAATCAGATCGAATTGATTTGTTTGTAATTCTTTGAGCATTTTTTTTGTGATTTCTGGAGCACTCATTTCTGGTTTTAGGTTGTAGGATGGCACTTTGGGTGAATCGATGAGGATCCTTTTTTCCGCATTATAGGGTTTTATTCTTTGGCTATTGAAAAAAAATGTGACATGGGCGTATTTTTCTGTTTCAGCGATTCGAAGTTGACGCAATCCTTCTTTATCAATGACGCTTCCAAGATTGTTCTTGATTTCGTTCATATTAAAAGCGATATCCGCTTTTTTACTGTAGGGTCCCATGCAAGTGAATTGGAGTTTTAATTTTTTTGTTTTTATCGGAATTTTGTGTTCTTGCGTAAAACAATAGGTCAATTGCCTTGCTCGATCAGTGCGATAGTTGAAAAAAATAATAGAATCGTTGTTTTGTATCGTAAGGCTTGGGTCAAGCGTTATTGGACGCAAGTAGTAGTCTGTCCGATCTCCTAACTGATAAGCATTTTCAATCGCTTTTAAAGGGTCTTTTTCTCCTCTTCCTTTTCCATGGACGAGAAGTTCATAACTTATTAAAGTTCTCTCCCAATTGT
>CAZTVN010000061.1:0-7419 GCA_964617145.1 uncultured Candidatus Peribacteria bacterium
AAGCGTGGGGAGCGAACGGGATTAGATACCCCGGTAGTCCACGCCCTAAACGATGGATACTCGGTGTTGGCTTACGTCGAACGTGGCCAGTGCCTAAGCTAACGCGATAAGTATCCCGCCTGGGAAGTACGGCCGCAAGGTTAAAACTCAAAGGAATAGACGGGGACCCACACAAGCGGTGGAGCATGTGGTTCAATTCGACAATAAGCGAGGAACCTTACCTGGGCTTGACATCTCGAGAATCCCTTGGAAACAGGGGAGTGCCGTAAGGAACTCGATGACAGGTGTTGCATGGTTGTCGTCAGCTCGTGCCTTGAGGTGTTCGGTTAAGTCCGTAAACGAGCGCAACCCTTGTCCTATGTTGTATTTTTCATAGGAGACTGCCCCGCACAACGGGGAGGAAGGTAGGGATGACGTCAAATCAGCATGACCCTTATGTCCAGGGCGACACACGTGCTACAATGGCCAGAACAACGGGTAGCCAAGCCGTAAGGTGGAGCCAATCCCTTAAAACTGGTCAAAGTTCGGATTGAGGGCTGCAACTCGCCCTCA
Organism: uncultured Candidatus Peribacteria bacterium; assembly: GCA_964617145.1. GTDB lineage: Bacteria > Patescibacteriota > Gracilibacteria > UBA1369 > JACRIC01 > CAZTVN01. The sequence continues at coordinate 553 of CAZTVN010000061.1, forward strand.
TGAAGCTGGAATCGCTAGTAACCGCGTATCAGCCATGGCGCGGTGAATATGTTCCTGGGTCTTGTACTCACCGCCCGTCAAGTGATGAAAGGAGGGGGCACCCGAAGTACCTTTAGCCAACAATGGCGTGGTCCTAAGGTGAAACCTCTGATTGGCACTAAGTCGTAACAAGGTATCCGTAGGAGAACCTGCGGATGGATCACCTCCTTACAAGGAGATTCACGATGGACTCTTAACTATTTAAGAGTTTATCGAGTTCGACCACTTTTTATCTTTAATGACAAAAAGTGACCTTAAGAAAGCGATTTCTCCATTACATTCCTGGATGTCAGACAATGAGTTCCTTATGAAAGGGATAATTTTTTTGTCTCTTGACAAAGTGCATTGTTATTTGTATTTACACAATGTACTTATTTTATCTTTATGGAGGATCCTAGAGTTTTGGCAGAATCTATTCACGGTGAAGATGATTCGAGTCTAGGGGATGATCCTGAAGGGAATCACCCTGAAGAAAATCATCCTGATCCGACACTTCCTTCTATTTCAAGAGATGAGGCTGAAAGCCTGATTGACCGTGCTGATGCTACTCTTTCTTCATCAAGACCTTTCGATAAAAGCTACTATAGTCTTTTTGGTAAAAGATCTCTTGATGCAATAGTTGAAGTTTTGAAAGATCCATCTGTTTGCGAACTCGATCGTGTTTGGATGTGTGATGGCCTTTCTCATGAAGCCTTCACTCAATATCTTTCTGCTTCTTCACATGGATCTTTACGTCTTCGCTTACTTCAAATTGCGAGAGATATTGTTGCAGCACTTTTTCCTAAAATACCTCGTTATATTGAACGCAGTACTGCTTGGGTTGATACAGGTGATAGAAAATATGATTTAGAAACTCGTCAATTTTTGATTGTTCAAAAACCTCAAATGAAAGAAGAGAATAATTTTATAGTAAGGCTCTATAGTATGATTAATACATTTCTTGATCATTTAAAGATTCCTGATCCCACGAGTGCTTATCGCACGATTCTTCTTAATAATTTTGCTATTGATATTGTTCAACTTTTGACTTTGCGTATTGAGCAGCATTATGATGAAAATTCATCTGGAGCGCTTGTTTTTCGTGAAGTTGTAGAAAGGTTGGAACATTTTCATGAAGAGTTAGGTTCCCATTTCCCAGGATTTTTGGCTCTTCATAGTATTGGATATGTTGATTCACAGCTTGTAAAATTTCCTCATGCGAAAGATTTTTTTCTCTCTGCGGCAGAGCCACTTTCTGATGATGCTACTCTTCAAAAACAATTTGGAGAGATCGTAAGACTTTCTTTGGAAAAAAGAGTCGGGCGCTTCCCTAGAGATAGTAGTGGAAATTTTGTTCCAGAAAAGCCTCCCATTGTCACTTATGGAGATCGTTATTTTCCTGACTTTATGAGGCGTGCTCAAAGCATCGCTATTGCGAGAATTGGTTTGGATCCAGCTCTTCCTTTTACTGATCCAGAACTTGTTACTCGTTCGAATGGTTCTCAGTTTCTTAAACATTATGGGTCGGATGGAAGCATTGAACTGTATCTTGATAGGCATACCGGTGAGCTTTGTTTTGTTGGCACCAATATTCCTCTTCCTGAGTCTTGTCTTGTGGCTTCTTCTGAATATGATGGCTTTTATCCAGTTTTGAAAACTCTTGTATATCGACATCTTTTAAGATATTTGGAAGAAGAAGCGACACGTTCTATGACTGATCATTTTTTCCCTGAGCATTCTGGTCTCGATGGTGGTTCGGGAGATGTTGTTGGTTCAACTGAAGATCTTGTTGATTCAACTGGAGATCTTGAGGATCCTACATTAGCATTGAGAGAGGCATTAGAAGTTGCTGAAATATTTCCTGAATTGTCTTCTCAAGGTGATAATGGTCATGTTCGCGATGGTCAGGCTGCAAGCGATACTGCCCATTGCGCTTCTGATCTTTTGGATTCCGACGGGGATCCTTTAGTTCAGCCAGTAGGTGCTTTTTGTACAGCTTCTGATTTAAGGAGTCTTCATCCTAGGCAAGTTTATAGGGTTCTTGATAGTCTTTTAGGTAAACCAAGAAAAGGTCGTCATTTTGTATATAATGATGATGATGGTAGAGCGTTTCCTTTACCTCATCATATTAGTGATACCGATATTAATTCTCATATTTTGAGCGATTTGCTGAAAAGATTTCGTATCACTCGAGAGCAGTTTTTTCGTGCTTTAGGTAGGAAACGTTAGGAATATGGAATGTATTGACATTGTTGAAAGTTTTCTAGTACACTTTTTTCGGTTTTTTGCATGGTGTTTTTTTATTTTTTGGGGCTGTAGCTCAGTTGGCTAGAGCGACTGGTTTGCACCCAGTAGGTCAGGAGTTCGACTCTCCTCAGCTCCATTTTTTTCAGCACCTTCCTTAAGTTTGTTTTCAATTTTTGTTTGGGTTTAAGTATTTTTACTCAAATGTATTTTTTTACTTGTCGGACTTGGTTTATCCGTTTTAAGGGCGATTAGCTCAGTTGGTTAGAGCGTGCGATTCACATTCGTAAGGTCACTGGTTCGAATCCAGTATCGCCCACCACAAATTTAAATTGAAACCGTTACTCAGATTTTTTTTCGATTTCCACTTCCGTACTTTCGAGATCGGCTGCCCCGAAGAGTGACGACATCATGGATTTTCCCATAACATTCATAAGTAAGCCAAAAAGAGCCAATCCACAAAGCATCGTAATAGATGCAATGATACGACCAATCACGGTTAAAGGGTACATATCACCATAACCTACCGTTGTAATTGTTACTATAGCCCACCACATGGCTTTGGGGATGGAAGTAAAGAGAGTTCCTTCTACATTTCGTTCTGCGTAGTATATGAGTGTAGAAGAAATAACTACTATAGAAAAAAGAGCGATAAAATAAATTTGTAAATCCATTTTGAGTGTATCGATCTTGCGTTCCTTGCGTTTCTCGTATTGCGTGGTGGCATGTTTTGCGAGTTTTAAAAGTCTTAGCATGCGCAGAAGTCTTAAAAAACGAAGAATTCTTAAAACACGTAATACCTTAATGGCACGTAGATCAAACATGTTTATATACGATGGAGCGATGGCGAGAAAATCAATTATTCCCCAAGGTCCAAAAATGTATGATCGTTTGTGCTGCGCAACATAAATATTCGCAAAATATTCAAAGGTAAAAATGCCTACAACAATGTTTTCGCTTACATCAAAAAATGTTTGATATTTAAGATATATCTCTTCCACTGAAGCAATTATAATTGAACCTATAGAAAAAAATATTAAAACTACAATGATATCATTTACGATTCTATATATTCGAGATTCTTCTTGTAAAAAAGCTTCATTAAGGAACTGGTCGATATGATACCAGAATGATATTTTTTTCGATAAGGTTGTATTTTTTTTCATAACATTAAAGTTATGTGTATCAAATAATGATACCATAATTTTTTGGAGAAATCCACGCTTTCAGATCGCGATTCTCGCATGTAGGCGCACAAGGGAATTTCTTGAATTGCTTGAAAAATTAAAAATTTTTCTACGCAATTCATCCTTCATTCCGTGAGGGCTCGATGGAACTCGTCCTCACTCCATTTTGGAACGAAATTCTCGCATGTAGTATGGGCGAAGGAGGACTTGAACCTCCGACCTCAACATTATCAGTGTTGCGCTCTAACCAGCTGAGCTACTCGCCCGAAAGGGTTTTTAAGGAACGAAATTCTCGCATGTAGTATATAAACCTTTCCATATTCCGTCAATTTTTCTATAATAGTGAGGATTTTTATTTTTATTTTTTATGACTTTTAGTCGTTTTTTGGTTGGCCTTATAGGTATTCCCCTTGGTTTTTTTATTCTTGTGTATCGCGTTCGTATAAAAGATTTTGTTGGTCGTCTTGATTTTTTTGAACAACATTTTGGCCCAGGAGGAACATGGACCGCTATTGCTCTTTTAGGTATTGTCACATCTGTTTTTTCTTTTTTTTGGATGCTTGGAACTATTCAGGCTATTTTTTTGAATACTTTGGGTCGTTTTTTCTTCCCACTAAGTTAAAAAAATGAAAAACTTGACATTCTCCTCTAAGTGTAATAGATTAATAACCGTTTTTAAGGCTTATTTTGGCCTCTAAATATTATCCGTTTTTAGTATGGATTCATCTCAGTCATCTGTTTTCTCTTCTACTTCTCAAGGCCAAAATTCTGTTACGGCTTCTCAATTTCCTTTGAGTGATATTATTGAGGATCTTTTCCTTGTTTTAACCCATAAGGAGAAAGAAGTTGTAGTCAAACGATTTAGCTTAAATAATCAGCCACGAGAGACTCTTGAAAAAATTGGTCAACATTTTAATGTTACACGTGAACGTATTCGTCAAATAGAAAAGATAGCGCTTTCGAAGCTTAGGCGCACTGTTGGAAGTACTCGTCTTCATGATTTGAGTGTCCTTGCGAAGAATCTCCTTCAGGATCATGGTGGAGTTATGCTTGAGACTAAGATTGTGAATGAAATTCTTAAAATTATTTATTCTCAATCTGAAATTGATATTCATATCATTAAACTTGTTGCTGAAATCGATAGTGAAATTGAATGTGTTACAAATTTTGAACCATTTGAATCTTTTTGGAAATTTCAAAATTTGCGTATCAAGGATATTCAAGATGTCACTGATAAAGCTTTAGACCTTCTTACTAAAAAAGGAGACATTGTCAAGCATGATAAGCTTCTTTTTGATATTGAGCAGGCATTTTCTGAAAAAGAACGTATTTTTACTAAAGCCTTTATTGAATCGACATTAGATTTCGATATTCGTATTAAATCGGTTGATGGCCATTATGGTCTTTCTGCTTGGAGACATGTCAATCCAAGAAGTATTCGTGATAAGGCTTATATTATTTTGAAAAAGGCGAAAAAATCTATGCATTTTATTGAAATCGCTAACCAAATAGCTCAAATTGGATTTGATCGTAAAGTTGTCACTACTCAAGCGGTTCATAATGAACTTATTCGTTATGACCAATTTGTTCTTGTTGGTCGCGGTTTGTATGCCTTGAGAGAATGGGGTTATAATGAAGGAACGGTTTCTGATATTATCGAAATGCTTCTTAAGAATAAAAGTCCTATGACGAAACAGGAAATTATTGAAGGGGTTCTTAAACAACGACAAGTGAAAAAGGGGACTATCTCTCTTAATCTTCAGAAAAATCCTAGATTTCTCCGCGTTGGGCGTGCGGTTTACTCTTATAAAGCTTGATTTAAGTTGTTTTTTTTAGAACTCAATCGGTAGACTTCTGAGCTGTTTTTTGTTATTATTATATGAAGTCTTTATGTTTTTGTCGTGTCCATATTGTATACATATATTTTCCCTGCTTTAGGTGGATTGGCCATGTTTTTAACAGGTATCCATTTTATGTCGGATGGTTTAATCCATGTTGCAGGAAGAAAACTTCGATTTTTTCTTAAAATATTTACTCAAAATCGTTTCGCCGCGCTATTTTTTGGTATATTTGCAACCACGATTGTTCAAAGCAGTTCTGTCGTTACCGTTATGACCATTGGTTTTGTGAATGCAGGCCTTATGGGACTTCAAGAATCTATTGGTGTTATGCTTGGCACGAATATCGGTACAACCATTACCGGACAAATTATTGCTTTTCAAATTGACCGATTTTCTTTTCCATTGATGGCGATTGGAGCCATTATGATGCTTTTCATGAAACGCGAACGGTACAAGTCTCTTGGTTCTGTTTTTTTTGGAATTGGTATTCTTTTTTTTGTTTTTTCTTTTTTAAAAGAAACATTAGCCCCCATGGCTCAAAGTCAATCCGTTAAAGACTTTTTTGTGCATTTTAGCCAAAATCCCTTTCTTGGTATTTTAGCAGGTGCTTTTGGCACGATCATTTTACAATCGAGTTCCGCTACAGTCGGTATCACTATAGCCCTTGCCGGTGCTGGTATTATTGGCTTTGAAGCTGCTGTCCCTTTGATACTTGGCGGAAATATCGGGACCACTGTAACCGCCAATCTTGCCGCTCTTTCAGGGAGTGTCAATGCCAGACGATCGGCTTTGGTTCATTTTCTTTTTAATATTATTGGAGTTACCTATATTTATTTTTTGCTTCCCTATTTTTTGCAGATTGTTCTTTATTTTTCTCCTGAATCCGATATTGCTCGGCAAATTGCCAATGCTCATACATTTTTTAATGTTTTGAATGTTCTTATTTTCTTACCCTTTATTGGAGTTTTAGCTCGTGCCGTTCAATTTCTTATACCTCAAAAACCTGAAGAGCAGGACGGCTTAAAATATCTTGAGGAGGAAGCCCTTAAAGATCCTTCATTTGCTCTTGAGCAGGCTCAATATGCTATAGAGAGCATGTTTCATCTTACGGTAGAAAGTATCAATCGTACCAGAAATTTCCTTATGAGTGAGTCAAAGGATATGAGGTTGGTTCGCATGATGGAAGATAAAATTGACGTTCATCAAGAAAAAATTATTGATTATATTGGAGAAATTACTCAATTTCGTCTTCAAAAAAATGAATCTCGAAGAATTCCTCTTATGATTAATCAAGTGAATATCCTTGAACGGATGGGGGATTTGAGTTATCGCATTTCTGAGATTTATTCTGCTCTTTATGATGATGGAAGAACATTGTCTCGTTCACAGATGCGTGAACTTAAAAATTTTTTCCATGAAATACTTCTCCTTCTTCATCATTTACAAAAGGTTTTTCAATCTCGAAATGGCGCCAATATCGAAGAATTTATGAAAGTTTTTGATGTTCTTCATAAAAACATTGATCTTTTGCATAAAAAATATCGAAAAAAATATGAATTACAGAAAGTTGATGTTGT
>CAZTVN010000062.1:0-6304 GCA_964617145.1 uncultured Candidatus Peribacteria bacterium
ATGCCGTTTTTTTCTATTTCCTCACGGAGTTCAAGTTCATATTTTTTTACGAAAGGGGCGAGATACGTATCAAAACTCGAAAAAGCTTGAGCTCCTGCCCATTCATTTTGAAGCGTTCCAAGAAAGTTCACCATTTGCGAAACTGAGGAACTTAAATGTTTCGGCGGCTCCGATTCGACTTTATCTTTTACGCCATTAAATCCTTCTTCCAAAAGTGCTCGTAAACTCCATCCCGCGCAATATCCCGAGAACATATCGAGATCGTGAATGTGAATGTCTCCATTTCGATGGGCGTCACCTACGGCTAAAGGATAAATGTTTGATAACCAATAGTTTGCAGTAACTTTTCCTGCTGTATTTAAAATAAGGCCGCCCAATGAATATCCTTGATTTGAATTGGCATTTACCCTCCAATCACGTTTTTCGAGATATTCTGTCAGAGTTTTTTCCACATCTACAACAACATCTTTTTTTTCGCGAGCTTCTCTTCGTTTTTCTCGATAAAGAATATAAGCTTTCGCGATATCAGCATAACCGTATTTTATCAAAATTTCTTCCACCATGTCCTGAATATCTTCAACGCTTGGTATCTGATCCTCAAAAACTTCTTCGAGTTGGATCGTTACGTCTCTGGTCAGCGTATACGGAATCATTGGATCGTCGTATTTCAATGATCTTGCCGCTTTTTCAATCGCATTTTCTATTTTTTTTGCATCGAAATCGACTACGACACCATTTCTTTTTTGGATTTTATAAATGGGCATGCTAGGTGTTTAAAAAATGATTGGTATATTTATAAACACGACAGCCGCATGAAAGGTGTCAAAAATTTTGTTCGCTTATGAGTATTTTTAATTTTTTTCGCGCTCTTGTAAGATGCAGTTTTATAGCATTTTCTGTTTTTTGTAAAAAATGTGCCATCTCTCTTACCGACAGATCATCCTTATATTTCATGATGATAATTTTTTTCTCGAGCACCGTGAGTCCTTGTAGCGCTTTATCAAGACTTTCGCGCACCATGATGGCTTCGTATTCACTTTCTTCGGTTTGAGGGGAAAATGCCTTCCTTTCAAGCGACCGTGTCACGTGTGATCGGTAATGATTTATAAGAATATTGTGGGCAATTCGGCTTAAGTAAGTCAAATATGAGGCATTTGAAGGGTAAAAAGAATCGAGGTATTTCAGCGCTTGTAAAAATGTCTCCTGTGTAAGATCGGACGCTGTGCTATAGTCATATTTTAACCTTGGAAGGAAGTAGTTATATATCGATGTTTTGTATTTTTCATATAACTTTTTAAAGGCTTGTCGGGATTGTTTCGCTTCGTAAATCAATAATTTATCTTCTTCTCTTTGAGAAAATTGCGCTTTGAGAGGCTCGATACATATTTCTCTTAAAAGGTCAGCGACATTTGCTGTTTCCGAGATTTCATCAAGTGGGGAGCTTAAGTCTCTTCCTTGAGAGAGCCATTGCATGATCCAGCCAATACATCGCCTCCCTTCGAGCGTTTTTTTTGACATTACCTCTTGAAATGCTTTCTGAAAATCCTGCTCAAATCCGAAATCTTTGACTTCTGGATTGAGTTCAATAAAGTATTCGATTTCCCCATCTTTATTTCTGATTGGAGCGATTGAAATTTTTTCTTCATAAAAATCTCCGACTTTGCGTTTGTTCCGAATCTGCCCCATAAATGGTTGCTGTCTCACTTCTATTGCTTCCCAAAGATTTTCATAATAATTTTTCTCCATATGCCCTCCCCAAAGTTCACTTGGTTTTTTCCCAACCATTTCGGCCACACTATAACCTGTTTTTAATGAAAGAGCGCTATTTCCATAAAGCACCCGAGCTTTTGTATCCGTGATAAATAATGAACCTCGGAGTCTATCAATAGACCCTTTTACAAGGAGGCTTGTTGTATTTTTTTCTCGATCTGACATTTTTTCTTACCACTTGTGTAAAGGAAGTATAGCATAGTATGATTTTTTAAGGATAGCTCTTTTTTATGCACCCCGTTTTATGCATGACCATCCAAAATCAAATATCGACGGGAAAAATTCTGCTTATCATTGGATTTCAGATTTTGTTTATGGAGGAATCGATGGCGCTGTAACCACTTTTGCTGTTGTAGCTGGAGTTACTGGTGCTGATCTTTCTCTTTCCGTTCTCTTGATTCTTGGCTTTGCCAATTTGTTTGCTGACGGATTTTCCATGGCAGTCGGGAAATATTCCAGCGATAAAGCCACGCAAGATCTTTATGAAAAAATTCGTCAAATCGAATTTCAGCATCTCGAAGAAAAACCTCAGCGCGAACGAGAAGAAATTCGAGAAATTCTTGAAAAATATGGTTTTAAGGGTCGTGATTTGGAACGCTCTACAAATATCATTACCTCAAATTCTGATCATTGGGTTGATCTCATGATGAGACATGAATTTCACATGACGAGTGAAAATATTCAACCTCTGAAGGGATCAATTATTACTTTTACTTCTTTTATTATCATTGGACTGATTCCGCTTCTAGGTTATATTTTCAAATCCTTCCTTCGTTTAAACGCTCATAACACTTTTATTTTGACATCTTTCGCCACTTTAAGCGCTCTTTTCATTGTTGGCACTATAAAATCGCGTTTTTCCTCTAAACAATGGTTTATCTCTGGACTCGAAACTACCGCGATCGGAGGAATTGCTGCATCCATTGCGTACCTGGTTGGTTTCCTTTTAAAGGGAGTAACTTCTTTATAAATTTTAAGATAATAGAGATACTGACTTTAAACCTAGGGGTCCTCTGAAAAACGTGCTTACTACCGCAATTTTGCCATTTCGTTACAACATTATATTTTTCAGCACCTTCTCTCATCTTTTTGGTTGAAATTTTTGTACCTCGTTTGCTCTTTAGTCCCGGCAGCAATTTTTTTCGCCGCTTTTGCCGTTTTTGCCGCAGCAGAATTTATGAAGGTATACAAAAACTATCGCTCCGACCCAACCATAGACAAAGCTTAAAACGAGACCGAAAATGAAACTGCCTGGCGTAAGCCATGTAAAGCCTGGGAACGTTATTCCGAGAAATTGTTGGTGAAGAGTTTTAACTGCAGGATCTGTAAGCAGATAACTCCAACTCACACAGACGACGTAAAGAATCACGAGGAAAAGGCTGATTGTCCAACCTGTTTTTAGAAGATGTGATTTTTCCATGGTTTAATAAGAGTTAATAGATAAAACATATTGCTAAGGTATGCTTAAATCTAAATACCCATAGGGGGTATATGTATTATAGATATCATAACGTAGTCAATTCAAAAAAACAACAAATTTTTCTTTACAATGATCAATGTAGTCTACCATGACGAAAACTTATCGGGTAAGATACGTTTAAGGAGTTGTGAAAAATTTGTAGCCAAAGTTTGTAAATTTCGCGACGAAACCACGTTTTTCAGAGCTTCCCTAGCTGATATTTTTAAGTTTTTCTATAAGTTTATCATTGTTGATTCCCATCGTGACATCGTCAAAAACATACCGGACGATGCCGTCACTGTCCAATATGATGTACGTATGTCCAGGGAGCGTTCCATAATGCATAGAAGATTTGGTTGTTAATGTCCCATATTTTTTCGAAACTGTTCCGTTTGTATCGAACACGACCGTTGCGGCCGCAAGTTCAGACATTTTATCTACCGCTTTTTGCCATTGTTCTTTAGGATCGACGACCACTGATAAAACCTCCGCGTTCATTTCACCGAAACGTTCGTCTTTTGGAAATGAGGCTATTTGATTCCAGCAGGCAGGATAACACATCAAACCCTCATTGAAAAACAGCACGACTTTTTTCCCGCGTAGAGTGTCGGAAGAATAAATTTTACCATCACGATCCGTCAATGAAAATGCGGGAGCGGATTTGTCCACCATACTATCGAGTTCTGCATCTCGGCTTTGGCTATTGCCATTGTTCGACATGTCATGATGATGAGAATCTTGTTGAGGCATTTGAGGAGGAGACGTGGGGTCATTAGCCCCTGAAGCCATGAGGATTGCGAAAAAAACCGTAACCACAACGATTCCTGTTGAAATGCCTATAAACTTAGTCTTTGTCATATTGTTCTTTTTTAAGGAAATAAAAGGATAATGACACGATACCGGAAATAAGTAGGAGCGCAAAAATCGCCCATACGTATTCCGGCACAAATTGAGTTATTCCGCTTATCTTATCAAGAATTTTTGTAAGCGTAATATTCACATCAATCTGATAATCAGTCGACATGGTCAGCTGGTTTGTTGCCACAAGATACAATGTAAAAAGCCCCATCGCGAGAAATATTGTTCCCGAGATTATATCAGCAACGGTAAGTTCGAATTTTTTCCCCGCCAATCCCCAAGTGATAGGTTTTTTCATAATCATGAATTTTTTCGTGAAATTCACGGTATCAAGGAAAAGTGCGATTATAAAGAGTGGTGCAACCATACCAAGAACATAACTTAGGGTGTAGACTCCTCCCCAAAAAATTGAACCTGGGAGCACGGAAAGAGCTAGGACTCCAGCCAATACAGGCGCGCAGCATGTAGTTGCGATGCCGGAAAATATGCCCAGAGTATAGACAGAAGTGGCATTATGCTTTTTCAATGTTGTGTTTGTGTGGAAAGGCAGAGAGAAACGTTTTCCTAAAAGGAGGCTTATTCCAAGGAATGTCAGAAACACACCTCCTATGGCGAATATCTCATTATGGTATTTGCTGAATACTTGACCAAGCGCAGCAATACCAAGGCCCAAAGGTAAGAAAACGGTTGCGATTCCAAGGAAGAAGATGAAAGTCATCAGAAATACTTTGCTTTTTTCCCTAAAAACTGAAGCGAAGTACGAAGGGAGTAATACGGTTATGCAGCAGGGGGCGAAGAGTGCTGCGACTCCTGCCACAAAAGCTGATATCAGTGATGCTCCGATAAGTAGATCCATAATATTATCTTTTTTTCTTTGATAATTTGTAAACGGCGAGAATTTCTTTTGCCGCAAGCGCCTCTTTTCCCGATTTCATCTGTTGGACAACGTGGGTTGAAAGATGATTTTCCAACATCAAATCTTCAATACTCGATAGGGCTTCTTTGGCTGCGAGCGACTGGTTAATGATGTCCATGCAGTACACTTCGTTTTCTACGAGTTTTTGTAGGCCTCGCACTTGTCCCTCGATGATTTTAAGTCTGTGAATAGCCTTTTTTTTAATGTTTTTAAGCATGTGAAGCACTTAATTCTGTGATCGCAATATACCCCCTAGGGGTATTTTGTGCAAGAAAAATTTCACTTCATCGAAAAGACCGTTTCTTTATCCTGAATATGGGACGAAAATTTCTCTCCCTCTGCGGTTCAATATGGTAGTAGTTACACAGATAGTTACCAGTTTTTAGGACTCGCAGGAGGTCGTCAAGGATGATGACTGGGAAGTTAAGAATTTGTTCTGGGACAAGGATAGCAGATTGTTTGAGTTTTTGGAGGGGTGTTTTTCCCTTCATGCCAATACCCCAGGAAGGACGAAGGGCATTATAGGTATCCTGCCACATTTGAGTTTTTCTGAAGAAAGTTTCTGTTGATTTGATGTGTTCAAGATGAGGACGATAGAGTTCTTCATCATCGGTGCGATGACTGCGCTCAACAATACCCTGTAGGTATTTTTTCCCGGTTGGGATACTGCGAAATGAAGCATTCCATCCTTTCAACATTTCATTAAGCCAAACTTCTTTTCCCTTGCTACCGGCGCAAAACTCGCTACCGTTGTCGCCCTGAAAATGCAGGGCGGTTTCAACGCCGCACGAACGGAGACAGAGTGTCACCAGCGAAAGAAATAAAAGGCCATACTGACCTTCCAGCGAATGACTGTAGGCCAGAAATCGGATCTTGGTTTTTGCACAGATGTATGTCCATTGATAACGTGGAAGATAGTATCTTCTCAAATTGAATACCATTGGTCCGAGTGCTCCAAAATCCTCGATATGCTTCGTATCAACTTGTCCTTCCTCAAAAGGAATCAAATTCTCGTAGTCATAGAGTGGTTTGGATGCTTTTCCCGAGCGTTTGTACACTTGTTTCCTGACATTTCCTCGTTTCAGAATTTTGGCTACCGTATCTTCTTGCATTATGAAACCGTATTTTGCCTTGAGATGTTTTTTCAGACGCCTTTTCCCATAACCGGTCTGTTTGCGTACGTCGAGTACAAACCGTTCCATGCTTTCCTGTGTTTTTCGAGGTTGATTCTGTGTTTTTCTTGAATAATCCTCGAGCGGTCCTTCTCGCGCACGCCGGACACACAAACGCGAGCAACCAAG
>CAZTVN010000063.1:0-6113 GCA_964617145.1 uncultured Candidatus Peribacteria bacterium
GAGGTTAAAGTCACTTTCATTCTAACTTCCCCCAATGTTTTCTTTAATATAACCTTGATTCCTTGTGAGCAGTTACGATCCAAGTAGTTTTGCTATTTTTATGTAAATATGATTTCATGTTTTTATTATATGATTTTTATACAATGACATGAAAAAAACTACAAAAATCCTTATTTCTTTGTTTCTCATTTTGCTCGGAGTATTTTTTGTTGTTACGCTTGTATCGACGAATGGAACTACCTCTATTTTGAATTTGTTTAGAAAATTTGATGTTACAGGAAGACGCGTGAAAGTCTATGATCCTTCCAAGCCCACTACCCCTGAACCTCCTCCGCCGCCTCCTGCTCCTGTCGATATTTCTCTTTCTGAACAGATTCTTCCTGAAGAAATCGTATATTATACGAATGAAAATCTTTCACGCCCGGAATTTTGTTTTTCTGGACAGAAAGCTTATCTTGCGATGAGACATAGTGTTCCGATTATCAGCACCAATCCAGATATCAAAGAAAATGAAATTGTTTTGAAAGTTTTTGATGTCAGCAGTGATGGAAAGTGGAGTGATACGACTTCGGCGATTTTTGGCAAGGATCTTTATGTCCTTTATCCTACTGATGGCCCTGATGGGAGTATGACAGACCATCAGCTTGTGTGCGATGACAAAGGTTTTATTCTTGCTTTTGAAGCTGGTTATAAAAGTGCTGGCCAAGATATGAAACGTACCGTTGTTTATAGCTATGACAGGAATTGGCAGTTTCTTAAGAAAGAATATCTGTTTGATAATTCCCGCAATCTTGTTGATTATAAGTCGGATGATCCTGGATTGGCTCTTTTGGATGGAACTGTTTTTGTTTGGGTTGTAAAAATTGATCGAGCTCGTCTCTCTAATGGATTTGCTCTTTATGGTCTTAATCGTGATACTTTGAACTTTGTGGTACAAAAGGCTGATGGCAGTCCATTGATTCTTGATAATCCTAAAAATGCTCCTTTTGCTGGTGTTATGGATCGTTATAATGATGAATATCGCATTATGACTTCGCCATTCGATGAGAATGGTAATACGAATTTTGATCAAAATGGCCTTTTAGAATACCGGTATAATTCAGATTGGCAATATTTGGGTGAGCGAGAAATTGCCCATTCTTTTGGAGATCTTGCACCGGTCTATGTCACAGGATTTGTTCGTTATAACGATATCGCTATTTGGGGCTTTACTCTTGATGATCCGGCCACTCGTGTTTCAGGTCAAGAGGCAGCTTTTCAAAATAATGTCGGTGAAGCATGGCTTTATATTGAAGATGGTTTGGCTGAACAGACTTTCATCAAGGTTTCTGATAATGACAATACTCCTGAGAGCGATGATACCAAGCATACGGTTATGGCTGTGACCGATGGGAAACTTTATATAGGTTACAAGCATGTTGTCGATCCTCTTGCGACAACCATCCGTCGTTATTCTTTGCCTGATTAGGACAGGAATGTCTGAAAAATTATCTTCTAACTCCATTTGGTGGCTTAAAGTTTTTTCAAAGCGCTCCTCGCGCCGCGAATCCGACCACGTTCCTGTTCAACCATCGTAAAAACTTTATGTGCACAGGCCTTAGTACACTTTTTGTAAATAGCATTTTTCGCAACAGATGGTGTCGAGAGTTCCTTCGGGATAGCTTGTGGTAATTTTTATTCCGCAATAGCTGCATTTGCTTTCCCAAAGTGCGCGTGGAGTTTTTAACGAGACTCTTTCTTGATGTCTACAATCAGGACATTTTCTGGGGATTGCTATCTTCATTTTTTTATAAAAATTTAATTCCATCGGTACGATTTTGTAGTTTTTGCCGCATAACTCTTGACTGCCATTCATGGTCTTGTTTCCAGTGTTCGCGTTGCATGCCAATATTTCGTTAGTGATCGAATCCGATATGTCTTGAATAGAATCAGGAACAATATATTTTTGTTTTTGATATTCTTTCGATGTTTTTTGTTTCCATTTATATCCTTTTTCCAGAGCTTCTTTTTCTTTTAGTGGAGCATAAATTTGTGCTATGGTTTCGTTGTAACAAAAAACACTCATTGATGGCGGGAAAAATTCGCCCCATTCATTATTTTTAAGCTCGCTTCGCTCAGTCGATCGGCCCGCAATGTCCTCTCCCTGCTCGGTTTCGCGCTCGCGCCGTGCGCTCACAGTCTCTCTTCCCATGTGTTTAATAATTTTTGTTACAAGATTTTCATATTCTTCTTTTGAATATTGTTTATTTAAAACCCAATATTGCTTGTGTTTTAGACCTATGCATCCAAAAAGATTTTTGCTGTCGAAACACTGTTCGCAATAAGAGATTTCGCTACTGTGCCAACATGAGTTGCAGCACATCGCACGAACATTTCCTGCATTGCCAATGCATTCGTACAGCAGTTCCGATTGGTCATAGCCCACGCAGGTCAGATCCATTGAATCGGTAACGTGTGTCGCGGATGTGTCGATGTAGTTGCAATCCTGCGCATATTTTGCATTGAACCCCATATAGACATTTTTTGAATTTTGTAAATCTTGACCAAAACAGTTTTCGCAGTTTTTCTGAAACATATCGCGTTTTATGGCTTTTGCCCGGATTTGCTGATAGTCCGTGTAGAGTTTTTGTAAGGACGAATATGTTGCTAGATCCATTTTTTTTACCAGTTTTTCATATTCTTCTTTGGAATAAGGCTGGTTGAAACAGTAATATTCTTTGTTTCGAAGATTGCTTGAAAACATGCAGTTTTTGCAGCCGATCATATCATAACAAAAATAGCAATCGCTACAGTTAAAACAATATTCTATATAAGCGCATTGATAGCAATGGTCCGAACAAATGCCTTCATATACGAGCTCACTTTGTATCACTTCTAGGCAATCTATGCAGTTAGTATCTTTCCAGATGTAATTGGCATACAAACAATCTTCATTGTAATGACTTCCGAAAATCAAATAGCAGTTTTTATTTCTGTAGGCGTAATTGGTGTAATCGCTATTTTCGCTCGCCTGGTTCATAAAGTTGATGCGCGGGACTTGATCGTACAATTCTTTGAATTGTTCAAAAAATGGTTTTTCAAAATTAAAATCTTTGCCGTACGATGTTGCATCCCAATTGTCGCCGTGCCAAATTTTGTGATCATAAACAGGAAATGGCACGTTATCGGAATAAACGGAAACGATTTTTGTTCCTGTTAGGCTACATGTACGGGTGTAAAGATTTCTTTCATTACGAAAAATTTGTCTTCTTTGTCGTCTGCATATAGGGCAAAAACTTGGATAAGGAACATGTATTTTATTGTAAAATTTTTGATCTTTTTCAAAAACTTCGAATGTTTTGTCGCAATTTTTACAGGTTTTTTTCATAATTTGATTCAAGCCTTATAATTTTTGTAAGAGAATTCCGTAAATGCTATAAGCAATGAACATAATTATCGCAGATATAAACATGGCGATGCTAAATTTTAAGCCGTTTTTTAATAAAATCGGCAGAACTATGAAAAAAATTAATGATGGCAATACAGCCCAAAATATGTCAGATGAGAGATCTATAATCTTTTGAGTATTTTTTGTGTCAATATACAGCCAGATCATTGCTAAAATTGAAGTCAGTGGAAGGGATGCCAGTATTGCTGCAACGGGCGAGAATTTTTTCGCTATTTCGGCTACACCGACAATGACGAGCGCTGTGATAATGGTTTTAACAAGAAATTGCATAGGTGGGTCATTTATATGTCCGCTAAAAATATCGGTTTTATTTTCAAGTAACCAGAATGTATGTCATGGACACTTATGTCTTTAATTTCAATAACTGCTCACAATGATAAAAAGTGGGCGGGGCGTTTCCCTATTGTATTTTAATCTAAAAAATAATTTTAATAAAGGCGTCCACCAAGTGGGACATTTGTTTCGGGAATTATCAAAACACACTCATGTTTTTCATCAGGCACGCCCAAAGTTAAAACTTCCGAAACTGTTGGCCCGATTTGTCGTGGCGGAAAATTTACCACACATAAAACTTGTTTGCCTATCAAATCGTCGATCTTGTAATTTAGCGCAAGATTTTTTAATGCCGATTTCTTCACCAAGATCAATTTTTAGCTTATATGAAGGTTTTTTTGCTTCTAGGAAATTTTCTGCCTCGATAATTTTCCCGACAGGGATGTCTAGTTTTTGAAAATCTTCATACCTTGTCATATTAAGTTTTGTTATGTGGCGAGCCTTCAAGACGAATGATGGAGTGATAGTGATACCCGTCAGCATGACGACGTAGGGTGGCCGTTTATAAAATTGGTTTCAATTTTTCAAACAGTAAATCAAATTTTGTGTAACCTGCTCTTGCATTGAAATGTCCAGCTTTCGGTACAAAATTTAGTGACTCATTCAAATTTTTTGCAAGCTGTTCACCATTTTTAAGAGAAACATAAGGATCATCATCAGATTGGAATACAAAAAAATGTTGAGCTTTCTTTAATATAGATTTCCAATCAAAGGAAAAACCACTAAACTTATTATCTCTATCGTAATTTAAGATAGGACGAACTCCAATAGGTGTCGCTATAAAAATAGCTGCTTTAACTGGTTGTTGCAATTTTTCCAATACCCGGAGAGTAAAAATTCCACCTAGACTATGACCAATAAAAATAGTGTTTTTGTTAATGTGTTGTTCGTAATTCTTGAGAATATCAAACCACTCAGCTATTTTTGTTGGCATATTTGATGGTGCGGAAAAATGCGGTACATATACCTTATAATCTTTTTTCTCCAATTTTTGTTTTAACCAAGGAAACCAATTTTCTTCTGGATAACCTTCAGTTCCATGAAAGATGAAAACATTTTTCATATGGAGCCAAGCGTAATGAATGAACAGTTATTCATTATTTTGTCATTTTTTTATTTAATTCGACAACTGTAATTACAGCCTTCATTGATTGATTTTCTATTTCATCTTCAATATAAAGCAATGCTGCATCTTTAAGATTTTTCAGAGCTTGTTCCTTCGTTGATCCAAAAGTGTGGCAGCCATGCAATTGTGGGCAATATGCATGCCATTTTTCCCCATCTTTTTCTAATTTAAATGTAATAACCATAGTTTTATTCATTTTACTTAAATATACACTTTTTTAAAATTTTTGTTTTGTTGCAGAGTTCCAGTTACCTTTTTGTTTTCGAGTAGACGGTTTGCTAAAAGCATGAGATAGCAACTTGCGATTTTTTGCGCAGGACTCATTTTGTGCATCTTGTAGCCGGAATGAGGACGTTGATAATTGTACCAATTAAGCCACAAACTGTATTTGTAATTCAAAGTTTCGAAATCATCCGTAAAAATGCATGATCTGAAAAAAAATAATTTTTTCATTGTTCCCTGATATCTTTCCACTTTCCCGTTTTGAGTGGCTTCATAAGGGTCATTTTCAATAACTTCCAGACCGAGTATGTTTTCACAATATTCTCGAAATTTTTTGCCGTAGCGATTATCAACCCTCACTTTCAATATTGGAAAAGGTGCTTTTTCAACAACTCTTGTGATGAAATCGATGCACTGTCAGCATCTTCATGCTAATAATACCCGCCAAAGCCATAACGACTGCAATCATCCACAGCATCAAAAGAAATCAAATTTCGTGCCCTTCCGTAAGGATAGCAACCATCCATTTGCACTTCCATTCCCGGCTCATCCAAAGCGTACAGTTTGGGTTCCGGTTTCCACTGCTTGTATTCACTCGTATATCGAATTTTGTTCCGTTTGAGTATGCGCCAAACAGTAGTGGGATGAAGATAAATGCGCTCTTTTTCCAGTTCTTGAGCCAAAGTCTCCGGACCAATCTCAGGATGCTTCAATCCGATTGTGGTTACCTTTTCCTCAATCTCTTCTGCAGTTTTGTTCCAGGCGTGTCCTTTTCTCGGTCACGGCTTTTTCCCTTCTAAAACTACTTTCCCATGTTGCAGATATTTCCTTTTTAAACGACTGAAAGATTTCGGGTGCATACCTAAAATCTCCGCTCCCTGCTTCCATTTCATTTTCTTTTCCAAGCACTGATTGATTGTTTTTTCTCTCATCTCAATTAAATAGTGACGGGTTAATCCTCCTGCCATATCCCTGGTAGTTAAT
>CAZTVN010000064.1:0-6074 GCA_964617145.1 uncultured Candidatus Peribacteria bacterium
TATGAAACACAAAACCGACTACAATTTACAAAAAAGTTGACATAGCGGATCCCTCATCATCTATATGTAATTTTGGTAAAAGAGGCATACGCTCTGCTATGCGAATCCCATGACACTGCCTACTCTCAAAATCTCCCTGAGCCTTAGCAATAAAATCTGCGTAACCAATATTACTGTTATTACAATTAAGACTATTGAGTAAAGCTTCCAATCTTCTTGCCACAAACAAAGCATGAGTAGGTAAAACAGTTATTTCTGGTAAAGTATGAACACCATAATAACGTGCCGCTTCTTGGAAAATAGCTACTTTACAAGGATCAACATATCCCCTCCTTAATTCAACATTTTTAACTTTAGTCACATATTTTCCCCCAGTGTCTGGATCTCTTACTGCTATATCTCTGGTAGTTAATAATTTCTAACCACCAACTTATCCTACTTCGAAAACAAAAAGGTAACCCTAATTGCTGCAATCGTAACAGATTAGAGCAAAACGCAGATAGATTTATAATTATCTTTAACCCATATACTTAAAATATTCTTGACTCCTTTAACAATGTACGTTAAGCTGTACATAGTAAATCAATCATCTTTATGAATTTAAGTATTTCAGCTACAAAAGCGAGACAGTCATTTTTCAAGCTCATTGAGAACACTGAAAGACCCGGTGCATCGATTACCATTACTATAGATGGGCAACCAAAAGTAGTGATGATGTCGCTTGAAGATTTTGAAGGATGGCAGGAAACTTTAGAAGTCATTGGGGATAAACATTTGATGAAAGGTATAAAGCAAGCTCTTCGAGAGATAGAGAAAGGGAAAGTCATTTCCGAAGCAAAAGTAAAGAAGATTCTTCACCTCTAAGGGATGTTTAAGATTCAATACTCTCCTCGTTCTCTAAAAAGTCTGAAGTCAATTCCAAAGAAAGCTCAAGAAAAAATTATTAAAGTTATTGAAGGGCTGAAATCAAAACCTTTTTCTGGTAAAAAATTACAAGGCCCTCTCGCTGGTTTTTATTCTTTACGTATTTGGCCTTACCGAATTATCTATATAGTCAAAAAAAAAGAAGTTATGATCATAATTTTCGATATTGGCCATCGTCAAAATATATATAAGTAGGAGACACTGAAAAATTGTCAACTATTTTTTGAAAGTGATTTGCCTATGAGCCATAAAATTGGCCAAAAAAATAAAGAGAGCAAAATCCCTTGCATTGATCCAAATTATAGCTTAAAATAAGCTAAAGGACGGAATTATTATAATCTTTAGCTTATAACATACAAAAAAGATGAGAACCTTTACCTCTCTTCACTACGTTTAAGTGACGGAAAACGCTTAAAAAGCATGAGCTTATGAAATACAAAAAAAAATCAATTTCCGAAATATTGCGCTCAAAGAAGACTGTCTTTACGTTTAAAGACATAGCTTTAATTTGGGGCAATAATAATAAAAAAACCACAATTGACGGGGTGAATTACTATGTAAAAACTGGTGAGTTATATCGCATCCGCAGAGGTATTTATGCCAAAAATAAGAACTACGACACATTAGAGTTGGCTACGAGAATTTATACTCCCTCATACGTGAGCTTTGAGACGATTTTAGTAAAGGCCGGTATTAATTTCCAATTTTACAAAAAAATAACCATAGCTTCATACCAGACACGAGAAATCATAGTGGACGACCAGACATATTCTTACAAAAAAATTAAAAATATTATCTTAACGAATTCAGCCGGGGTTGAACATAAGGGAGAAACTTCCATTGCCAGTCCTGAGCGTGCATTGTTGGATACTATCTACATTCACAAGGATTATCATTTTGATAATTTGGGTGATTTGAATTGGGATAAAATTTTTGAGATTTTGCCGATTTATAAAAACAAGCGTATGGCGAAAAAAATAAAGGAATTTTTTAAAAACTATAAATCCACTCAATAATGTATGAAAAGCATGGATACATCGGCTCACAAAAATATACTATTCCAAATTCTTAAGGATATTTATTCTGATACTACTATAGCGCCGCTCCTTGGGTTTAAAGGCGGTACGGCCGCTTTCATGTTTTACGAACTTAACCGGTTCTCGGTTGATTTGGATTTTGATCTGCTGGCGCAAGGCGAGGAAGACTATATCTTTGATCATATTAAAAAAATCGCCAAAAAATATGGCTCAATCAAAAAAATGAAAAAAAAACGGTTTAATTTACCCTTCGTGCTTTCTTATGAAGACAAAGCTCGTAAGATAAAAATCGAGATAAACAGGCGTTCTTTCGGCTCTCATTATGAATTAAAGACTTACTTAGGAGTTTCGATGCTAGTCATGGTCAAAGAAGATATGTTTGCTCATAAGTTGATGGCCATGAATGAGAGGATTGGGAAAACCAGCCGTGACATTTACGATGTTTGGTTTTTTCTGGAACATCGCTGGCCAATCAACAAAAAAATTATTGAACAGCGAGCCAATATTCCTTTTGCTGAATTGCTTAAAAAATCTATCGACAGGCTCGAAAAAATGAATAACCGCAATATTCTGGACGGTTTGGGGGATTTACTGACCGAATCGGAAAAAGACTGGGCCATGGCGAAACTCCTGACCGAAACCATTTTTTTATTGAAAGCTCGCATGGAAAGCGAAAAATAACTATTAAATATCGAACACCTTGAGGGTGGAATGGAAGAATGGAAAAAATGTTCGGTTATATAGCCGCAGGACTTGGATTGGTAGCCGGTCTAGCATGGAACGATACGATAAAAGCCGTGATTGATTATTTTATCCCCCATCAATTCGAAGCCCTGCGCCGCTCATGCTCTTTAAGAAATTTTTTGCGCAAACGGACCTTTGTGGGAGTAATTTCAACATATTCATCCGGGCCAATATACTCAATCGCCTTTTCTAAGGTCATCGGGACAATTGGAATCAAAGCCAAAGCTTCATCAGAACCAGACGCTCTCACATTCGTCAATTTTTTATTTTTAATGGGATTAACAACCAAACCAGTCCCATGATTATGTTCGCCAATAACCATACCTTCGTACACCTCCGTCGCCGGTCCAATAAAAAGAAGTCCACGTTCTTGAAGTTTCCACAAAGAATAGGCCATCGCTGTTCCCGTTTCGCCAGAAATCAAAGAACCAACGCTTTTTTTGGAAATCACACCAACAAAAGGCGCAAAATGATCAAAGGCATGATACAAAGTTCCCTCTCCACGAGTGAGCAACAAAAATTGTGAACGAAAACCTAAAAGTCCACGGGTTGGCACTTCAAACTCAAGCAAAGTATTGCCATTTTCAGATCGCATATTTTTCATAAGGCCTTTTCGCTTTGCCAAAGCTTCGATCACCATTCCAGCCATAGCATCGGGAACATGAATCACCGCGACTTCAATAGGTTCACACTTAACGCCATCAATTTCATTCATAATAACCTCTGGTTGAGAAATTTGAAGCTCAAAGCCCTCTCTGCGCATACTTTCAATCAAAACAGCTATATGCATTTCACCACGACCATACACTTTCACCAAATCATTATTCTCAGAAAATTCAATTTTAAGCCCAACATTCGTTTCCAATTCTCTCTCCAGTCGATCACGAATATTTCGTCCAGTGACAAATTTTCCTTCACGGCCAGCAAAAGGAGAATCATTCACCATAAAATCAATCGCGAGTGAAGGAGGATCAACTTTAATCGAAGACAAAGGCTCGCTATTGGGATCAGTGGTAATCGTCTCCCCAACATAAATATCCGGTAATCCCGCAACAGCCACAATATCTCCAGATTGAACACGATCAGAAGCCACTCTCTCCATCCCCTCAAAAGTAAATAATTGAGAAATCTTACCTGTTCGCTTTTCGCCCTGACTTGTAAGAATCGTGACATTTTGATTCAGAGAAGCTTCCCCTTCATACACACGACCGATGGCAATCCTCCCTAAAAAAAAATCATACGTCAAAGTAGCTGGTTGCATACGAAAAGGAACATCAAGATTCACTTTCGCTTGAGGCACATATTCCATGATAAATTCAAGCAAAGGAGTGATATCTTTTTGTTCATCAGAAAGATTTCGAACCGCAATGCCTTTTTTCGCAATGGTATAAATATAGGGAAAATCAAGCTGTTCATGAGAGGCACCAAGATTTACAAATAAATCAAACGTCAAATCGATAACGGTATCAGGCCGTGCCGTAGACTTATCGATCTTATTCACCACCACCAAAACTTTATGACCAAGTTCAAGGGATTTTCTCAAAACAAATTTTGTCTGCGGCATAGGACCTTCATAAGCGTCAACAACTAAAAGAACCGCATCCACGGTCCGAAGAACACGCTCAACTTCAGAACCAAAATCCGCATGTCCGGGAGTATCAACAATATTAATTTTAGAGCCTTTGTAAGTAATGGAAGCGTTCTTCGCATAAATAGTAATCCCTCGTTCCTTCTCTTGATCATTACTATCCATGGCGCGGTCCGAAATACCTTTGCGTTCATCAAAAGTATCACTCGCTCTCAAAAGCGCATCAACTAAAGTGGTTTTCCCATGATCTACATGGGCCAAAATGGCAATATTATAAATATTGTTAATCAAATCTTCCTTAAGCATGTTGTTCCACAAAAGTAAGCGCAATTCCTGTTTTCTGGGCTCGTCCAGTACGACCAATACGATGAATGTAATCGTCATAGGTCGCAGGAACATCGTAATTTATGACATGACTGACATTATCAATATCGAGTCCACGAGCGGCAACATCGGTTGCCACTAAAATATCCAATTTATTTTCTTTAAAGCGACGTAATGTTTTCAAACGATTAAATTGGGTCTTATTGCCATGAATGGAGTCGGCCTTAAAACCATTCCGAGTCAAAATCACAGAAAGATTTTCAACACCATATTTAGTTTTTCCAAAAATAAGCACCTTTTGAAATGATTTCTGAGTCAAAAGATCCTGAAGAATATGCATCCTATTTTCATTACCACTATATCGGATAACATCTTGTTGAACATTTGTGGCCGTTTCTCTCACTTTTACCGAAATCATGACAGGACTACATAAAAAACTACCAATAAGAGAAGAAAATTCTTTCGAACAAGTAGCGGAAAAAAAAGCAGACTGACGAGGAGTAGGAAGAAGTGATAAAAGTTTTTTGATATCATCGATAAATCCCATATCGAGCATCCTGTCAGCTTCATCCAAAATAACATTTTTAAATAAATTTAAATGAAGAACACCTCGTTTGGAAAGATCCTGAAGTCGTCCTGGAGTGCCAATGACAAAATTGTGAGTTCTTTTAAGCTCACCGATTTGACGACCAATTCCAGCCCCTCCAATACACAAAACCGATCGGATCGAAAGTCCATAAGAAAATGTGTCCAGTTCTTCCTGAATTTGAAGTGCCAGTTCACGAGTAGGAGCCATAATCAAAACTTTTTCATGCCGATCGAGAAGAACTTTATTCAAAAGAGGTAATAAAAAGGCAGCCGTTTTCCCTGTACCTGTATCGGCAATTCCAACGATATCCTTACCGGAAAGAAAAGGCTCTATAGCCTGATCTTGAATAGGAGTTGGAGTCAGATAGCCCTTGTGGGCGACATTTCGTTTCAATCTTTCATCGAGAGAAAAATCATTAAAACGATGACGCGCAATATATGCTTGAGTTTTTTCTATCTTCATCGCGCTGTTAATAAATCTGGACACATCAATTTTATGGTTCCTTGAACCAAAATTTTTCCTTCCATGACCACTTCTTCCTGCAAATCGTGATCGACCTCTTTTACCTGCAAAAAAACGAGACATAATTCCTTTAACATAAAAAATAAATTCACCAAGTGGAGACTTTATAATAAAAATAAATCCATGTCAAGAGAAAAAACCTAAAAAATATGAAGTAAAACTCACCGCAGAGCATTGGGGGTATTATGCCCTAAATGAGATTATTGTTGCCTAAAACGTATAAAATTCCATAACATAAACGAACCAAAAAATAACTTTGACAATTACAAAAAATTAAACTTCACTGAAAATAATAAAGGAGGTGCTGAAAAACATAACGTTGTAACGAAATTTTACCATTTCGAGC
>CAZTVN010000065.1:0-5996 GCA_964617145.1 uncultured Candidatus Peribacteria bacterium
GCAGCCGAAATGGTAAAATTGCAGTAGATGGTATGTTTTTCAGCACCTCCTTAATTTTTCACATAAAAGTATTGCGAATAAAATGCTGGATGTCCAGAAATAAAAACTTAATTTTCGAGAAAACCTTTCCATTTTGCTATCAAACACAAAATAAGCTACAATAATGCACGTTTTTAAGTCTTAAAATCGCTCTATGGAAATCATCTGGCATGGACAATCTTGTTTCACTATCAAAAATGGAGACGTAACTATCATAACCGATCCTTATGAAAGTGATATTGGTCTGAAATTACCAAATCTTAAAGCCGACATAGTCTCAATAAGTCACGAACATAGCGATCACAATAATCTTAAGGCCATCGAAGGAAATCCAAAAATTCTTAATTGGCCTGGCGAATATGAAGTTGCTGGTGTTCAGATGCAAGGAATTGAAGCTTTCCATTATTCTCAGAGTGAAGGAGAAAAAGCTGAAAAAAGAGGAGAAACGATTATTTTTACATTCGTGCTTGAAGGAATGAAAGTATGTCATCTTGGAGATTTAGGCCATAGGTTGACGAATGAAATGACAGAAGCCATTGGTGATACCGATGTACTCTTTATTCCAGTCGGAGGGCTTACAACCATTGATGCAAAAAAGGCTCACGAAGTTATAGAACAGATAGAGCCTAGACTCGTAATCCCCATGCATTATAAGATCGATGGTCTCAAGATGAATGTAGAAGGAATCGAGCCGTTCTTAAAAGAAATAGGCCAGAAAGACCTTGAACCGATAGAGAGGTTGCGACTAAAAAAGACAGATTTGCCAGAAGAGGAAACGCGTTTTGTTCTTTTAAAAATTTAAGGACATGCTGCAAAATATCCTTAGGCTCACATAGTTCAAGGGATAGAACGGGGGTTTCCTAAACCCTAAATCCAGGTTCGAGTCCTGGTGTGGGCAAGGAAGACGCGAGATTCGCGATCCGAAGTGAAGAGAAGTCGAGCTTCCTTGAGACTTCTCGGAGCAAAGGAAGAAATGTGAACAAAAATTTATGATTTTTGGAACATTTCTAGCACCTCCCTACATGCGAGATTTTCATCCTTTTAAAACTTCGCCATGAAAAAAAACATACTTATTCCCCTCACTTTTCTATTCATACTCATCTTAAGCGGATGCAGTAAAAATCAAGATGATCTTAAGACGAAGGAAGAATCTCAAAGAACAACAAATCAAGCCACTGAAGCGAATCAACAAAAAAAAGATATTATAAGTCTCTTTGCGCAATGTGGTCTCAAATCAATAACCATTCCAGAAAAATTTGGGCCATACACTCTCGCATCAGAACTATTCGATGAGCAGTTTGGCGAAGAGAGAAAAAGAACAGAAATCGGATTTTTAAATGCAAGCGGGCAATCGAGTCGAATTTTTATTGTGTGTCAGCACTATGATTTTAGTGCCGGAATCGAATTTGATTCATTCGCAAGCCGTGAAGATTATGAAAAATATCCAAAAGGATACACCAAAGACTTTATAGGAAATTTTGGACACAATGAAAACGCTGGGGTAAAAAAGACGGCAATATTCCCAAGAAAAGATGCTTATATGGCGATTGTTTACGAAAAATTTTCAGATTCTGCATCAAAAGATCTTGAGGCATTAAAAAAAGGAGAGGATGATACGATTGATCAAAGTTTATGGAATAGCATTGATGAAATAGCGAGCTCAGTAACTTTTGAGCAGTAAAAAATCAACGAACATAAATGAACACCCTCGCCATAACACTCGTAATGGTCTCCTCCATAATGCACGCTATCCGAGACCTTTACACAAAAAAATCCTATGATAAACATGTGTTTTTGTGGTGGTTCGTCATAACAGGGACCATCATATTTTCTCCGCTTTTTATCTATAGCATTTGGAAAGAAGGCATACCGGATGCGAGAGGTTTTATGATTTTAGGAGGAGCAAGTTTCATTCATTTGACGTATTGGATTTTGCTCGCGAAATGTTACGAGCATGGCGATTTGTCTCATGTCTACCCGATCATACGTTCAGCGCCAGCGCTTGTTTTGGTCTTTTCCGTACTGATTCTTAAAGAAAATGTTTCAATATTTGGGGTAGCGGGAGTCTTGCTTATAGCTATCGGAGCCTATGCCATCAATCTAACGACCTTCAAAATACGCGGCTGGCTTGAGCCTTTTCGATTTGCAAGAAAAGATGGGGCAACGAGAATCGCATTTTTAACGGTTTTTTTTGTGGCGGGTTATACCATAATAGATAAAATCGGGGTGTCGAACGTGCATCCATTAAGTTATCTTCTGTTTCTCGATATCATGGTTTTAACGCTTTACACGATCTATATCGCGAGAAACAAAACCATGGACATTGTAAAAAACGAATGGAGGAAAAATAAAAGGTCAATTATGCTCAATGGAATCTTAGGAAAACTCGGATATTTTCTTATGTTGGTAGCATTTACCATGGAGCGTGTAAGTTATCTTGCGAGTCTGCGGCAACTCAGCGTGGTGATCGCGGTTTTTTTAGGAGGTCATATTTTGAAAGAAAAAAACTTTGCTATCCGGGCGTTGGCAGCTACAATGATTTTTGTAGGAGCAATATTAATTGCCAGTGGTGGTTAAAATTTACTCATGATTGATCAAAAATTTCTCAACGATATTAAGAATCAACGGAATAAAAAGAAATCTAAAGAAGATATCTATCTCGCCGCTTTGCAAAAGGGTTACAAAGTGGATTTTATTCATGTCCATTACGCCCTAGCAGAGAAGGGAGAAATGCCACAAGATACGCATCAAAAAAAGACCATTCAAATAGTCGTAACCATTGGCGCGCTGCTTGTCGGTGCTGGAATTTTTTCATTCGTCGCATCCAATTGGCAGGAAATACGACCACCTTTTAAAGTCACGATCATAATAGCGTCAATGCTCATAACATCGATCGCAGGCTTAATAATCATGGAAAAAACAGCATTGAGAAAAACAGGAGGAGCACTTATATTCCTTGGATGCATCATCTACGGTTCCGGTATTTTTCTCGTAGCGCAAATATTTAATATTCGTGCTGCATGGCCTGATGGATTTCTTTTATGGATGATAGGAACTCTTGCCATGGCTTTCGCTTTAGAATTGATGCCACTAATTTTCCTCGCAACCATCCTTGGCCTCGTTGTGACGATCGGACATCCATTTGCTATTTTCAACAGTTTTGCTGCCGATCCATTTTTATTGACCTCATCCCTCCTGCTTTTTGTCGCAACAATAGTGACAGGTTTAACAGCTTTTATACTAAGGGAATCTGTGAAAAATTCTACTTCTTAATGAAACCGCAATAAGCATTCAATTTTTCAAGATATGAAGCTCCTCCATCCCGATAAAAAAGCATTTTCCGAAATATTTATTGTTTTCAGTCTCATCTTCTTTGAGTTAGCGTTATCGGCATTAAATAGAGATTTGAATGATATTGTCTCATGGCAAACCGTTCTCATTCTAACCGCGATTGTTGCGATATTCGTGGCCTATTTTTTTGGATTTATTGGAAGCCTTGTGGTCGGACTCACTCTTGTCCCAACTTGGTTTATTTTTCAGGGCGGTGAGTGGCTTCGAGAGGGGGCGAACGATATGAAAAGCATAGTTCTTTTTACAGGAACCATATTGATCATGATGGTCTATTTGATTATAGGATTTCTCAAATTCACTAGAGATACGTTCGATCGGGTATACATAATGATAAACACTCTAGCTGTGACGGGCATTTTGTTGTTTCTCTCGACCCGAGAAGGATTTCGATCAATCGAGGAGATGACCAAAGGATATCCGATATGGAATTCTTGGAAAATTCTTGTAAGCCTCATAGTTTTGTTGATTATTCTTACTTCACTTGTTATACGAGCAATAAATCTTAAAAAAATCTCATATGCAGAAGTGATGGGGATAATACTTTTAAGCGCGCTTTTTATTTTTTTGGTTGTTATACCTCAGCAGAAAATATTAAAAAATCACAGCTACTACGCACTCCAAAATCCAAGCAATTTAACAAAACAAGGCGTACTGTTTGCAATAATCTCAAATATTTTAAGCTTTCTCGAAATGCTCGGAATTATCTTGATGGGATATGCGAGGAAAATACCATACCTTATTAATATCGGCATCATCTCAATGTTTTTTCTTATTATTATAAAATATTTTGACTGGTTTTTTACGTCATTAGACAAGAGTATTTTCTTTATTGGCGCTGGTGTTTTGATGTTTTTGGTTGGAGCGCTTTTGGAAAAAGGAAGACGTTACATGATCGGATCTACAAAAGAAAAATGATTTTAATAAATTCTTCAAGACTATGCTGAAAAACATAAAATTCGCACTCGTACTTATACTTCAAACACTCATTATTTTAGGCCTGATTCTTTTTAAAGTAGCAGTTTTGAAAGGAGGAACGGATGTATATTTAAAAATCCTCCCCATCGATCCGCGCGATCCACTGCGAGGCGATTATGTGACGTTTCAATACGAAATTTCAAGTGCGTATGATTGGAATTTTTCTCAAACAAATGAAATGAAAGTTGGCGATGAAGTATACGTTCCTTTGCGCCATGAAGGAAAACATTGGAGTATTGCTTATGATCGGACTATCTCAAAGCAAAAACCCCAAGAAGGAATTTTTATAAAGGGAGTGATTATCAGTGGATTTGAGGACAAAAATAGGCAAAAACCTCCTTTGAGATTGGATGGAGGAGAAATAGGGATCCGCTTCGGTATAGAAGAATATTTTATCCCTGAAGGAACAGGAAGAACATTAGATTTTTCTCGTTATGAAGTGTCGGCTCTTGTGACTATCGACGACAGTGGTACCGCCGTTTTAAAAAGGCTTTATTTGGACGGGAGTCCTTGGCCGGAGTAAAAAACTCTTGACGGTGAGTATATGCTCAAATATTATATGAGCGTACACTCACCAAGGAAATTTATGCTTACTCAAAAACAAGAATCGCTCTTAAAGTTTATTGAAGAGTATCAGCTTGAGAATGGAGCCTCTCCAACGATCAGAGAAATGCGCGAACATTTTAATTTGAGTTCGGATAACAGTATTCTAAAGCAGTTGAAGGTTCTTGCGGAGAAAAATTGTATCCGAAAAGATGATACTCCTCGTGGCATTAAACTTCTTGCTTCGGTAAAAGAAAGATTGTCTCAACAGGTCGTTCGCATACCTATTTTAGGAATGATTCCCGCAGGTGGGCCGATATTGACGCAGGAGTACATCGAGGATTATGTGACATTGGGAGTAGATTTTGTAAGTAGGCCGGAAGATTGTTTTATGCTTCGCGTGAACGGTGACAGCATGATCGATGCCGCTATTTATGAAGGAGATCTTGTTTTAGCGGATAGTAAAAAAAATCCGCGAAATGGCGATATCGTGGTGGCGTTAATCGACAATGAGAACACATTGAAACGATTTGTGACAAAAAATGGAAAGGCCTATTTGAAGCCGGAAAATAAAAAATACAAAAAAATCTATCCCGTAAATGAATTGATTATTCAAGGGGTGGTTATGGCGCTGATTCGGAAGTATTGATTTGGTTACGCAACAAAAACGATCAGCACGATTAAAGGAGTTTTTGGCGCAAGAACTTTTGCGCATGTTTTAGATCCTGTGGGAAAAGCTGTGCCGCTTGAAGCTATGCTCGGGATTACTTTGCCCTACATTAAAGCCGAAAAGCTGGAAAATTGAGGAGACAGGATATTTGTTTCAAAATAAAACAAGAAGCTTTACAATAAGCGCATGAAACCATGTGCGAAAAAAAGATACGTCGAGAAGCTTTGAACATTTTGCAGCCGAAATAGTAAAATTGCAGTAGATGGTATGTTTTTCAGCACCTCCCTTAGGTGCTGAATTTTTAGCTCCCTGTCACCCCCTGACAAAATAAGCGTCAGCGTAACTGCTCACAAGGAATAAACGGGGGGTAAAAAAGTGGGCGGGGCTTTCCCTTAAGGACATTGCCGAGCAATGGGGA
>CAZTVN010000066.1:0-5674 GCA_964617145.1 uncultured Candidatus Peribacteria bacterium
TCTTCAAAATAACAAAAACTAATCTTTCCAGACACCAGAAAAGTTTACAGTGCTGAATT
Organism: uncultured Candidatus Peribacteria bacterium; assembly: GCA_964617145.1. Classification (GTDB taxonomy): domain Bacteria; phylum Patescibacteriota; class Gracilibacteria; order UBA1369; family JACRIC01; genus CAZTVN01. The sequence continues at coordinate 60 of CAZTVN010000066.1, forward strand.
TTAAAGGGCACGGACTTAAGTATGGAGAGTAAGAATGATCTTCTACTTTTCACCTTCTTGGAAAATGGCGAGATACTCTCTATATCTCTTTAATTCGAAGGCTAATCTTATAACATTCTTTCCTCCTTTCTGCAAAAGTCCTGCTAAGCTCTCTCTAAATTCTTCAGAGTCTTTTGCTTCAATGGCTTCACGTATTATCTCTGTAATTTTCCCTGTCGCGAGGTCTTTTGCTCCGTCTACTCCTCGGTGGTGAACAATGTATATCCTTACTGCTCTTTTTGGATCACCAGATGCTTCATCACCTGTTACGGTTTGGATAGTTGCAAAAGCAAACTGAGTCTTCTTATCTGGAGCTTCCACTCCACAATTATCTGTTATGGAAGATATAGCCTCAGAGATCTCTCTTTGTCTATTGGGCTCTCTTATTGATTTTACTGTTTTATCAACCCCGTCACTTAGGGCAATCTCTGAGCCTTTTACGGCTCTGAATAAGGCATCCAAATCTAAAGCACTTAATGAGACTTCCTCATTGCCGGGCATTGCTTCGTCGAAATTATTACATACGAGCCCTGAACGTACTAACTTATAGCTATCTAGCAGACCTATTTTTTCTTCAGGTTTCAATTCTCTCATCACCATTCCCCTTGTTATGCCTCTTTCAATTCGCGCTTTTGATCTTTGATAAGCAGTTGCAAGTCTATGCTCGAAGTGTTTACGTCTTCCTCCTTTCGACGGAACATTAGCAATATCACTGTTTGCATTTTCCATTAAACCATCTAGTGCTTGAAGCACCATCTCTTCGGTAAAAAGAGATGGATCAATATTTTCTACTGCTTCTATGCTTAAGGTTGCGATATCTATGACATCTTTTATTAATCCTACTTTATTTGCCCAAGCTCTTATTCCTTCTGTCTTTTCTTTTAATATTTCTCTACTTTCGTTTCCATATATTCTTGACACGAGTTGGTTACCTGTCGCTCTCAATCTATTTAAAATTTCTGTATCCATCTCTCTTAATGTTTGTAATGCTTCACGAGCTCTTCTTAGTTTTTCTTCTACTGTTTCATCCGGAGAGACTTGACTTCTTGGATCGAAATTTTCTAAATCTTGCATCAATAGAGGGAGATCATTTTGTGGTTGAAACCAACCGCTGTTATCAGGAATTCGGATCGGAGATAGTTGTTTAAACAGAAGTTCCTGACTCCTCCCGTCACCTGTTGATATTTTTCTTCTCATTTGTCTAGATATTGTTTCTTTAGGTATTTCAAGCTCATCTCCTTCATGTAAAGGACCTCTGTTTAAATTCGGATTTTCAATATTTAATGCTTGAAGGAACTCTGGATCACATCCACACAATTCTGCTACTCTTTCTAAAGATAAATATATCTCATGATTAGGGTGTACTACCCTAACTCTCTGTATACCGCACTCTAATAATACTTTATCAGGGCATCTTCTTACGGCGCTTACGACGTCTGGGTGAAAGTCTTGCACAGCTCTTTCTTTATCTCTTGCAGCATCTACAACTTCATTATAAGCCCTTATTAACTCTAACATGGCATCTCTTACATTCCCTGTTTTTTCTATTCCTGTTAAATCCTCCGCTAACATTATCTCAATTCTGTTTCTTTTTTCTTCAAATACTCTGATTGCTTCTCCCAGGTTTTCCTCATCATAACTTGCTAATGTACGCGTATGTCCTGTTTGATCTCTTTCTAAAAGCGTTCTTACCTTTTGAACGAGATCTGCTTTTTCTTTTGGTGAAGGTACATTATTACCCCTACTACTCGCTGCGGTAACCGCAAGTAAATCGGATATTTTTCTTAGAAGAGAATCTAAAACAGAAGGATGTAAAACATGCACAAGGAGTTCATCATCTCTTTCAACATCTCTTGTCGTGCAATCTTCTACTACGGTAACCGCAATAGGTTGGCCTTTTGCATAAATCCCATCACCTATATTTTTGCTTAAAGCTCTATCAAGAAAATTTCTTCTGCCTTGTAGTTCTTCTTGCGATGGGCAGTCCCCTTGACCTGCTTTTTCTACACCTTCTTCTATAAGTTTTTCGACTGCGTACTTTGGAGACAGGGCTATCACACTGCTTCCTTTTCCAATAACCGTTGAGAAACCGTATACAGGTAGAGTTCCTTCTTTTTTCCTTAATATGACAAGCCTAGCATAAGCATTATCGATTATAGTATCCGCCGCTTCGAGCAGATCTGGAGAATCTTTCCTTACTCGTCCTCTTCTTCCTAAAGCAGCTCCTGCTAAAAGCAAATTTAGTGCTCCAGCTCCAAGAGCGCCTGCTGCTGCGAGAGGATGCTCTTGTGTTTTTTGACCAGCTTTTTTTGCAGCTTCTTCAACCATTCTTAAAAAATTCTGTAAACGAGCTTCTAAAGATTTGGTTTCTTCAGAAGGAAGTGGGACTTCTGCTCTTGGAATTTCTTGTAAAACTCCTGGTTGCGGAGGAAGGCCTGCCTCGGCGCTTGTGGCCAATGATGCCCCAAGTACCGCCGCTCCGAGAATACCAATTTTAGCGGTTCTACCAGGCCTATTCTGACCATCATGGACATCATCCTGACCATGGACTATTTCTTCTCCTCGATTTAAATTTTTCATATTTTTGATGGGATAAATATTTCAAGATTATAGTTAATATCAAAGTTTTGTGATTTTGTCAAATTTTTTGCAAAAAGATCCAAAAAATCGGATCTCATCAATTTGTAGAATTATAAGATATATTAAGGAGGTGCTGAAAAATATAACGAGTATTTTAGAGCGGAAAGGGGTTTTTCTTTACTTGAAAATTCGAGACTTACTCAAGCAGTATCTTAAAGCAAAGCGTCTGTTTCTTGCAGGCAATATTATGGGTTTTCGCTCTTCACCTGTTGTAAAGCGCTTATCACTTTCGAGAGATCGATAGCTCCTGCAGCAGTTCTGTTTATTGGTACTTCTTTTACTCCTTCGTCCCCAAATACCTTAAGACCTGTCGATCCGCTTTCTACAAGAGCTACGGCCGCTCCACCTTCTGGATTTAATAATTTGATTACGACAGAGTAGACTTTCGACATATCACTTTTTTCATGAAAAAGGTAGATACGATATCCTGATCTATCTTCAGGGTTTACTACCCCTGTTTTTAACAGTAATTGAAAATCGTTTCTATTTGCTTCAGCAGGTAATTCAAAATCTATACTTCTTAAAAATGCTTTTCTTTCTTCGGGACTGAGGTTTTGGATTCCTTTTTCTTTTTCTGGTGGTGGGAGCTTCACTTCCTCTAAATCTCCTACAACGAGATTTGATTCGCATCCATTTTCGCATATTCCAATGAACTGTTTTCCGTCCGGCGTCAATATGACATTTCGTACAATGATTTTTTGTGCTAATCGTGGTGGGACTTTTGTCATGGCGGCTCCGACCAAAATTTCAATCTTTTTTACTCTCTGCACTGTTCCATCAATGTTCACTGTTTCTCCTAAGCCGAATTTGCGGCTGCTTGCTTCCATTTCTTTTGCTAAGACCTTCCGTTTCGGCCCGTTGAATCTTTTTACTACTTCATCCGGTAAAAGAGGCTGAGTTGGAGATACTTTTCTTTGCACCATTCTCATGGAGTCATATAAGGAAGCTTCAATGCTACGCTTTCTGGCTACTGCTGCGAGGCCTCTTTCTACGATCTCTGCGGCGGTATCTTCACTTATGTCCCCATCTGTCACTTTTTTTTGAAGAAAATCTTGTATCCGACGAAAAACTTCGGTCCGCATGATATTTCCCGTTTCACCTTTTATCGATCCTAAAGTGTCTTGAGCAAGGATCCCTATTTCTTCAGCATCTATTTCTTCAGCTGATCTGCCGCTTTCTGAAACTGCTTCGTTAAAATGTTGTTCAAATTCCCTCATTCTCGCCTCACTGGCTACCCTCACTTGTTCCCATAGTGTTGCAATATTTCTCCCTCTTGATTCCAGATCGCGTAAACGTTCGCCGACATCTCCTAATGTATCGAGATCGGGTCTTTTTGGGATTTCAGCAGAAGTAGGAGTCATATGTATTGTGTTTTAAAGTTATTGAGAAAAACTTATCTTAAAATTATACCATATTTAATTTCTTTTGCAATATATTTCTTACTGCTTTCTTACGATTTATGCCAAAATTGATATATTTTAGGAGCGTATCTTAAAGATAAATTTTTGTGAATTCCCCTTATTCTTCGCATTCCTCGCCTTATCACAAAGTAAAAATATTTATTGTGGCTGGTTTTGCTCTTATTGCTTATATGCTCTATTCGCTCACGGTTGAGATGTATAAAAATTATCAAATCGATAGGCACATCGAAAATTTTGAAAAGAAAAATGAAGAATTGATTTCTGAAAATCAGCAAAAAATGAGTGATTACCAATATTACACCTCTGACGCCTATATCGAAAAAATTGCCAAACAAAGCCTTGGACTTATCAATCCGGGCGAAGAAGTTATCATTTTGCCCGATGAAGATACTGACTCAACATCGTCTTTAGATGACCAATCATCCTTTTCTTCTGAAAATAAAAATGTATCGAACTTTGTTTTGTGGTTTCGATTTTTCTTTGAGTCTGATTCACCTTAAGGAGGTGCTGAAAAACATACCATCTACTGCAATTTTACTATTTCGGCTGCAAAATGTTCAAAGCTTCTCGACGTATCTTCGGATGAATAGCCTTCGTCGCTTTTCACATTTTTCGCTCGAAATGGTAAAATTTCGTTACAACGTTATGTTTTTCAGCACCTCCTTAATATCTCATCAAATTATTCGTTTGAGAAATTTCTTCTTGAATAGTGTTTGAATGTTATGTTAACATAATAGTGTACATTAAAAGTATCATCATTTTATGAAAACTAAGATTATAAATCTTAAATCTTTTCGTAATAATATTACTTCACTTTGGAAAGAAGCCAGAGAAAGTAATATAAAATATATAGTAGTTCATCATTCAAAACCTATTTTGGAAGTGTTTCCCAGATATGATGAAGACATTATTTTTGAAGACGATTTCTCTCTTAATGATTATTATAAAACGCTCGAAAAATCGTTAAATTTTTGGCAAGATGATACTGATGACAATATTTTCCAAGAGTAAACTATGCAACAAGGCGATATTGTTTTGATACATTTTCCTTTTACTGATTTTCAAGCTTCAAAGTTACGACCGGCTTTGATAATTTCTAATATAGTTTTTAACAGATATGCGAATTTTGTTTTACTTCCTATTTCTACAAAAATCGGTCCTAAATCTTATTCAATACCTCTTACTTCCTTAGATTTAAAAGAAGGAAAACTTTTAAAAAAATCTTATATCCGTTTCTCAAGTATTATGAGTATTGAAAAACGTTTAATTATAAAAAAAGTTGCAACTCTTGATGAGGCAAAAATTTTATTGGTTAGAGAAAAAGTCATTTCTTTTTTTTAAAATGTTTATTCGAGGTCCCAAATCCATACAAGACCTTGATTTTTCTTCCTTCAAACCGTAAGCTTTTTGAGCAAGGTTGGTTTTATCTTTTTTGTTTTTAACGCGGGGTAGAGCAGTGGTAGCTCGTCGGGCTCATAACCCGGAGGTCGCAGGTTCGAATCCTGCCCCCGCAAA
>CAZTVN010000067.1:0-5622 GCA_964617145.1 uncultured Candidatus Peribacteria bacterium
ATTTCTTCTGATAACGCGATTGGCAGACGCGTTATCAGATAGTCACTCGCGGGGATGGTTCCCAATTGCTCGGCAATGTCCTTAAGGGAAAGCCCAGCCTGCTTTTTTACCCCCCGTTGATTCCTTGTGAGCAGTTACTGAAAAGGAGGGCAGTTTTTTTTGTTAAAAAACACCTGTTCCTTTTCACTCTCTTTTGCGAAAATTTTTTCTATGTGTTACAACTTTTGATGATTACATTTGTATTTTTTAGAATATATGGAATTCAGTGATAAATTTGGACATGTGGTTGCAGTTTTGGGTGGTCAGTGGGGCGATGAAGGGAAAGGCAAACTCGTTGATATTTTGTCGGAAGAATACGATATCATTGTTCGTGCAACAGGAGGCGCCAATGCCGGTCATACCGTTTATGTTTCCGACACACAAAATCCGAGTAATGTTCAAAAATTTGTTTTTCATTTAATTCCTTCTGGGATTCTTCATCCAGGGAAGGTTTGTGTCATTGGCAATGGTTGCGTTTTGCATTTAGCTACTTTTCTTGAAGAATTAGAGATGCTTTATCAAAAAGGTATTAACACCCTTGGGAGAATTTTTATTTCTGACCGAACACATCTTCTTTTTGATTACCATAAAATTCTTGACGGCATGGAAGAAGAAAAAAAAGGCGATAAGAAAATTGGAACAACGCGTCGTGGCATCGGTCCCTGTTATATGGATAAAATTGCCCGAATTGGCATACGAGTTTGCGAACTTTTGGATTTCCCCAAATTTGCTATTCATTTTCGGGCCAATATGAAGCAAATCACCAATATGTATGGCTCTTTTGATTATAGTGTTGAACAGGATATTGAACGTTATCGAGAGTTTGCCAAAATCATTCAGCCGATGATTCGCGACACTTCTTCCTATTTGCATCAATGTAGCAGAGAACGTAAAAAAATTCTCCTCGAAGGGGCGAATGGTTTTCATCTTGATGTCGATCATGGAACCTATCCTTTTGTGACTTCTTCAAATGCCGGCATTGGAGGAGTTATTTCTGGCTCAGGCATTTCTCCAAAACGTATTCAATCGATTATTGGTATTTTAAAGGCTTATACCACTCGCGTTGGTGCTGGACCATTTCCGACAGAAATCGAAGGGCCTCTTCAAGAAAAGCTTCGTGAAGCTGGAGGTGAATATGGAGCTACAACCAATAGACCACGTCGATGTGGCTGGTTTGATGTTCCTATTTGCCGATATGCTGTTCGATTAAATGGATTTAGCTCTATTAATCTCACAAAACTTGATGTTTTATCTGAGTTTGAAACCCTAAAAATTGGTGTTCGATATTTTTATAAAGGGCATGAATTTGATTCTATCCCTTCTGATATTCAGATTTTTGAACATTTAGAGGTGGAATACATCGAAATGGATGGATGGATGGAAGATATTTCTCAAATCACAAGCTATAATCAACTTCCAGAAAATTGTAAAAGATATATTCAAAAAATTGAAAATCTTATCGAGTGTCCTGTTGAATTTATTGGAGTTGGGAAAGAACGGGATAAATTGATTAGACGATTTTGAACTAATTTGTCAACTTAAGTTCTTCTTTCCGCATCTCTCGTTTCTTTACCGGGCAGGCTTTTTCTGTTAAAATAAGAGGATAAAAACAAAAAATATTTATGGAAAAAATTGCTGAAAACATTTGGGATTTGATTTTGGAATATCCTCTTCTTGCTATTTTCTTTTGTATCGGCATTCTTTTTTTGTGGAAGTTCTTTTTGTCCACGCTTCGATATTTTCATACTCTCTTGAGACGAAAGGATTTGGTTTATATGTTGGTCACACTTCCACGTTCAGATTCTAAACTTGACCATGAGAAAGAGACTACGAAAGATTTTCGAGAAATCATTGGTATTATGGAACAGTTTTTTCGAAGTCTTTATGAGCTCAAAGAATTGAATTTGATTAATATGATTAAGGTCAGACTTTTCCAAGAAGATGTCGTTTCTTTTGAAATGGTTACGAAAGATAAACAGCTTCTTTTTTATGTTGTGACGTACAAGTATTACGTGCCTATTATTGAGAAACAGATTACCGCATTTTATTCCGATGCCGATATTCAATATACGGCAGGATATGAAATAACAAAGCCCGGCAATTATCTTAGAAGCTATTTTCTTTATCTTAGAAAGCCATTTTGGTATCCGATAAGAACATATAAAGCCATTGAGCATGATCCTCTTGATGATCTCACAAATGTTTTTTCCAAAATGAATGAAGATGAGATCGCTGTTTTGCAGCTTATGATACGACCTCGAGCTGACCGCTGGAGAAAAAAAGCTCTCAAAAAAGGAACAGAACTTTTTAAAGGCAAAAAGAAGGCCAGCCGTTTTGGCATTTTAAACAGTATTTTTATCGGTCTTCTCCATGGATATGAGGGTATCGAAGGGAGAACCAATGCTCCGGGGGCTTCATCGGGTGACGCTTATGTGCGTATGCTCCAAACGCAGGAAGAGACCGCCAAGCATATTGGAGAAAAATGTGATCAAAGCGGTTTTGATACCGTCATACGAGTTTTTGCTTCTTCTCCTGATCGTGATCGCGTTGAAAGTGTTTTAAATTCCGTGGTTGTTTCTTTTCACGTTTTTTACAGCGCTGCGATGAATTTTTTCCAAAACAGGCGCATTATCCCGATTTGGCATATTCATAATAAAATTATGAATTGGAATTTTAAAAATCGTTTTTTTTGCTACGGAGAAAAATCCTCGATTCTTGTGCCTGAAGAACTTACAACTATTTTTCATTTTCCCAATAGCCATTATAATCAAACGCCTATTATAAAATGGCTTCAATATAAGGTTCTTCAGCCTCCCGTTGAACTTCCCTCTGAAGGTATTTTGCTTGGACACAATGTATACCGAGGCATAAAAAGAGAAATTCGTTTCGGCAAAAAAGACCGCTTACGTCATCACTATATCATTGGACAAACCGGTACTGGTAAATCGGTTTTTCTTGGATATATGGCCAGGCAAGATATTATCAATGGTGAAGGAGTGTGTGTCATTGATCCTCATGGAGATCTTATTGAGGATATCCTTCGATATATTCCCAAAAATCGTGTTCGAGATGTTCTTATTTATGACCCTTCAGATCAGGAACGCCCCATGGGACTGAATATTCTTGAGGCGAAAAATCCTTCTGAAAAAGATATGGCCTCAACTCAAGCGACCGAAATTTTTATTAAACTTTTTGGTGATGAAATCTTTGGACCTCGCATCCAACATTATTTTCGAAATGCCTGTCTTACCCTTATGGATGATGAAGAAGAGGGTGCCACTCTCATCGATGTGCCTCGGATTTTCACTGATTTTGATTTCATGAAATACAAAGTGAAAAAAGCTCAAAATCCCGTGGTTCGATCATTTTGGGAACACGAATACGCTCATACGGGTGAGAGAGAACGTCAGGAAATGATTCCTTATTTTTCGGCTAAATTTGGGCCTTTTATCACGAATACAATCATGAGAAATACCATTGGCCAGACGAAATCAGCCTTTAATTTTCGTGAAATCATGGATAACCAGAAAATACTCCTCATAAATCTCGCGAAAGGGAAAATCGGCGATCTCAATACTCAGCTTCTTGGCCTTGTTATTGTGGCGCGTCTTCAGATGGCTGCCATGAGTCGGGCTGATATTCCCGAAGATCAACGTAAAGATTTTTATCTCTATGTCGATGAGTTTCAGACTTTTGCCACGGATAGTTTTGTTTCTATTCTTTCTGAGGCGAGAAAATATCATCTCTGTCTGATTATGGCTCATCAGTACATCAATCAGCTTGTTACGACAAAATTTGGAGTAACAAGCAGTCAAATTCGCGATGCGGTTTTTGGCAACGTCGGCACTTTGCAATCTTTTAAAATTGGCGCTGAAGACGGTGAATATTTGGCGAAAGAATACGCGCCGGTTCTTTCGGAGCAAGATATTATCGGAATTGCCAATTACAAAGCGTACATCAAGCTCAATATCAATAATGCCACATCCAGACCGTTTTCTCTTGAGACTATTTACGATATTAAGAATCGCAACGAAAAAATTGCAAAAATCGTGAAGGAATATTCGAGAATGAAATTTGGAAGAAAACGAATGTTTGTCGATCAAGAAATTGCTGCCCGCATTGGTTTTGATTATACCCAATGATGTTTTTCAACATATCTCTAAACCTTTATCTTCCATGAAATTTTCTCACTCTAAAAGTTTTCTTATCGTTTGGCTTCAGCGTTTGTATTTTTCGCTCCGTTTTCATGAAGTAAAGTTGGCTCTCTGTTCACTTTCCCTTGCTCTGCTTATCGCCGCTTTCGGCTTTTCGATACTTTATAAAGACATGATTTCTCACTTAAATGCGAAAAATTTTCAAATTAATTCCCTGATAGATGAAGTTGGTGGTTTAAAGGCTGAAAATTTGACCATAACTGAAACTATGGACCAAAAATCGAAGGAATTTGATTTTTTGCTTCATCGATTTGATCGATACAGGGATCAATTTGGCGATTTGGATGGCGCGCGTTTTGATGAAGTGACTCGATCCTTAAGCGAGGCTTTGACTCAACAAACCGATAAAATCGAGACATTATCGAGTTTGAATTACAAACTTCAAAAGAAGATGGGCATTCCTGAATATCCTGAAAGTTTTCTTGATATTTTGATTGTTGGAACGCATAGCAAACTCACTGATACTATTATGCTCGCCACTTTAAATCCGATTCAAAAAACCATCACTTTTTTGAGCGTACCTCGAGATTTTTATATCAATGGACGAAAAATTAATGAAGTGTATTCCCGTTACGGTATCGAAAAGCTGAAAGAACACATTTATGATATTACTGGAGTGAAAATTGATAAATATGTGGTTGTGGATTTGGAAGCTTTTTCGCAAGCGGTTGATCTTTTGGGAGGGATTACTGTTAATGTTGAAAAGGATCTCTATGACCTGCAATATCCGGGAACGAATAATTCGTATATCACTTTCTCGATTTCAAAGGGAGAGCATGAACTCGATGGAGATACGGCTTTGAAATACGCTCGAAGCCGCCATTCGACTTCCGATTTTGATCGAGCCAAAAGGCAGCAGCAAATTTTGCAGGCCATGTTGAACGCTTTTCAAAATTTTCGTCCTTTAGAAAATATCCAAAAATCCATTGAAATGGTTTCATCGCTTAGTGAAAAAGTCAACACCGACATCGATCCCCTTTCCGCTCTTGCTTACTTCCGATTGTATCAAAATTTCACTCTCGAAACTGGCAATGTTTTAAGCACTTCCAATTATTTGTACTCTACATTAAGCCAAACTGGACAATATATTCTTTTGCCGAGTCATGGAAACTTCTCTGCGATTCGTTCCTACATCGAAACTCTTATCAAAAACTGAAGGACATTAAAATACCTTTGGGAGCTGAATGTAAGCTGCAACAATGAGAATGATGACGAGGATTGCAAGAATAACTTTTTGCATGTTTCCATTTTAAATTAACGTGTATCAATCGATACTATAAATTTTCTTTTTCAAAGTTGCAAGGTGGAATTTTAGGCACTGTAAACTTTTCTGGTGTCCGTTATTTGTAATTTCTGAAATAGAAGAGTA
>CAZTVN010000068.1:0-5557 GCA_964617145.1 uncultured Candidatus Peribacteria bacterium
CAGTAGATGGTATATTTTTCAGCACCTCCCTAAGTTCTCACAAATTTACTGAAAGAAAAGAGGTAGCATTTATTTTGCGAGCACCTTGCAATATTTTGGGAACCTTATCTTTTGAGCGAGTACCTGACAGAAATATCTACGAACAGCTTCGTCACTATTAAAAATCAAATTTCTGACTTGCAAGATAAACGATCTTCGCAGCTTCTCCTCGGGTTAAAAGTGAGTGAGGCCGAAATGAAGAATCACTGTAACCCTTGATAATGCCTTCTTGATAGCCTTTTGCCACATAGGGAGCAAACCAACTTTTTGCTGGAACATCAAAGAAATTGAATGCTTTGAAAATAATACTTAAAGCCTCAGCTCGGCTAATACTTTGATTGGGTCGAAAAGTGCCGTCACTATAACCCTGCACAATGTTTTCCTCATAGGCGGTCAGTACATATCGGTAAAACCAATCATTTCTTTTAACATCAGAAAAAATATCTTGAAAACCAGAGCTCGATTTTCGTATTTTAAGGGTTTCTAAGATTACTTTAGTAAGTTCAGCTCGGGTGATAGCTTGATCGGGTTTTAAATCTCCGTTTTCATAACCTCTCAGAACTCCACGTTTGCGGAAATATTCCATGAATTGCGAAGCCCAGTGTATGTGAACCTCAGAAATGGCCGTTGAAATTTCTCCATCTTCATCTTGAACTTCAACACGAACAGAGAGAGTTCCTGTTTTGTTAATTTTTGAAAATTGAACGCGGCGAGAAGAAGAAGAGGAAAAACTGGTATCATATTGCACGTCATTATCCCCTGTATAATCAAAATCGAATCGATATTTGAGTTCTCCGGAAGTAGGTTGATTATCATACGAAGCACTGGCATCGAGGGTAAAAGTGGTGGAAAAAGTTCCATCATAGGGGCTTACAGTAAGACTCGCTTGCGGTAAAGCATTTTCAAGAATTTCTATACTTTGTGAAGATTCCGAAACCTGACCCTCAGGATCTCGAACTTGCATGGTAATGACACGAACCCCGGGTGTTAAAAAACTCTTTCGCAATGTATGAATATTTTCAAAATCAGTATCAAATTCCAAGTCGCCATCAAAGTCAAAACGTACTCGAAGTGAAGAATTACGATATTGATTATCTCGTGAACCGGTTGGATCAATATGAAAAACCGTTGCAGGAGTCCCTCGGAGTGGAGTAATGGAAAGAGAAGCGTAAGGAGCGGTATTCTCAATAATAGTAATTTTTTTTGTAACAGAACTGATATTGGAAGCGCTATCAAGAACCTCTAAGGTTACTTCTTTTACTCCAGTTTCAAGAAAGCGATGCTGAACGGTTTTTTCCGTTGAAAAAGGCGTATCAAAGATTCCATCGCTTTCAAAGTCAAACCTTATTTGAAGGTAAGAAGCACTATCTTCATTATCGCGCGATCGACTGGCATTAAAAGTGAAAATGGTCGAAACCGTGCCAATTTCAGATGAAGAAAGTTGACTATCAGAACGAATGCTGAAATCAGCTTCAGGAGCCATATCATTTTCACGAACTTCTATAGTTGTAAAGGCTTCATCAGTAAGACCGCTTGAGTCAATCACTTGAACCATTATGGTATAAACGCCAGGAGAGTTGTACCGAGTTTGAGCGATAGGCTCTTTACTCACCTCAGTATCAAAAATCCCATCATTCTGAAAGTCGAAGCGGTAATTAAGATCGCGTATATCCTCATAATCAAAGGAATCCTGCGCATTAAAATAAAAAATGGTTTCATCGGAAATACCAACGCTCGGAAAAACACTCAAACTTGCTTGAGGAACCCCGCTTCTGGAAACGAGAATCATATTTTCTCGATCTTCTCCCAGAAGCTCTTCATTATCAGGATCAAGCTCAAGAATGGTGATAATATTGCCAAACGGGTCACGAACTTCGATTTTCGGTGTGTAAAAACCAACTTCAGAAAAACTATGGTAGGCCGTATGCTGGGTTAAAAAATTGGTATCCCAGTCGTTGTCACCATCGAAATCAAATCGGACTTCATAATCAGTTACAGGTATCGAAAGGGTTGAGGTAATCTCAGCCTGAAAGACAAAAGCCGTGTTCGTGTCACCTTTCCCGGGAGTAACAGAGAATGAAGCATTGAAATCAAAATCATCGCTAACGTTTAAGGTCACAAAAGTACGGTCAGTGTATCCATTTTCTCGATCACGAATCTCAAGAATAACTTTTTTCTCAGAAGCAGTGGTGTAACGATAGCTAACTTTGTTACGAGTATCCCAATCAGTAAAGGTGGCAGCTCCATATTCAAAATTAAAGCGGTATTCGAGATTTCGATTATAACCTCTCGAATCAGTCGACTTTGAAGCATCAAAAGAAAAAGTCGTAAATATCGAACCAGAAGAAGGAGAAACAGAAAGAATAGCGGTAGGCCCGATACGATCAGAAGCGAAGAGATTCACAGGGAAAATAGAAAGGAGCATAACTCCTAAGAGGAAGTGTAAAAAGATGTTTTGGAAGGGTTTAATCTGTCTCATAGAGGGCAATTTTATTACAGAGAATGTATTTATAGCATAAAAAATAAAAAATGTCAACTAATTTGACAGTAACTGCTCACAAGGAATCAACGGGGGTAAAAAAGTGGGCGGGGCTTTCCCTTAAGGACATTGCCGAGCAATTGGGAACCGTCCCCGCGAGTGACTATCTGATAACGCGTCTGCCAATCGCGTTATCAGAAGAAATGAGCGGATGGACGGTCAATGCGGAGGCAGGACGAAAGGGAAAGCCCCGCCCGCTTTTTATCATTGTGAGCACTTACATTTGACAAATTTGGTTTATATTTCTACGATGTTATCCATTTTATAATTATTTATTTTGTATTTTAAACAACATGCTTTTTGTTGTATAATAAAAAGATATGTAAATTTTCCCCCATGGATATTCAACAATTACAACAACAACTTACGGAAATTTTACAGGAAAGTGAAAAAATATCGGATGAGGAAAAACAATTTCTTCTTGAGAATATAGCTCTTTTCAATCAAGAGGAGCTCGAAGCTCTTATAAAGAATAACCAATAAATTATGGGTACTTACGAAGCAGCAGAAGATTTTGTAGAATTCGATTCCGAAGTATCAGCAAGAAACGCGGGCATAATTGAGGCAGCACTCGACAGAGAAACTCAAGAAAGATTGGACGCTCTTGAAAACCAAGGATGTACCAGAGGCATCATAAGACTTTTAGTAGACTTTGTCCCAGTTATAAGTCAGCTTCAAAAAGTTATGCAAGCGCGAGAGGAATATAATGCCTATCCTCCAGACAATAAGAATCCAGAAGCTCTCAATCTTCGTGAAATCGCTTTGGAAAGATCGATGGTAGCTGTGCTTGAGGGAGCCATGGACTTTGCCGTTTTTGGAGGCTTGCCTGTAGATGAATTTTTTGGAACATGGATTAATCGTCTCAGCTTAGCAGTTCGTACTCAGAAAAAAGGTGAGAAACTTCCGGTTATAGGGAAAGTGATTGAAAAGGTTGATATCTTGGGACGTATTGCCCGCGCCTTATTAAAAATTCCAGAAATACGAAATATTTTAGAAAAAATCCTTCAATTCCCTCCTTCAAAGACTCCGTGACCATATAACAAATTTTTCAAGATTCTATTTAAATGACTTTATCTTTATGAAGAATAAATAGAATCATAGATCCGCTTTTATTTTCTATTTTGTGAGCATATTTTGTTTTTCAGAGGTTTTTTAATATATCGACACTTTTTTGTAGTTTTTCCTGCTCCATTTCATCCAGTGGTATTTTGAGTACTTCTTCTATTCCCCTTCTTCCTAAAACACAAGGCAGACTTAAGCATACATCCGAATGTCCGTAGTAATTTTGAAGCAGTGTCGAAAGCATGAATACTTGATGCGTATCCTCAAAAATATTTCGAGTGATTTCGCGTATAGCTGTTGCGATCGAATAGCAGGTGAATCCTACATCATGGATAATACGGTATGCCGCGTTTTTTGTATCTTGATAGCAAGCTTCTGCCACTTCTTGAGTAAAATCAGGAAATTCAGACAGTTTTTTCCCGACAACGCTTGCCGAACTCAAAACAGGGAAGGAAGAATCTCCATGTTCGCCTAAAATATAGGCATCGATGCTTCTTGGATGTATATGAATTTTTTCAGAAATGTGAAATTGGAATCTCGCGGAATCAAGGATGGTTCCTGATCCAAACACTCTATGAGGCGGAAATTTTGAAAGTTTGAGGGCTTCGTAGGTCAAAATATCCACAGGGTTGCTTACAATGAGCAAAATAGCTTGAGGAGCTGCCTGCACAATTTTTGGAATCATTTCTTGCAAAATCTTTCGATTCGCGGAAATGAGATCGAGCCTTGTTTCTCCTTCGACCTGTTTTTTCCCCGCTGTAATTACAATCAGATTTGCTCCTTCACATGCTTTAAGGTCATTTGTAGCACTCAGCTTCGTGTATGAAGTAAAAGGAAGTGAATGTTCGAGATCGAGAAGTATCCCCCCTGCTCTTTCCTTATTGATATCAATGAGTGTAAGATCGGTAATGGTTCCGTCTAAAAGAAGCGCATATGCTGTCGTTGCCCCCACATTTCCACATCCAATAATGGCTACTTTGAAAGTGCAATGGAGAGGCATTGAACTTAAATGGTGGTATTCCATGCCATACTGATGAGAGAAATTTTTTAGGAATATGCTCTCCTTAATACGCCTTAGCGAAAACGACTCTTTTATGGGACTCCTTACCGCAATAAAGGCAAAGACCTTTCTCTTGAGGTTGATCAAATGGGATACACCGGATAGTAGCCAAAGTTTCCTCGTTCACAGATTTTTCACAAGATTCCGAGCCGCAGAAGTGACAATACAAAAAACCTCCTTTCCCTTCAAGTATCTCTTTGAACGATCCATAGTCATTAACGACATGTGAATTCATTTCGAGATTTTTTTTGGCTCTTAAAAAGAGTTCTTTTTGCATAGCTTCAAGTTGTTGAGGAATCATTTTGAGAAGTTCCTTAAAAGGAATGGGCATTTTTTCGCTGTGATCGCGGCGAACTAAAACAGCCATTTCGGTAGCAAGATCTTTCGGCCCAACCTCAAGGCGTATCGGAACACCCTTTTTCTCCCATTCATGAAATTTATTGCCGGGAGTAAGGTAATCGCGATCATCGATTTTTACCTTAATTTCGCGCGAAGATGGAAAAAGTGAAGCGATTTTTTGAGCATAAGTAAGAACATTTTTTTTCTCTTCATCAGATTTCCAAATAGGAACAATAACCAAATGAAGTGGAGCAATATTTGGAGGAAGAACGAGCCCTTTATCATCACCATGAGCCATAATCAAAGCTCCAATCAGCCTAGTAGAAACCCCCCAACTGGTTTGCCAAACATATTGTAAATTACCATCCTTATCAGTAAAACGAATATCAAAAGCTTGTGAAAAATTTTGGCCAAGATGGTGAGATGTCCCAGTTTGAAGCGCTTTGCGATCTTGCATCATGGCTTCAATCGTATAAGTCCTCAAAGCTCCGGCAAATTTTTCCGATTCAGTCTTTTGT
>CAZTVN010000069.1:0-5535 GCA_964617145.1 uncultured Candidatus Peribacteria bacterium
TATTCTAAAAGTCTCTCAGCCGGGGAAATACCGCCAATAACCTTGTGCGGAAAGTTTATCCCGTAGCGAACTTGTTCTACTACTGGGGTTCTGATTCGGTTTTCATAAAAACTACTTGATCAAATTCCAGTTATCCAAAAAATATTCCATTTCGTGATCTTTGTTTCCGAGATACACTTTTTCGTCTCTAAATTTGATATTCACTCGATACCGTTTGCCGTGACCAACTTCCAAAATTGCTTTTTCGTGGACTTTCTTTTCAACTTCGTGAAATGGCAAAATCAAAAAATTGTTTTTCTTCTCACCGTGCAAAACAAAAATATAGTAAATATTGCCGTTGCTGTGGCGTTCAAAAGAAACCTTGCGAATATCAAAAACATAAGTATCAAAACTATTGAGATTTGAAGTTTTGACCTGAATACCAAACAATTGATTTTCTTTGACCGCCACAATATCCATTCCCACATCTACGCTCATTATGCTGGCGTTAAATCCACGAAAAAGTAATTCGCTACAAACCAAATGCTCGCCACCCTTGCCGGTAAACCCGCCGGCAATAACAATTTTTTCTTCCTCTTCTTTTTCCGCCTCAATAATCTTTGGCGTTTCTTTAATTTCTTTTTTGTTCGGATTAAGCGCAAATGTTCCTGGCGCGGTTCTAATAAAATCCGATCCCTCGCCCTTATTTTTTATATCGACGACAATTTGCGCGTTCATTGTCGCTTCCGGTGTCGCGCCTTCGGTTTCCAAAATGCCGGACTCCAAAGCCAACCGAGTGATTTCGGTATAGTGCAAAGGCGTTCCCACCTTTTTCAATATTTCAATTGCTGATTGTTTGAATGTGTTCATATTTACGCAATAACTTTTTCAATAATCGCATCTATTTTATTTCTTTCGGCTTCAATTTTCCGGTTCATTTTTTCCTGTGCATCCAGCTCCGTCTTGATTTCGTCCACAATTTTCTGCTGGTCTTTGAGTGAAATATCAATCATTGGAAATTCTTGAATTTGGCTCGGGAAAATATTGGTGTTGTTCCCAAGCCCTTTTTTATTTACTTCCACTAAATATTGAAAATATTCTGTTCTGAAATAATAGTAAGCAAACAAGGGATTGTAATTTTGTAATCTAACTCTCATTGTAAAATCGGCAAAAATTCCTTTTAAATCTTCATCATCTATCAATGCAACTTTCCCTATAGTGCCTTCGCCGGAACGGGCGATTAAAATATCGTTTTTTGCAACTGTTTTATTCTGATTTTTGCTTGAATACTCGTTTGAAACCAACTTTGAATCCTCGCTTTCAAATTTCCAATTTTTGATATTCGCCATTGAAACATAAAAGTAGTCGCCATTATCGTCATAATTTGAAGGCGAAACGCCTTTGCCGAGCACAATCGGCTCCGCCAAAAAATGTTTTATTTTCTTATCGGTAACTTTCTTTAATTGGCTTATTACAAATGCTCCGGCTTCTCTGTGAAATTTAACGCTTTGCCGAATATCTCTATTGTCCGCAAATTTAGACAGTTCAAGGTAATAATTCTTAATATTCTTTAGTTCCTCAAACTTCTTTAAATCAAACTTAAATTCTCGCGCAAAGACTTTATTGATAACCTCCCGCGGTGGCGTAATTTTATTTTTGAGTTCCTTAATTTTCTTCTCAATCGGTTCAATTTGCGCAACAATTTTGTCTTGGGCAGATTTTGAAATCAAAGGGATTTTGATTTTCTTTAAATCATCATCTTTGTATGCAGAAATTCCGATACCCCGATAAATGTTATTATCCAAGATACTTTTTAGCCGTTTTGTTCGTAAAATATGCAAAACAAATTTTTTATTCCACCCCTCTTTCACTTTATAAATGTAAAAACCGTTTGAAAAAACATAATCAGCGAGATTTTCATTTTCAAAATATAAGGCAGGAGATTTTGCCAATCTCAAGCTTGAAATAAGAATATTGTCGTTTGAAACTCCATATTTCAACCTTCCAGGATGATCTTCGGCCGTTACTAAATCGAAACTTTTGATATAACCGTCTTCATCCAAATACGTTTGTCCAGTTGGGATCCCTTTGTACTCCTCGCCCTCTTCATATTCGAAATTCTGGTAGTCGTCAACCAAAACGTCTTTCAAGGATATTAAAGTTTTATTTTTACTGCCGAATAAATTCCAGTTTGAAGAACTTAAAAAGACATGATATTTCTCGTCATTTCTTAGAAAAATATCTTGGGCTAATCCCCGGAAATCAGTTGTAAATTGTTTTAGTGGCATGGTTATTGTTTAGAAATTTGTGTAATTCTTAGGTCAGTATCAATACCCTTCATACCTTTTATCAATTCTTGTAAAGAAAACTTGGCAATACTTGATCCAAAATCAGAAACATTAATTTTAAGATCTCGTTGAGTCTGTGCGGTATCTAAAACAGCCAAGATAAATATCGGTTTTTTTGTTTTTATAATGTTTATAAACTCATCTTTGGTAATCCTATCAGTTTGTTTGCCAATTTTTTTAAAGTAGTCGTCTTCACTTGTTTTTTTACTAACAAGCTGATCATAGATTTTTCCTATATATTCTCCTGAAGAAACTAAATCGTGTTTTATTTTATTTGCGGCAATAAATATCTGTGAACATAAATCTCTCATCGTATTTCCAAAACTTGCCTTTACATGAAATAAATATAGATTAGAATCATCCCACATTAGCACATCACATGGTTCTATATTGTTTGGAGTGATTTTATCCAAAACAATTACCTTAGAAACTTTAGGATTTTCTGTAATATAATTTTGGATATAAGTATTTTCGTCATCGGCTGGATAATTCCATCTGTTGCTTAATCCATCGTAGTGATTATTTTTTATAAAACTCTGACAACTGTCATTAAGCTCTTTGATAAAAATGTCTTTTATTTTATACCAACTGTTATCAATTAGAAAATATTTCTGGTCTTCTACCGATACATCACCAAAAATATGATGTAGCACCCAGCCTTTTGTTAAGGGGTATTTTTGATCTTCCTCCCCATATGAGTAAATTTTAAGTTCCTCAATTAAATTTTTAAAATCCTCCTTATTATTTGGTGCATCTTCTAATTCTTTTATTTTTTCAAATAACGTGTCAATTGCTTCTAGTTCTTTAAATTCAAAATTTTCAAAAAAATTACTCTCTGAAAAGTTTTTCCTAACAATATATTTCGAAGCAGTTAGATATTGCTCAAATTCTTTATGACAAAGATCAAAATCAAACGAATCCTCTTCTCCATTGTATTTTTTCCACAGTTGGTCAAAAAGTGTTTGCTCTAAATTTTCAATTAGATTTTGATTTCTCTTTTTTACAACTTTTTCAACATTATTTATTGATATCGGTTCCAAATTGGGATCGTTGTTTGGATTTTGCAAAACATATTCGCACCCATTAACCACCTGAAACAATTGGCCTAGATTTATAGACTTATTTATCCTAAATGAGCTTTTTGCTATACAAGTCGATTCTTCTTTAACATCATCCAAAGAAAAACCGAATTGGCTTTGGAGTATATCTTTGTTTAAGCTTGTTTTTAGTTCCTGATATATCTTGCCAAAGCTATCATTTTCGAAAAAATTGTAGTTTTTTCTGAAAAACTTTGTGGTTCCAAGTATTCCTCCCATTACGCTTTTTTCTTTTACGGATTTCAAGATTTTATCTTCCTTCGTTATCAAACGGGATAAAATATCAACACCAAAATCATCATCGATAAAATCCTCGACGGCGTGGTAACCAAGAAGACCACCCACCACTGCATACAAGTTATTTGTGGAATTTTTTTCAAGAATCATTACAAAACTTTCCGCCCAACTTTGGTTTGTTTTCAAAATATCTTGGTTATCTTCAACGACCGTACTTAAAAAACCTTTCCATTTTGGATTTAGGGGATTCTTTTTATAAAATAACCTCATTTGATAATCATTATTTGAATTATTTATATTTTGACTATCAAACCCCTTTGCCTTTACATGCTCAGTGATAGCTGAAAAATGACTTCCGTTTTCAGAGAACAGATCGCTTTCGTTGTTTATCTTATAAACTGAAATTTGTAATTTTTCTTCTGCCATAGTTAAAATAGGTAATCTTATTCCCAATCAATTTTTCGCATATAATCCAGCGCAGTTTTTGTTTCGCCATCGTCAATTAAAATCTCGCCTTTGTTGTTGGTGCGATATAGTTCGTTTGGCATCGGCTTTTCGCCGCGTTTGGTGCGCTTGTAGCCCACATTTTCCACTTCTGCCATAAAGATTTTGTAGTTCAATTCTTTTGCCACTTCGCCAAACACCCACCAAGTGTTTACAAAACCAAATGCGTCCTTAGTATCATTGTCATATTTGCAAAGCTCTTTGAGTTCGTCCTGATATTTTTCTATCAATTCTTTGGCAGAAAGTTTTTTGTCATCTTCTTCAAGATAATCCTTGAGCATTCGCGCGAGGATTTGCTTTTCTTCCGCTTCTTTCAGATTTTTGACCGATGGCAGTTTTTTTCTGTCTTTGCCTTCAAGATGGACGGCAAGCAGGTTTTCGCATCGGGTTTTGAGCGCGCTCCATTCGTTTGAATATTTGCTCCAAAGTTTATTCCATTCTTCTATTTCCGCTTTGGTTTTCTTTTGGGCGAAAAGCAGGCTGGTTTTGGTGGAAGTAAACGGCTCAAAGGTAAGTTGGGGCAAACTCACCACCGCTTTTACTTTGAAATATTTATAGATAAACAGGCGGATGTATTTGTTTTCCGTGGTGTCAAAGACACTTTCGGGCAAAACCACGCCAAAGCGACCGCCCGGCTTTAAGAGCTGATACCAGCGTTCTACAAAAAGATTTTCGGAGTTCTTTTTATCGCCGAAAACAAATTCTCTTTTTACATTCTTTTTGGTCTCGTTGTCCAAGTCCACGCTGAAAGGCGGATTGGTGATGATAACATCAAACTGGCCGTTCACTTCTTTGTCAAAATAGGTTTTATCCTGCTCATATTGCTTCAGAAAGTTCGGCGCAGTTTCCTTGTCATAGAATTTAAACGGCAGGAGCCCGTCTTTGACGAAGACATTAGTGGAACCGTCGCCGTGCAAAATCATATTTACTTTGGTGGCGGTGCCGAGATTAAAGTTTATCTCAACGCCATAGATAAAATTCTGCGCCCATTTATTTTCGCGATGGTCGGGCATAAACCATTGATGAAATTTATCATCCACATCGCGCTTTTTTGCCAGTTTATCCTTAAACCTGCGCTTAAGGTTTTCGGTGATAAATTTCATGTATTCAATGAGAAATGTCCCGCTACCCGCGCTTGGGTCTATAAGATAAGGTATTTCTAGATCGTTGTTTACCCGCTCAATAGCGAGCTTGTCCAACTGTAAACCCCAGAGCATAAACTTGACGATGTTGATATGCGTGAAGAATTGACCCTTAGTCTGTTTGAAACCCTCCCTGATAATGCCCTCAAAGAAATCGCCGAGAATATCTTTGCCGTTTAAGCTGTTCTTGCCGTCTACGAAAGAAAAGCGCTCAAGCTCCGCCACGGT
>CAZTVN010000070.1:0-5232 GCA_964617145.1 uncultured Candidatus Peribacteria bacterium
AGCGAACGTGTTACAAACGACTTGGTCGCAATTACTGAACGAAGTGCGCTAGCCAACTGCGCTACAGCCCGTAAAATGTGATTTCCGCACCTCAATTTTCATTTTTCTGAACGAAATCACGAAAATTTTTGGGTCGTCACCATAGTTTTTTTCTCCGCTTGTGTATTGATATATTCTGCAATAATCGATGCTGACATGATCATCAATCCACCAATTGTGAGAATCAATGTTGGCGGGATTTCTTTTAGGATAAATGCTTCCATGGTGAATGTCACAAAGATTGAAATATTAAACATGAGATAGGCAAGAAATCCATCGATACGCTTAAATGCCTCCATGGTAAGAATATGGGCAAAGCCGCTTAATATTCCCGCACCGATTGCGTATCCTATCTGACCTAAAGAAAGTTCACTAAATTTTTGGCTACTAAAAAGCGTTAGCGGCAGAGAAATAAGCAGAATTGGAATAAATATGTTAAAGGTGAGTATCGCCGTGTCTTTAATCTTACAATTTTTGATGTATTGAATCAGTGCAATCACGAGGACGACATCGCTGAGCATATTCAATGTGGCTAAAATGTTTCCTGTTATACTGGTTGCATCCGAGTATCTGATATCATTATAAAAAAGCAAGGTACTGCCCAGACTTCCTATTACAAATGTGGCAAAAATTGCTAAAGCATTACTTTTTTCTTTCAAATAGGGTATCTGATCTCTCCAAAGTACTGCTGCTATGATGAGTGATATCACCGGAGCGAAATTATTGAGAAGAATGACGTTTGTTCCTGATGTGTATATCAGGCTTGAGTTCATCATATAGCTGAAAAGAGCCTCTCCAACGACAATGAGTGCGAAAATTTTATTCCAGGGAAGTGTAATTTTTATTTTTCGTCTTTGGATGGATTTATACACAAAAAGAATGAAAAAGATTGATGTTATAAGCCCTCCGATTGCCTTCAGTGGAACTCGTAGCATAGGGTCTATGGTATTTGTCAACGTGTACTTTATGAAGATTGGTTCAAGTCCCCAAAGAATAACAGCGATTAATCTTATACTATAACCTTGGATTTTCTCTTTTTGCTTTTTGCTCCACTCATCTTTTGATAATTTTATCGTTAAAGGCATCGTTTTGAGGGCATGTCTTTGGCTGAAAACATAAGCGATCGTGAGAGAGGAAAGGACTAAAATGGTTAAAGGGAAGAAAAACGAAAAATGTAATATATCAAGTTTTTGCACAAGCAACATAGCCGAATAAATGCTTATCGCGATCGCGTTTATCGCAAAAATTCCAAGTACCAGAAGAACGCTATTTCTCACTTTTGGGAAATAATTTGAAGCGAATCTGTAAAAAAGAACGTTCGCTATAAGGACTGGAATAATAAAAAGATAGGCATAATTCTTAAATTGCCTCAAAATTTCTGGCTTAAAAATAAGAAAAAATAGTACTATCCACGTACTGAGATTTATAAAAAAAATTCCCATTGCTTTAATAATTTTTCTACGAGAAAGAAGATGCGTGATTTTTGATATTTCTGTCTGATTCTCGAGTTCGAAATAGAAACGATAGAGATTTTTTTGTTCATTGGCCTGGATTTTTATTTTTGCTTTGAAAAAGCCAGCTTCTGCATACATTAAGGCACTTTTGAGTTGTTTAATGTGAAATTTTTTGTAAAGTTCGGTTAACATATCTGTCAGCGACCTTCTATTACCTTCGTGACCTTCCATTGTTATATCCATGGTCATATCCTTCAATCTTTTATGAAGCATTTTTTTTTCAAAAACAATTGTGTGGACTTCGTAAGGCAATAAAACTCCTTCAGCAATAAGGACAAAAATTTCTTCAATGTTTTGAACTTGAAGTTTTTCCAAAGCTTCTTTATTTTCCCCAAACGCTTCACATACTTCTCCCCTTTTATGCCGATCAAATTCTGCTTGAAGCAATTTTTTCCCAAGAAATATTTTATAATTTTTCGTCTTTTTTTTAAGATAGTTCTGAAGTTTTATACGTGCACCTTCCGTATTGAGATGATAAATCCAATCAAAATTTGCTTTGATGTGTTTACTAAAAATAGGTTTCACTACATCGTTATCTCTTAAAAGATAATCGAATTTGGTTTTTTCTCCATTTATGTAAATATC
The DNA here is from genome assembly GCA_964617145.1 of uncultured Candidatus Peribacteria bacterium. Lineage (GTDB taxonomy): Bacteria > Patescibacteriota > Gracilibacteria > UBA1369 > JACRIC01 > CAZTVN01. The sequence continues at coordinate 2,139 of CAZTVN010000070.1, forward strand.
TTCGGTTTTTAAGCCCTTTTCACCGTAAATAATCATCACCGCATCGAGAGCTGTTGCGTTTGACGGCAGATAATCCTGTTCGTTTTCTTTATGATGAATCACAATTTTATCTCCGAGAATGTCTTTTTGAAGTGCGTGAATAAATCGCTGCGATTCTTGTTTTGTGCCCTTATCAATGACTTCCAAAATTTTTGGAAAAACCTTATTTTTCTTTGCGTGGAGAAATTCTAAAATAATACCTTTTCTATTCGTTTCTTGATCATCTTTAGCCACGATGTGGAACCTCACAGGGTGAAGTCCCTCAACAATTGCCGTTGTATGAATAGCTTTATAGCCATTATCCTTCGGCGAAGCTATAAAATCTTTCAACGTTTCTCTCTTTCCCGGATAAATTTCACTGAGCTTTCCCAAGAGGCTGTATGCTCTCTCTCTACTTTGAACCACTATTTCAATAAAGAAAGTATCTTCCATTTGGACGGATTTTTCTTCCGAAAAATGCTCAAAAATATTAAAAAGATTCAATCTCCTTTTGGCTATTTTAAGTACTTCATTTTTATTCGTATTTTTTATGATATCTGTTTGTATTTTTTCAAAGAGTTTTAGCACCTTGGGTTCTGATTTCATTACCGCTTCACGCATGAGTCTATAGTTGATCGGAGAAAGATGATAAAAACATATTTCCTCCATCAGACTTTTAAAATCCCACATCCCCATCCTCTGAGCTATTGGCACAAATATATCCAATGTTTCCTGAGCTTTTCTCTTCCTTTTTTCTTCGTTTTTTTTGCCTTCGAGAGTTATTATATTATGCAATCTATCGGCCATTTTTATAAGGATAATGCGCGCGTCTTCTTTGGCAAATCTAAAAATTTTCCGGATTGTTTCCTGTCTTTCTTGATGACTTATATTTTTCACATCCGGCCCGCTTACTTTACTTATACCTTCAATGATTTTTTCAACTTTTTCCCCGAACTCTTCACTCACTTTTTTTCTTATTTCAGAATCTCCACTCTCTTCAAATATATCGTGAAGAATGGTACTTATTAGAATGGTTTGATCCGGACGATAGGGTAAAAGAATAAGCGCCACCGATAAAGGATGGGTAAAATACGGTGCTCCACTTTCTCTTTTTTGCCCTTCATGGACTTTTTTCCCAAATTTAAAAGCTTGTTCAAGTTTTTCTCCCTTTTCTTTTGAATACTGTTGAAAAGTGTTGATGATACGCTTAAAAAGAAATTCTTCTGATTTCTTTTCGTATTCCAGCACTGTTTTCATGTAAGCGTTCGCTGCGAGCATTTGGTCTTTTTTACGGTTCCTTTATGAGAACCTCTGAAAAACCTACCATCTACTGCAATTTTACCATTTCGTTATGAAGTTACGTTTTTCAGAGGGGCCCATGATTATTGTAGCTTTTTAAAAAGACTTTTCAATATTGTTGTTTTTAGACTATATTACAATTAATTTCTTTTACTCGATACAGAAGCTTCCGATGAGATTGGTGAGGAGCTTCCTGATTTTTGGCTCAGTGGAGTGATGCTCGTAAAGTTTAAAGAGGTGTTGCAGCAATAATTCCGCCGTGGAACATCAATGATAGAAACTTAATAATTTTTTCCATGATAAAATATAAATTCGTTGTACTTATCCTCACAATCATCCTTACGGGATTTTTGTATTTTTCTCTTCAAAATAAAACTACGAATACACAAGGTGAAGAATTTTTGCATGGGGTTATAAAAAATATTACATCGGTGGATTCCAATATGCAAAAACTCGATATAGAGATCATCAAGGGAAGTTTAAAGGGTCGGAAGATCACTGTTGATGAGGATCAAAGTTTATATTTAAATAGGAGAAACTTTCAGAAGGGAGATAAGGTGCTTATTCAATACACCCAGGAAAATAATGAATTTGTCATTACGGATTTTGTCAGAAGTGGTGTTTTGCTTTGGCTTTTTCTTCTTTTTACGTTTTTTGTTGTTTTGATTGCAAAATGGCAAGGAGTAGGCGCTATTTTAGGCATGCTTATAACTTTTTTGGTTTTGTTCAAGATTTCTTTACCATGGATTTTAGCTGGAGGAGACCCTATAACTGTCGCTATTGTCAGCTCTTTACTTATTATCCCCTCCACTTTTTACTCATCTCATGGAGTCAGTAGAAAGACGACCGTAAGCGTTATCAGCACTATTATTACTCTTATTATTGCCGGAGTTTTGGCTTTAATATTTTCCGATTTGGCGAATTTAACTGGACTGGCTTCAGAAGCCGCCTCGTTTATCAAACTGTCAACAGCGGAAAAGATAAATTTTCGGGGGCTTCTTTTGGCGGGTATGCTTATTGGAGTGCTTGGAGTGCTTGATGATATTACGATCTCCCAAGCCGCTATTGTTGAGGAATTGCGATTAAGTAAAAGTAATATCAGTAAGAGTGAATTGTATCAACGAGCTATGAATGTTGGTCGTGCCCATATCGCTTCGATTGTTAATACGATTATCTTGATTTATACCGGCTCGGCTTTGCCACTGCTTCTTTTACTCTTCGATTATTCTGAACCTTTTTCCCAGGTTATCAATTTTGAGCCATTTGCTGAAGAAATTATCCGAACTCTTATTGGAAGTCTTGGTCTCATTTTAGCTGTGCCTATTACTACCTTTATCGCTATTCACACGCTCAAAGGTGATGCTGCCCCGAGCCCTCACAGGCATGTGCATATGTGAAAAAATTCGGATCTTTTTAAAAAAACATTGACAAACTTCTAGAACTCCTCTAAAAAGTAAGCAGTATTTGTTGTTCTTTTTTAATTTAATAAGTTCTAAATACCTTAAGAAATAGTAGGTATCCTTGCATTATTTTAGAGAGAGCTGGGGATGGTGGAAGCCCGGCAGTAAGCGGATACCGAACGCGTCTTCATACAAGGTAGCAGCCGAAGAAAGTTTCTCTTTAAATTCAGAGGGACAAGTAGGTGTCGCCGGCAAAGTCCGTTACCAAGCTTGCAGTTTGTCGACCTTAATTTAAGGCTTAGAGAACTGAATAAGGTTATTGCTTTAAAGGCAGTAACGAAGAAGGATGGTACCGCGAAGTAAAAAACTTTCGCTCC
>CAZTVN010000071.1:0-4672 GCA_964617145.1 uncultured Candidatus Peribacteria bacterium
GAGGCAGGACGAAAGGGAAAGCCCCGCCCGCTTTTTATCATTGTGAGCACTTACAATCTCGCAATTGAGTAAAATGCTTTTTTTCTGTTATGATTATGATGTTTTTTTGTGTAATTTTATGCGTTTTTTGGAAAATTTCCCCCCAGCACTTCGCAGTAGCATCATTCTCAACGAACCTTTGACTAAGTATTGCATCTACCGCGTTGGCGGACAGGCCGAATTTTTTTTTGAAGCTCACAATATTGAAGATTTGCGCTCTATTATTGAGAGTGCTTTTCATGCCAAAATTCCTTTTCATGTCATAGGACAAGGGAGTAATGTACTTTTTCGTGATGAAGGATATCGAGGGCTTATTGTTCGAAACATGACAAAACATTTTGAGCTTTTCTTTTCAGTCGAGAATCTAAAAAAGCATTCTTATCCCGTGAGATTTGTAGCTGATTCAGGGCTTTCCATGTCTACATTTGTCCAGTATGTATCTTCTGTCCCTGAACTCGATTTTTCGCTTGTTGAGTCTTTTCATGGGCTCCCAGGAACCATTGGAGGGGCTACCTACGGCAATGCTGGCTGCTTTGGCAAAGAATTTTGTGAACTGATCGAAAGCGTAGAAATTCTTCGGATTCATAATGATACGATTACTCATAAGGTACTCCATAATAAGCCAAAAGAGCTTGAGTTTGGCTATCGTTTGAGCAGTTTTAAACAATACGATGAATCCATAAATAACGGAAAAAGCAATACTATTATCCTTCGAGTGACTTTGCAGCTCAAGACGGCAGATGAAAATCCGAAGCCAAGACAAAATATTATCAAACTTCGCGCTTTTAAACAGCCTCCAGGGCTCTCCTGTGGATCGTATTTTAAAAATCCCTCAGGCTCAAAATCTGCAGGCCAACTTATCGAGGAAGCCGGTTGTAAGGGGATGCGAGTCGGTGGGGCTCAAGTTTCAGAAAAACATGGTAATTGGATTTTGAATGTCGATAATGCTCACGCCTGCGACATCCTTCATCTTGCGAAGGACATTCAGAGCAATGTTTATGAAAAATTTGGTATCCGACTTGAACCTGAGGTTCGGATTATTTAACTTGCATTTCTTTTTTACTTTTGATATAATGAAATGAAAGAAAAATTATCATATACAAAAATATAACCTCATCTACCATGAAATTATCTCTTCAAAAGGTATCATCGACTATCCTTCTGGCGGTCGTGAGTGCGATTCTTTTGAGTGTTTCAGCCGATTTTGTGCTCGCTCAATCTCAAGGGCTTATTGAGTCTGGTGATAATCCTCAACTTATAGGCCAAGCTACGAATTTTTCAGGAAGTATTCGTCAGCTCGCGCTTACGATGATCAATTTTTTCTTAAGCTTTTTGGGATTTGCTGCCGTGATTTTTGTGATTTACGGTGGTATTCAGTATGTGACCGCTGGTGGACAACAAGATAAAGTGGATACCGCGAAGAAAATTCTTATGTACTCAGCAGCAGGACTTATTATTGTTTTGATTTCATTCGCCCTCGTGAACACCTTGCTTTCCGCAGGGACTGGTACCGAGCCTGTGGCATAAAGACTGCTTTTTTCACACATCAAAAATAAAGCCCCCTTTTTAAGGCCAGTCCTTAAGGGGGCTTTTGAAACTTTTTTTGGATTTAGGGAGAGTTAAAAAAAACACCTGCCCCTCCTCTAATCAGGCAACCAAAGTAGTAAGCACGTTTTTCTTAAGCTTCCCTATGCCAAATAAAGATCAGCTGATTTAAAGGTTTTTTTCTGATCAATCAAATTTTTTAAAAGCATCTTATTCTGAACAGTATCCTCGCGCACCACAATCACCTCACTGCGAATCTCTATGATTTGAGACGCAGGAATAATTCTTTTGTCGATAGGAACTGTAAGAATATTTTTTGATACATGAAGAGAACTTAATCGTCCTTTTTTGGTATCAATAAGAAAATCGATTACCTCGCCTATTTTTTGTCCTTTTTCCGTTTCTACGCTATTTCCTAGAATCTCAATATTGAATGATTCCTCGTCTTCTATTGCTTTCATAGCAATTTTGTCATCTATTTTTGCATTATCAGAGATCGTTATATTTGGTTTCCATTCAATGATATCGGTTTCAGCTATTACGCCTTTGTCGGTTTTTACACCAAGAATTTTTCCTGTTACATGGGAAATAACGATTTTTATTACTGTTGCACAGGGAATATTTTCATCCTTTTTTAGGACCGGAGTACTGATGAATTCTGATTGGAAGGCTATCATAAATTTTGTAACCTCACTTTTGATACTTAGGGAGGTGCTGAAAAACATAACGTTGTAACGAAATGGTAAAATTGCAGTAGATGGTATGTTTTTCAGCACCTCCTTAGTATTCTACCGCTTTTTTTGTATTCTTCCAATTTTTTTTGACAGACGTGTTCTTTTTCAATAAGATCGTGTCAGTGTCAGGCGTCTTTTCCTTTATTCTTGTAAGCCACCTTAGCTCAGCTGGTAGAGCAACTGTTTTGTAAACAGTGGGTCGCCGGTTCGAATCCGGCAGGTGGCTTTTCAGCACCTCCTTAAATATATGAAGCATTATCTTTTCATCATTGTATCCTCGCTTTTTCTTGCCACTATTGGTATGTTTGTGAAACGGATTGGTACAGATATGCCTATTATGACGGTTAATTTTTATCGTGTATTTTTTGCTTTTCTCTTTCTTATAGTTACCGTTCCTTTTTTGGCTCCACACTTTCTTCGTATCAAAAAAAGCGATATAAAATCGTATATTTTTATTGGTTTTCTTCTTGCTTTAGATATTTCTCTTTTTACTACTGCTAATCGTTTTGCTCCTGTTCAAGATGTCGCGCTGATTGTTTCTTTTTATCCTTTTTTTGTTCTATTTTTGGCTCGAAAAATTCTCCACGAACGTTTCACAAAAACTCATATCGTTACGCTTTTTATCGCTTCGGTCGGACTTTTTCTTATTAATCCTTTTAATGAAGGACAATTTTTTCTCGGTCATATACTCTCGCTTATTACCGCGCTAAGCTTTGCCCTTCTTGTGACTTTGATGAGGAAGGAAAATAAGAATCATTCTATTGCTGATATTTTTTGGTTTTTCTTTTTTGCGACACTTTTTCTTCTTCCGATGCCGTTTATTTTTGGTTTCGGGCCATTCAAAGATAAATTTTTTTATATTTTTTCTCTGGGATTTTTGGCTACAGGGCCTGCATATCTTTTTTTCAACCTTGCCCTTCACAAATTATCCGCTGAAACGGCTTCTATCATTGAAACGATTATTACCCCTTTAACCTCGGTTCTTTTAGCTCTTTTTATTATCAGGGAACCTTACAATTTTCGAGTGCTTTTAGGAGGAGCGATCTTGATTGTTGCGGGAATTTATCTTGAGGCGCATAAAAAAAGGCTTAAAGGAAAAATGTGAAATGTTTTGACCTCTGCCGCAAACCTTCCTGTTCAACCATCACAAAAATTTTGTGTGCAAAGGCCCTAGGTAAATTTTGTGACAAAACCACGTTTTTCAGCATGTCACGAGATTTCTCCTTCAACACAATCACGAACGCGTTGGCTGTTCGTGGCGCTAAAAAAGAACATGCGATTATCGGGGGCAGCGCCACCCGTTGCCCCACTTTTCAGTAGGGTAGAACCGCAAAGATTGCTCCAGAGGCCGGGGCCACAGACATTTCTCTGCGCGCTGGCATGATTGGCATTGAGCATGTGGCCGATTTCATGAGACATCACAATTTGACGTCCGTAAAGAGTGGAAAAAGCATAATTGTCATCATTGTCTGGCACTTGTTGCCCTAAAGCATGATTGTACGAATCATTAGTAGAGCTACAAAATGTGCCTTCATAAGCGCCGCCGGCGATGCCATCCTCAAGATCATAACCGATAAAGAAATAACTGATTTCGTTTTCATCAGGATCGGGATGATTGATCATATAGTAATCTTCATCATTGATTTCATTTAAAACATCCTCCCAATCGAGGTTCGTAGGGCCATAGCCAGGAAGCCATGCTTCTTGTCCCGCGATACGAAATACTATGGAAAAATTTCCATGACCAAGCGCGTCAACAAGACCATAAATAAGGTTTACGCCAGCCAAAACCGATCGTTGTCTCGACCAAACGGTACGGGTATTGATTGCATAAAATGCTTGATCGGCATCAAGAACAATAGGAATTTGACCTATAAAAAGATCATCCACGGGGTTAGCGGCACGGGCTTGAGATGCAAGGCCATTTTGAGCCAAAAATCGAAGAGCTTGAGTAAGTGAATCCCCCTCCTCATGTTGTGTGGCAAGAACATCAGCATGATGAGCGCTATTATAGAAAACGTGGCATGAACCAGCAGTTTGAACCTGACTTTGAGAACCTCCGGAAAGAGCAATAAGATTTGAAGCAGGTTCAAGAAAACTAAAACCAAGTTCGGCATCAACAAAAGTGGCTTCAATTTGAGTATTTTCTTCATCAAGAAGAGTCAAAACCCCGCACTGAGTTCCATCTTCACAGTTCAGCTTATAGCCTTGTTCAGAAGGCAAAGCCACTCCTTGAGCGTTATTGCTTCCATGAGTATTTTTGACCGATCCCGAACTTACCCCTGATAAACGAAGAATATCAGGGGTAATGGTTACAGTTTTAGCCACTAAAGCACCATTTTTATCAACAAAAG
>CAZTVN010000072.1:0-4563 GCA_964617145.1 uncultured Candidatus Peribacteria bacterium
GATGATGTTACTCGTGAAAAGATTCTTTATGAACTTCGCCTCCAGACCATGAAGGAGAAACTTGCAAATTTACGCGAGTATCGTAAGCAGAGATGAGCTCAGTGGAGCAGTGTTCCATAAGCGACGAGCAACAAAAAAGACGGATATTTTTTCCCTCTGTAAACATTTTATGTGAACATTGCCTAAAGTGAAGGCGCGCGCTATCTATTTTTAATCCAAATATTTTTCTTCGTACCACTCACTATCTTCTGGATAGTTTTCGTCGATTGTGCCGGGAAAAAATGATTCTTCGCGTGCAATCGTACCCACATTTTCCATGAGGTGTTGAAAACGAAACGAAAGTTCGTGAACAAAGGTTGTAAGAGTTTTTTTCATTTTTTTATTTTTTGTTCTTTTTATTCTAACATAATTTTTTTTTAGAATCAAATTTATTTTTTTGTATCAAAAATGGGTCTCTTATGAAAAGGATTGAATTTGGAAGGAGTTTAGCCAATAAATGTGATTAAAATGTTTTTATAAAGGTGTCGAATAGAAAGGTGGTATCGATTGGTCCTGGCGTTGCTTCGGGATGAAATTGCACCGCTAAAAAAGGTAATTTTTCATGTTTGATGCCTTCCACGGTATGATCATTCGCGTTTTCAAACCATACTTTCCAGCCTTTTGGCAGGCTTTTTGGGTCAACGGCAAAGCCGTGATTTTGCGAGGTGATATAGGCGCGGCCGGTTTCGAGATCAATGACGGGCTGATTTTGCGAACGATGTCCGTATTTGAGTTTGAAGGTTTTTCCGCCCGCGGCTATGGCGAGGATTTGATTTCCAAGACAAATGCCGACAGTCGGTATTTTTTTATTGAGGCAGGTTTGAATGAGCCGATGCGTTTCTTTGATAATAGCTGGATCTCCTGGTCCATTCGCGATAAAAACGCCGTCAAATTTTATTTTTTGTTCGAAAAAATCATAATTCCACGGCACTCGGTAGACCGTGATATTTCGATTGAGAAAATTTCGTATGATAGTATGTTTTATTCCGGTGTCGATAATGATGACTTTTTTCCTCCCACTTTCATAGAGTATCGGTTTTTTTATGCTCACTTCGGCAACGACGTTATGGGTATTCGGATCGTAGAATTCGGTATTTTTTTCATCGATGGTTGTTGGATTTGAGGTGTCTGCCCGATTTGTGGTGGTTGTTTTATTTGTGGCTGTTGAATGTATGGTTGTCGGAGTTGACCTGATTGATTGATGCGTGATGGTTGCATTATTGGTGTTCGACGGGACAATTTTTCCGAGCATGGCGCCTTTTTCACGAATTTTTTGCGTAAGCATTCGCGTGTCAATGCCTGAAATTCCTGGAACATCGTATTTTTTGAGCCAATCCGAAAGACTGCCATTCGCGCGCCAGTGGTGATAATTTCTTGAATACTCTGTTACGATAAGTCCCTGAATTTGCGCTTTTTCGCTTTCAAATGCTTCGGAGAGATGTTGTTTGATGATTTTTTCGTTCGGTATCCCGTAATTTCCTATCAGCGGATAAGTGAGAATGAGAATTTGTCCTTTATAAGAGGGGTCGGTGAAAGTTTCAGGATAACCGACCATGCCTGTATTGAAAACGACTTCGCCTGACTTAGGCATTTCGGCTCCGAAACTTATGCCCTCGTATGAAGAGCCGTCTTCGAGAATGAGCCTCGCTTTTTTTGTTTGATGTCTCGGGTGAAGTAGCATGATATGGCAGAGAATTGTGGAATGACTCAAGATTGTGCGTTTGTATCGTATATTTTTTTATAAAAAAGGGCAATTTATAATTTTTTTTTAGTGGATAATTGTTATTTTTCATGCTATCGTTCCATTTTTTGAAATCATTATAGGTTTATAGGTAAAAAAAAATATTTTTTTCAATTGTGGTAAAATTAAACAAGTAATTATTTTAAAAATGTTCAAAATGAAAAAATCAGTAAGCTCAAAAAAAAATGCATACTCAAATAATGTTCAAAAAAAACAAATAAAAATTTGGCATGTAATTTTTGTTATCATTATTATCGTTGGAGCGACATTTGCAATAAAAATGGGCGCATTGTTGAATTTTCGGACAGCCGTACTTCCTTCTTTGAATTCTTTTGATCGAGTTCCATCAAATATTAGTACACACAATCTTACTGATGAAGGAAAAAAATTTCTACAAAAATGGCAAAAGGAACAAAAAAAAATGATCTCGCTCTCGAACAAAAAGCTTTCAAAAGTAGCTAGAACTTGTAAAAATAATACATCGTTTCTTGATCAAAGTATTTTACCAAGGTCTTCATCAACTCAACCTTTGCCTACGAATATTCAAGAAAGCGGTCTCTATGGTGATTGCCAACTCAACACCATTGCAGACCCACAATGGGTTGGAACTTCTGAGGATCAAGGAATCGGTCAATCCATTGTTCTCAACGGCGATTATAATGGAGATGGTTTCGATGATGTCGTTATAGCGATAGAGGATTATTATCATCTTACTGGAGGAGAGGTTTATATTTTTAATGGCCCAATCGATGAGAAGGGAATAGTGAATATTACAGAAGCAAATTATACTTTCCACGGAATTACCAATGATGATAACGCGGGGTATACAATAGACAATGCTGGAGATGTTAACGGAGATGGATACGATGATCTTTTAGTGAGTGCGTTTTCCGCAGATAATCTCGCAAAAAATGCTGGCGCTGTGTATCTTCTTTTTGGTCCTTTTGAGGAAAATGGAGATTTCAGTCAAGCCGATGTCACTTTTTTAGGAGACCATGAATACGGGCTTGCTGGCGCTTTTATAAAAGGTGCCGGTGATGTGAATAAAGATGGATATAGTGACATCCTTATTACCGCAAGTACATTCACCAGAGAATCTCCTGCAAATAGCGGAGTAGTATATTTGTTTTACGGTGGTCCGAATCTCCTTTCTTCGTATCAAGTTTCACAAGCCGATGCTGTTTTTCTGAGTCAATATCCTGGCGAGTGGGATTTTTTAGGATTTTCTCTTGATTCACTCGGAGATATGAATCAAGACGGATATGACGATATTATTATTGGGGATATGCAAAGCTTTAAAACTATTCTCGACGGCATGGCTTCTCTTTATTACGGTCCCATAGAAAGAGGTACTCATTACATTGAAGATGCAAAGTCGATTTTTATCGGTGAAGAGAATGATTTATTCGGAGCTTCAATTAATGGAATTGGTGATATCAATCATGACAACTTTCCTGATGTTTTGCTTTATGCTCCCGGCGCATTAACAGAAATTCCCGGCGCTTCCTATATTTTTTTTGGCCCTATAGAAAATGGGGTTTTTAAACCAGGGGACGCAGACGTGAAAATTCCTGGAAATTTCGCGAATCTTTATCCTCCATATGATATCGCCATGGGATCAGATATACATCATGATGGATATACGGATTTTTTTCTCGCTGATCGATTTGGAACAACCTATGATTATTATGTTGGTTTAGTTTATATTTTTTATGGTCCCTTAACAGCAGGAACCCTCAACCTTGATACTGCGCAGGCTCGCTTAATTGGTGGAAAATATGATTATGCAGGACGGTCTTTTTCTCATGGTGATAGCGATGGTAATGGGAAGGAAGAAATTATTATCAGCGCCTACGCATACGATAACCAATTTGATAATGTTGGAATTACGTATTTTATACGAGGAAATTAATTATAGGAACCTTAAGAAAAACGTACCATCTACTGCAATTTTACCATGTTGGCTGCAAAATGTTCAAAGCTCCTTGAGCGTATCTTGTTTCAAAATAAGCGAAATGTTAAAGTGGAATAAAGCTTTCTTTGAAACGTATGGAATTTTTGAACGCACATATACTTTCTTCGCAGCAGTTTGATCGAAAAGATGTTGAAAAAATAATAAAAGTCGCTCGGGAACTTGAACCAGTTGCTCAAAAAAAACTTACGTCCGATCTTTTGCGAGGGAAACTTTTGGCAAGCCTTTTTTATGAGCCTTCTACGAGAACGCGTCTTTCTTTTGAGGCTGCGATGCTTCGTCTTGGCGGAAAAGTGGCATCGGTTGTCGGCATGGAAAATTCTTCTATTAAAAAAGGTGAAACACTCTATGATACCGCCCGTATTGTTTCTTTTTATTCCGATGTTGTTGCTATTCGTTATAGCGAGTCCGGATCTACGGAGGCGTTTTCGGAGGGCGCTACGGTGCCGGTAATTAATGCCGGTGACGGGGCAAATGAACATCCGACTCAGGCTCTTACTGATATTTTTACCATTGCCAAGGAACGTAAAACGGTTGACGGCATGACCATCGCTATGGTGGGAGATTTAAAATATGGTCGTACGGTTCATTCACTCGCTCGTTTATTGAGTCGCTACAGCGTGAAACTTATTTTTGTTTCTCCTCCTCAACTTGCTATGCCTCAAGAAATAAAACATCATCTTCAAGAAAAAGGCGTTTTTGTCGAAGAAACCGAAAATTTGGAAGACGCGATACGTCGCTCGGATGTCCTTTATATGACTCGTATCCAACGGGAACGTTTTTCAGATGAAGCTACTTATAAACGTTTTCA
>CAZTVN010000073.1:0-4311 GCA_964617145.1 uncultured Candidatus Peribacteria bacterium
ACCCACCTGATGATTCAATAATCCCCGAAACACTCAATGGCGAGAGAGGGTTCGTATTACCTCCTATCCCTACATAACCGGTACTTCGTTTTATCACCATAATATTTGGTACATTGCTTGATGATAGGACTAATTTGTCGAATTCACCATCATTCACCCAACTAAAACTATTTGTTGATGCTTCTTTAAAAATGAGTGTTCCCGCATTACTCGTGTTTGTTGACGGTGTACCCAGAATCAGCGCAGGCTCTCCCCCTAAAACTTCGAGTGAACCATCTACTCCATTTCCCACTGTTACATTTCTCGAAACCCGTATATCCCCAATGACATCCAAATTTTTTCCAGGTGTTTGAGTGCCGATTCCTATATTTTTCCCGCTATTTCGCGGATAAATATATTCTTCCGTTTCAACCCATGTTCCTTGATTGAATAATTTTACGCTGTCAGGGAAAACATCACTTTGCGAAGCTGTTTGAGCTTGCGTGAAGGTGTAAAAAAATAACGAAAAAATAATTCCGACTATGACACTTGTGGCAATAGGAGCTTTTTTCATGTTTTATAAGATTAAAAAAATTGTAACAAGATTCAAGATATTTTTTGAAGCAAGTCATCAATATGTCGATCGAATTCCATCATTATTTTTTTGTCACTTTCTTGGAACAAAAATGGCGCAAGTTGATTGGTAAGTTTTTGAAAATCAAGCCTTTTAACCTTATTTCTTATCTTTACAATATACTCATTTTTATTTTTTACTATTACATCACGCATTTTGAGATATCGCACATTGATTTTTGCTCCTAAAAATAATAGTGACATAAAATCAAAAAAATCTCGCCCTCTTGAAAAACGTCTATACAACATGGCATTTGATTTTTCTGCTAGAAACATATCAAGATTCGTTGTACGCAGACGAAATCTCTTTCCAAAGTTGGAAATAATTTTTGTCTCAGAAGGATATTTTTTTCTTCCCATAAGTTGAAAATCTAATTGAATCGAAAGTTTTTCTTCCGGATGGAGTTTTTTCTGTTTTTTTGAAACACATCCATAATATTGAAGAATCTCAGGGAATTGAATATAAACTTTCCAATGAAAATATGTTTCTGTTGATTTTCGGACAGAAAAATTTGTTGTTATATTTTCTTTTTTGAGTTCCTTTTGAAGATGATTCACAAAAATTTGCACATCCTCTTTTTTGAGATTACCGAGATAATTAAAATCCAAATCTTCCGAAAAGCGTTGTAAATTATAAAAAAATCTTAGCGCCGTACCGCCAATAAAAATCAGTTTTTCGGCGTAATGTGTCTGTTGCATAGCCCAAAGTACAAGTGTTTGGAGATATTCTCTTGTAATCGCTCGTCTTTTTTCAAGCGGCATTTTTCTTTGTTCAGCAAATTGTAGGAGGTCATTAAGAGAGAGCATGGTGACAATATTGAAGTCGTTTTTTGAGCCAAGATGGATATTTTTGACTCATTTGTTGAATTTTTTTTTTATTTAGAGACTTTAGATTTATTGCGTGAAGTCGTTCGAAAAATTGATCGTTTCTATCAGGTTTCTTGAAATAGAAAAAATCCAGAAGTGCTTTTTCAGGAGTTGCTATGAAAACATCATTTTGCAAATTATAATAATCTGAAAACAATGATGGTTTTATATGGTAATAATGGTAATGAGTGTGATGAATTCTAAAATGTCGTGTATTTTTTGATGTTATGGATGTTACTTCCGCCGTAACATCAGGAATAATGCTGTAATGTGAAAGAGCTGTTTCCATGGAAATATAAGAAGGCATGATGAGCTTTGCAGCGATTTCAAATTCATCAATTTTTTCATCGGTAAACACGTAAAGACCTTTTTTGAGATTTTCAATGTAACCTTTATTTTTCCATCGATTGATTTTCAAACGTATATATCCTGGAGTAAAATCCTTAAAAAGAATTTTTATATCATGGATAGTAAAAATTTTAAGGTTATTTTGATGACAAAATTTTTCAAATTCTCTAAAATTCATGTTATTGTATTGATATAATGAAATTATCATTTTTGATAATTTTATTATACAAATTTAAAGCATCTCTTGCAAGGATTTTATTGAACAGCCCACACTTTCTCTCTTTAAAAAGCTCTTTATCGAACAGTACGAGTTTGCCGTGAAAAATTATTTTTTGTAGAGTTTTGAGAGTTTAGCGATAGCATTCGTAACTAAATGCATTAGGCGGACCTCCAAATATCGAGACTTCCCAGCGAAGAGTAAAACCAGATGCGTCAAATGATTGGACACTTGCGGAAACGTAACGAGGACTCCCATCAGCTAATAGATATAAAATGGAGCCAGATATCGTTCCCCTAACAGGACCAGAGTTGTCACGGCCTAAATATGTTATTTGTTGTTTGTCTACTGTGGCTAATCCGTAAGCATTGAGCTCTCCTGCACTTATTGCCTGTATTTTAATTAATTTCGGCATAAAGGATTTGTGGAAAATATCAATAAACTCATCAGGTAATACTTTCCTCGCTGGAGCAACATGAATGAAATTACCGACGAAAAGATCTATGAAGTTCGAGAAAAGCTGAACAACAGGCCAAAAAAATCTCTTAACTTCTTTACTCCTAATCAAGCTTATGTATATTTACCCCAAAGTGGTCGGTTTTGAACTTGAATCTAGCTTCTTTAAAATCGTATGTACTTGGGATTATGAAACTCTATAAAATATTTGCAAATAATGTATCAAAATGATACAATTTATTTAGTTTTATGAAACAATTATCTATTCTTACAAAACGGCAAATATTTCTCTCAAATCTTATACACAAAGAAACGAGAGTTTCAAATCGATCTTTGCTGAATTCGGTTCAAGACCATTTTGGCGATATTTCACGTTTAACTCTTATTCGTGATCTCAACACACTTATTCGATATGGTTTTATTAAAAGGCATGGCCGTGGTCGTGGTATTTTTTATGAATCAACATGTTCGTCATTTCTAAAAATTATTGATGAACAGGAATATTTTCTTAAAGAATCGGATGCAAGGATCATTCAAAAGACGAGAATTGATTTTACTAAACATCGTTTATGGCTCAAGGCCTTTAATGAAAAAGAATATAAACATCTCTTCGCTTTGACTGAGACTTTTCAGCGTCGGATCAAAACATATTCACCGAAATTATTACAAAAAGAGTTTGAGCGCATTACTATCGAATTTTCTTGGAAATCTTCGCGTATCGAGGGCAATACTTATTCTTTACTTGATACGGAATATCTTATTAAAAATCGTCGTGAGGCTAAAGAGCACATGCACGAAGAAGCTGTTATGATCTTAAACCATAAAGCGGCTCTAGAGTACGTTTGGTCTCATCCAAAATATTTTCAGATCCTTACCGCGAAAAAAATTGAAGAACTTCACACTCTGATAATCAAAAATCTTGGTATTTCTTCAGGGATTCGGAAACGACCTGTTGGCATTATCGGAACAACCTACAAACCTTACGATAATTATTATCAAGTTCGTGAGGAGCTCGAGCAGCTCTGCCAACTTCTTCATAAACTTCCTAATCCTTTTCTGAAAGCCCTCATCGGTATCGCTGGCATGTCCTATATTCAACCTTTTGAAGATGGGAATAAACGGAGTTCCCGACTTCTTGGTAATGCGATTCTTTTAGCCCATACTTGTTGTCCTTTATCATATCGAAGTATCGATGAAGTTTTGTATAAAAAGGCTATGATTCTCTTTTATGAACAGCACACACTTTCTCTCTTTAAAAAGCTCTTTATCGAACAGTACGAGTTTGCCGTGAAAAATTATTTTTTGTAGTGCCAGAGAACTAAGGAAAATATCATCTTTTTTCGCTTATTCTTGACAGGTGTATCCAAATTGCAAACTATACTGAGAGCCATAATAATCGGGATGATTGTCCCATTGTATAAAGAAACCCGAATTATCGATTCTTGCGAGTGTTCCTGAAGCAGCTGCCAGATCTACTATTCCGTTTCCGAAACCAGAATACGCTTTCGGGTTTGCATAAGTTATATAAATTGAATATTGCTGGCCTGTCTCAGACCATTCTCCAACAGAAAAAATATTTACGTAGCTGGGATGATTACTACTAGAATTTACCGCTGAAATGGCGTTGATCCTGATTGTTTTTGGTTTAAAACCACAACTATAATAGACTTCACGATCTCCTGTAGATGAATCTCCTGTTCCTGTATATACTTTTGGGTGATGGGTGTGAAGATTATCAGCATTTGATGAAGAACCACCAGTTAAGGTATTGAGATTGGATGCTGTGACTGATGAATTCGCTCCATTTAAGG
>CAZTVN010000074.1:0-4219 GCA_964617145.1 uncultured Candidatus Peribacteria bacterium
TACGCCTTCGTCGCTTTTCACATTTTTCGCTCGAAATGGTAAAATTTCGTTACAATGTTATGTTTTTCAGCACCTCCTTAAATTTTTTCTATGGATTATCTTCTTCGCATTCTTATTACCATCAATATCTATATTATTTTGACTCTCACGCTGAACCTCATTGTGGGATATCTTGGGGTATTAAATCTCGGCCATCCTGGATTTTATGGAACAGGCGCTTATACGTATGCTCTTTTAAGTCTTCATGGAGTTAGTTTCCCTCTTGCTGTTCTTTCTAGCGCTGGTCTTTCGGCTCTTCTGGGATTTTTTTTGGGTTTGTCTTCTCTTAGACTGCGAAGCCATTATATGGCAATTGCTTCATTGGGATTTCTCATTATCGTTCTCTCACTTATTGTCAATCTTCCTTCTCTGACCCGTGGACCTTTGGGAATTCCCGGTATTCCAAAACCCGAACTTTTTGGATATACCTTTCAAAGTAATTTTTCTTTCTTCCTTCTTTCTATCGTTTTTACTTTTTTCATAGCTCTTTTTCTTTATAGACTCATTCATTCTCCTTTTTGGAAGATTGTTGAAGCCATTCGAGAAGATGAAATTGCTGCTCAAACACTTGGAAAAAATACTTTGAAATATAAACTACAAGTATTCGTTTTGAGCGCATTTTTCGCGGGAATTGGCGGGGCACTTTTAGCCAGTTTTTTGGGTTTTATTAATGTTCAAACTTTTAATATCGATGAACTTATTTTTGTTATTTGTATGGTTGTTGTCGGCGGAATGGCCTCATTTTGGGGAAGCATCGTAGGCGCTACTCTTCTTGTTCTTCTCGATGAATCTGTTCGTTTTTTTACTTTTGTTCCTTCGCAAATTATTGGACCTGTACGTTTTAGTCTTTTTGGGCTTGTTCTTATTTTTTTTATGATCTTTCGACCTAACGGAATCTTGGGCAAACGTACGAATATTTTTTCAAAATGAATGGCATGAAGATTCCGCAAAACCTCTTTTCTGCTACAAATTTCATGACGGAACCACGCTTTTCAGAGTCTTCGGAAATCTTAATCATCGACAATTTGAGTAAACATTTTTCTGGTATTTTTGCTGTTGAATCCCTCAGTTTTCGTTTGAAAAAATCTAGTATTACCGGCCTTATTGGTCCCAATGGTGCTGGCAAAACAACACTTTTTAATATTCTTTCTGGCATTTTGGTTCCCGATACAGGAAAAATTCTTTTTGAAGGTCATGATGTTATGAACATTTCTATTTATGAAAGGGCTATACTCGGGATTGGTCGAACTTTCCAATCTATCCGTTTATTTCCAGAACTTAGCGTCCTTGATAACGTCATTTTAGCCTTTCGTAATAACAGGAGTTCTTTTTTTGATGCCTTTTCTGCGTATGGAAATTTTCAAAAAAAACTTGAAAAAGCAAGCTTCGATCTTCTCGAAACTGTTGGACTTCATGCAATGGCTCATCGAAAAATCTATGAAATGAGCTACGGACAAAAAAAACTTATTGAAATTCTTCGTCTCAAGGCCTTTGATGCCAAACTTATTTTGTTGGATGAACCAACTGCAGGCATTCATCCTACTCTCATTCAAAAAATTACATCGTTTATTCTTAAACTCAAACAAGAAGGACGGACTATTTTTATCGTAGAACATAATATGCCCTTTATCATGAATATATGCGAAAAAATTATCGTCATGGATCGAGGCAAAAAAATCGCTTTTTCTACACCCAAAGAAATTCAAAAAAATCCTCTCGTACTTGAGGCCTATTTGGGACTCCGTCAAAAAAATCCTGCTTAAAAGGCGGGAAAATTTAACCTCTATCATGCTGAAAATCAAAAAACTCACTGCTTCCTATGGATCAGGTCCAGATATCATAAAAAATGTTGATATTGTTGTTAACGATTCCGAAATTGTTACCATTATTGGCCCGAATGGATCTGGTAAATCAACAATTTTAAGGAGTATTTTCGGTTTAACCAATATAAGAACAGGAGACATTTTTTTCTTTGGCGAACTTTTGAATACGGTAAGAACCGAGAACATTATTCGACGCGGCATCTCGTATGTGCCTCAAGGAAAGAGCGTTTTTCCATCGTTAACGGTTCAAGAAAATCTCGAAATCGGTGCGTATATTTTGAATGAGAAAAAAATTTTACAAAAATCTCTTTCTGAAGTTTACAGCCAATTTCCTCGTCTTTATGAAAAGCGTCATACGGTATCAAAACTTCTTTCTGGTGGCGAACAACAGATGGTTGCGATTTCTCGTGCCCTTATGTTAAAACCAAAACTTCTTCTTCTTGATGAACCTTCTATCGGCCTTTCCCCCAAAATCACTGAAGAGGTTTTTGAAACATGTGAGAAAATAAAAAAATCTGGAACTTCGATTCTTATGGTCGAGCAAAATGCGTACCTTGCTTTGCAATATTCTGATCGCGGCTACGTTTTAGAACTCGGAGAAAATCGCCTCTCGGGAAAAGGAAAAGAACTTCTTGACAATAAACGTGTGGCGGAATTGTATTTGGGGAAATGACCGAAGGATGGCTTAAATCAACATATAGCCAATAGACCTTTAGCAGGCGAAGCCCCGCTTTGAATTCTCATTGTTAGGAATGTTGTCGTCATAGACGTTAACATTCCCATTATTCGGATTGAAATGAGCATTACGCGAGATGGAAGGAACACGATAGTGTCTAAAGGGTTATAATGTTCTTTCAAACTCCTTTTTTAATTCAGAGTTTATTTTGAGAAAGAACACTTTACAGTAGCCTTGCCTATAATGGGCAGGTGTCTATTCGTCGTTACATTATTTATAATAAAGTAAAAGTTCAAAGCCTAAACCATTTTTTTGACCCTTAGCATCGGCGTCACCCCCACCCCTATATACTTGCAGTAGGGATTATTAGTAGTGATGTCAACTTTCCTAGTTCTCGGATCGATAAAAGCTATGCGATAAAAGCGACGAGGAAATGGTCCACCACCACTTTCCATGAAAGTACCTACTATGGCTTTGCGATCCTCACTTTCAACAAATGGGTTTCCTGTAATTTCTTCTATTTTCCTTAACTCCTCAATACTATTTGGCATTTCATAGCCATAGTGTTCGGCTCCTTCTTGATAATTTTCTCCGTATAACATTTTTCTTATTATATTATAGTTTTTCCCTATTAATATAGGGGTTAATCCGTCATTTCTGAAAACAGGATTACCTTTTTCATCTATATATACAAGGTTACCACCATTCCGTAAATTTCTTGCCTGTAATAAATAGTGCCTTCCGAAAGCTAATAATCTTGTCTTAAGCTCTTCCCATGTACAGCGTAATTTAACATCATCAGGCAATTTAGCGTATTGAGCTTGGTAGATTAAGGGGATGTCTTTTATGATCCCTTCAGATACCGCCTCGTCTCCATCAGCAGCTTCAACCTGTGATCTTCTTAGGAGGTCCATGCCAATTCTGCTGCTTAAAACATGTACATCATCACTCCTGCCTATTAATGAGCCATGTGATGATATACCCCCATATTTGCCTATCTGAGGCATTCTTGCTGCATCTTGCGGGGCAAATTCTGTGAGGCTGCTTTGCACTCCTTTAGCACATTCTTGGGCCGTATTGAGTTTCATAATTTTTAGATTAAATTAATAATAACTTTTAATTTGATCATATTGTAGTGTGTTTTGTCAAATTTATTTTTATATAAATTATCACACCATAGTGAATAAAAAACTTGATTTTTATTACACTGTAGTATAAAATAATCATGAAATATAATATTTTACCTTATGGCCAACGAATTAATTCAGCAACTTCGTGCATGGAATCCGTGGTGGCAAAATGGTAAGGAAGGAATAAATCGTTACGAAATACCTCAATTTAAACGCGAAGTGTATTCCTCTGTAGTAGATCGTTTTAAAAAAGGTAAACAAATCGTAAGCATAGTCGGCATGAGGCAGATTGGAAAATCCACCATTATGCGGCAAATCATCAAAGAGTTATTGCAAGAAGGAGTGTATCCAAAAAGCATTTTCTATGTCTCCTTCGACGATCCATTTTTGGAAGCGGAAATGCTTTTTGAGGAAAATGACAAGCTTTTTGATCATGTTATTCGAACATATGCGGAACACGTTCTTGGTCAAAGCATTGAAAACATCCAAGAACCCCTTTATTTCTTTTTTGATGAAATTCACCAATTGCCAGGTTGGGATAAAAAACTAAA
>CAZTVN010000075.1:0-4212 GCA_964617145.1 uncultured Candidatus Peribacteria bacterium
TGATTTTGGTGCCGATTTAATTTTGATTTTTGAACTTTTTAGACCAATGTTTTCGGAAATACCATCAGCGACTCTTATAATATTTTTATTTTCTTTTTTAAAGAGAGCTATTTTGAGTGACGATGAGCCTGCGTTTATGACTAAAATATTCATATTGGGCGTTTTGATTTTGGAGATTTCTTGCTTTTTTGTTGCCAGATTTTTCCATACTTAAGATCGTGCGCTTCGATGCTTGTTATGGCTGCAATACTTACAATGTCTTGCCATTTGCAGCCTCTGGAAAGATCGTTTATTGGTTTTTTTAGTCCTTGGAGGATCGGGCCAATGGAAGAGGCTCCTGCAAGACGTTCAACGAGTTTATAGGCGATATTTGCCGCTTCCAGTGATGGGAAGATAAGTACATTGGCATCTCCGCAAATGCGTGAATGAGGAAATTTTCTTTTTGAAACTTCCGGCACAAGCGCACTATCGACTTGCATTTCTCCATCGGTAATAATCTCAGGATGGTAATATTTCATGAGCGCTACTGCTTCGAGTACTTTATCGACTAAAGGATGCTTGCTCGAACCATTAGTTGAAAATGAAAGAAAAGCAATTTTTGGCGTTATACCAAATTTTCTTGCGGTTATTGCTGTATCGGAAGCAATATCTTTCAAATCGTGAGCACTTGGTTCGATATTGACTGCGGCGTCGGCGAAGAGAAGGAGCTTTTTTTTCAACACCATAAAGAAGAATCCTGAAACTTTATGAAATGGTTCCTTGGTTTTAATAATTTGCAGAGCTGGTCTTATGGTATCCGCTGTTGGAAAAGTTGTCCCTGATATCATCCCGTCGGCATCATTTTCGTGTACCATCATGGTGCCGAAATAATTGATGTTTTCCATCAGTTTTTTCGCCTGATCGAGCTTTATTCCTTTTTCTTTTCTTAAGTTAAAGAATTTTTGAGCATAGTCTTTCTTTCTTTTTGATTTTTGATGGTCGATGATTTGTATTTTTTTAAAATCGATTTTTACTCTTAGTTTTTTGGCGGTATTTTTTATGGTATGAGGGTTTCCAATGAGTATCGGAAAGCATAAACCCTCTTTTACGATGGCTTCGACCGCTTTTATAATTCGTTCTTCTTGGCCCTCCGGAAATACAATCCTCGCAGGGTATTTTTGAGCCAAATGCCTTATATTTCTGAGAAAAGGATGCAACTTAAGCGTGAGCGATGATGTTTTGAATGAGATTAAGTCTCTTTTGTCCCTATATTATAACATTTTTTTCTGCGCCTTAAAAGAGGCATGAAGACCATTTTGAACTGTATTTCGATAAGTTGGGTTATTGTTAATGGGCGTGAAACAATTTTTGTTTTGCCTGCGTTCAGGGCTTTTAAAATGGACGCTATGTTTTTTTCTGCTTCGATTAAGGCGTAAGTTGGATTGAAGTATTTCAAAATATGGATGTCCGAGGTTCCGACAAGTGGTTTTTTATGTTTTTTGCTTATTTCTACAGCCTTTTTATTAAAATTGCATTTTTCGTTGTAAAAATAGGAAAATTCGATGCCGTCGAAAAGACCGATGTGTTTGATGAGTTTTTTGTTTAAGCAAAAGGGCATCGGGAAAAAAGGATGTGGAGCTAATACGAAACAATTATAATTTTTTTTGTACTTTTCTAAGTCTTCGAAAGTGAATATATGTTCGGTTTCTTTTGTTGCGTTTAAGATAACGACGTGTTTGCCTTCAATATTTTGCTCAATGCCATTTATGAGCACTATGTTGCGGGATAAGGCATATTTTGTGACCTCATCATTTAAGAAGCAATATTTGTGGCAGGTAATGGCAACGACGTCAAAAGCTAAAGATGCTGCATGGTCAATAAACTCATAGGAGCTATAGGGAATTTTATCTATCGGATCTTCAGTTGTGTGTGCGTGAAGAGCGGCTTTTAGGAGCTTCATTGCGCTATTTCTTTAATATCCTCTCTGGCTTGCCCGATACTTTCAGCGGCTTCTTTTACTTCTTTGCTTGCTTTGTTTACACTTTCAGCTGCTTTTTTTACATCCGAAATGGTCTCCTGCGTTTTTTCTTTTGCTTTTTCTGTTTCTGTTTTTACGTTTTTTATGGCTTCTTTCCCTTCCTCAATCAGTGTGTTTGTTTGGCATCCTAAAAAGAAAATAGTGAGGATAGATAAAAATGCGATGAGAGAAAAACGTTTCATTGATTTTTCTTTATCATAAGGCGTGAAAAATCGCCATCAAAATTTTTCAAAAAATTATGCATATCCAAAATATCGTTTTCATTTACGATGCCGTGACGGTTTTTAATCGTGAATTGAATCGGTAAATAATAATCGTGTTCAGCCGTTACGCTCACCAAAATGTTGTGCGAGCATTTTAAACAATCCAAGAGAAGAATCGCTTCTTTTTTTGTTGTCGATAAAATAACAATATCTTCTTCGTGATAGGTTTCTTCACATTTTGGGCAATGGAGTTTTTTTCGTAAATGATTGATGATGAATTTGATGTCTTTGAAGTTCATAGTATGTTTTTTCAGAGATTCTTTAATTCTATGTTAATTCGTTTTTTCTATCGTGCCAAGGTTTTTTTTAAGTGCCATTATTGCATTTTGTATTCTTTGCATGGTTTTTTCTTTCCCTATCGTCATTATGAGCTCGAATACCCCTGGGGAAAAAGGTTCGTTCGTCAAGGCGACACGAATGGGCCAGAGGACTTGTCCTTTGGACAATCCTGTTTTCCCGCACCAAAAGGCGCATAAATCGAGTAGTTTGGCGAGAGATTTGTCTTTTTCTTCTTTGATTTCTTCTCGTCTGAGATCTTTTAGCTCGGTATGGGTTTTTAGGTTTTCCAATGTTGCTTTGAGGCTTTGCAAAGCGATATTTTTATCAACTTTCATTTTTGGATTTTCAAATAGCGTAAGATCGTACTCGAAATCGTCTACAAAAAAGTATTTTAGCATATTTTTCGCATCTAGGAGCGTTTTCATTCGTTCTTTAATGAGCGGCAAGTATCGAGAAATTTCGTTTTTATTCGCTTCATACCAAGGTTCATTTTTCAAGAATGGTTCGAGCTGATTTGCGAGATTTTCATCTGAAAGCGTGCGAATGTAATAACCGTTAAACCATTCAAGTTTTTCAAAATTGCAGACCGCGCCGCTTTTTTGGACTCGGCTTAAATCGAATTTTTTGATAATGTCTGCAAGTGAAAGAATTTCGTTGTCTTCCTCTGGATGCCAACCAAGGAGTGCCACAAAATTGACGAGAGCCTCTTTGAGATATCCTTTTTGGATATAATCTTCGACGGCTACGTCCCCTTGACGTTTTGAGAGTTTTGATCGATCCTGATTGAGTAAAAGTGGGAGATGAGCAAAAAATGGTGGATTCCATGAAAAAGCTTCGTAGAGAAGAATATGTTTTGGCGTTGAAGGAAGCCATTCTTCGCCCTTTATCACATGGGTTATTTCCATGAGATGATCGTCGACAATATTGGCAAGGTGATAAGTAGGGTAGCCGTCAGATTTTAGAAGAACCTGATCGTCGAGTGTGTCGCTGTTTACCTCAATTGGCCCTCGAATGATGTCGGTAAAGCGTACGATTTTTCCTCGCGGAATTTTTTGTCGGATTACATAAGGGAGTTGTTTTTTTAGATTTTCTTCTGTTTCACTTTCTTTGAGATCGAGACAGAAGCGGTCATACTTTGGCGCAAGGTGTTTTAATTCCTGTTCTTTTCGCATCGTTTCCAGCCTTTCTTTTGAGCAAAAACATCTGTAAGCATGACCATTTTCTAGAAGCTCCTTAGCATGTTTTTTATAAATATCGAGTCTCTCCGATTGAATATATGGCCTATGTGAGCCTTCTTTCCCTGGTCCTTCATCAAAATCAAATCCAGCCCAGCTCAGCGTTTTTAGGAGATTCTCTACGGCTCCTTCGACATATCTCTCTCGATCGGTATCCTCGATGCGAACGATAAATTTCCCTTTATTTTGACGAGCAAAGGCGTAATTATAGAGAGCCGTACGAAGACTTCCGATGTGAAGAAAACCTGTTGGTGACGGCGGAAAACGCGTGATGATCGTCATAATGGGTTTAGAGGTTCCTACTGAAAATCGTTTCAGATTATAGCAGAATTTTTATTTTTGTTCTTCTGGGTTTTTGGGTTCTTGGTTATATTAAAGAAAACATTGGGGGAAGTTAGAATGAAAGTGACTTTAACCT
>CAZTVN010000076.1:0-4076 GCA_964617145.1 uncultured Candidatus Peribacteria bacterium
ACCCATAACAAACCCGCCCTGATACCCTGCGGTCTTGCCGCAGGGACGGGTTTATTTTTCAGAAGTCACATAGTTACCCTTGAGATTTTCAAGGAGATGCCGGAGGTATTCCTTGATTCCGATTTCCTTAATGAGTTTTTCACCAATTTGAATAAACTCCCCCTCCGTTATGATGGGTGGGTGATCATGGGTCATTGTCTCATCGATTTGTGATAGACAATAGTAGGGGTTTGCTAAAAAGCGATGAAGTTCTTCTTGAGTCATAGAGTTATATTAGTTGTTTCCTCTCATGAGGGAATGTGTTCATCATTCAGCTTCGCTATCTTTTTGAGCTTATCTTTAATACGGTAAGAATCACCCTGGATATTAATCATCACCGCGTTTTCTAAGATTCGATCGATGGCTGCGCTTGCGCGTTCTTTGCTTCCAAAAAGTTCACCCCATTCACTAAATGATCTATTTGAAGTAAAAATGGTGGATAACTTTTTTTCATGTCGCTGATAAATGAGTTTAAAGAGAATCGTACTCGCATTCTTTTCAGGTTTATAAAAATCAATATCATCAAAAATTAACAGCCGTGGACGAGCGCAGAGTTTGAATATTCTTGAAGCATCCTCAGTTTCGTCTCCGACAAGCTCTATAAATTCGTCCATTTTCATGAATTTTGTATCAAACCCCTTATAAATTGCTTCAATGCCGAGACCAATAGAGAGATGCGTTTTTCCAACACCCGAGGGACCGAGGAAGATTACATTTTCTCCCTGCTGGATAAACCGACAAGATGCCAATTCATTCATTAGTCGTTGATCAATGCACGGCTGAAAAGAATAATCGAATTCTTCGATGGTTTTCTGAAAAGGAAAGCGCGCATTTTGAGCCCAACGAGTAATTCTATTCTCTTCGCGCAAAAACATTTCCTTTTCTAAAAAGTCTTCCAAGAAGTCATACAATGTTCGATGTTTTCGATTCGTTCTCTCTGCGATTTTTGTTAAAGAGGTTGCCGCTCCTTTCAACTCCAACATCGTGCACATGGACTTAATTCGTTCTTCTTGCGTGCCGTTGGTCGGGACTTCAAAATGAAAAATTTTTTTTCTGCTCATATATTATCCGACGATATCGTAGTAATGAAGATCCCTGGCGGCAACGGAAATAGAAGCCATTTCTTTTATTTTTTTCTTTGGCACTTCCCCTTCATTTTTTGTAGAGAGATGCTGGTCATCAAGGACCCAACTTCCGCGCTTGGTGCTTATAGAGTGGCGAGCAATGCTCTCGTGGTGATCATAAATTTCTAAAATAGGAAGCCCAGAGTTATCGATCTCTCGAATGTAAAGCTTCTTTTGAGCGTAATCCATGGGGACGGAATAAAAGACAGATTTATATTGAATTAATCCGTCCTTCGTACTTCGTCTGGGCAAGAGGGGAGTGGGATTGTAAGGAGAAAAACCATTGGGAAATATTAGGAACGGCTTTTCTTTCTTCCAGAGATTACAAGGCTTTTCTTTGGTTGTTCGATGGATGCGCGCGTTCGCTACTTCATCAAGCCATCGGGACACCTCTTTATTAAGGTTTTCGAGACTTATAAAATTTTTTTTGAAAACATTGCCGTCTGCGAAGTTTTGCTTCAGATATTTCACCATTGCTTCTACTTTACCCTTTGAACGAGGCCAATAAGGCGGACAGATATCGAGTTCGAATCCATAATATTTGGCAAACTCCTGAAAGGAAGGATTCCAATAAAGTTTTTTGTAACCATTTGGAAGTTTTTTCCTGCGCACTAAAACAGTTTTCATATTGTCATATCGAAGAACTTTGGGCATGCCGATTTTTTCGAACGCTCGAACATGACAATTTTGGAGAACTACTTGCTTTTGGCGAACGACAAATTCAACATATGCCATACGACTGTAGGAAAGTATATAGATAAAAGCATATAGTTTTTCCTTTCGACCGTTGATTACTACTTTGCCGAAATCTCCCCAATCAATCTGTGCCTGTTCTCCGGGATCCGTTTCGACACGCGTACTCCTTTTATATTTCTTTTGACGAAAGGAGAGTAAAAAATTTCTCACATACGAGTTCAATAAGGCGTAGCTTCCTAGATACCCTTCTTTCTGTAGATATTGAAATATCCTTGTGATATTTTTTTCGCCACGCTTTAGACGCAACCTGATGGATTCCCGGAATGGTAAAATTTTGGAAGGAATTTTTTCTTTGTGTGAGTCGGTGTTCCCTGAATGACTTCGAGAATTTCGGTAATTATAGACTGTACCAATGCTTATGTGTAATTGCCGAGAAATCTGAGAAGCGGACATTCCGTTATCCAGTAGATGAAAAATCTGGTCTTGTTGATCACGTGATAACATACAAACTATTTATTTTTTTTGTCCAGCCTTTAACACCGAGAAAGAGGTGGGAGGATTTGTAAGCATTTTGTCTACGATGGCTTGGTTAATTTTAACCAGACCTTGGGGAGTATAATTTTGGCTATATCCGAAAAGATGGTTGATCTGGGATTGAGGAAAGTCCAACAAAGATTCATTTGCGAAGAAATAAAGATACTCGTAGGTTTGCCCTTGGTCATTCTCTCCCCACAGGTACTTCGCTAAAGATTTGCTTTGTATTTTGTAAAGGACTTTTGCGGCGAGAACTATTTTTCCTTTTCTATAAATTAAGACCGTGTCGCCGGCCTGCATCGATTGCCAGGCAGAGATATTTTTGTTGGCAGGTAAATGGCCCCACATCATAAAGGAGTGGTCTTGGGAGCTGGTTTTTATGTTTTGCAGTTCTGTTGGTAACAGAAAATTTCGAATTTCATGCGTTGTCCATTTAGTATGAATAGTGCGTTCATAGTGCTGATCGGTTTTTTTGTTTCCCGACGCCACTACAAAGAATGCTCTATGATCGGGTGGTGAAGTGGGGGATTGAAATTCTCTTGATAGGAGCTCCAGTAATTCTTTAAGCGCTGTTTTTTCTTCCTCCAGAAATTTGCTTCCTTTATTTTTCTTTTCTTTCAAAACCTGGATTGTTTTTTGGGCAACAAACGTCAGATTAGTACGTATAATATTACTTTTTTGAATTAATTGATCTACGGTCATGGTGCTGTTATTTAGGTATTCATACAAAAAATCTTCATTTGCCTTCGCGTATTGAAAAACTCTTCGCAATGTTCGCAGTTCTTTGGCAGAGCGAATAACTTTTTGATCAATTCTGCTGATGATATTTTGAATGATCATCTCTGCCTCAATATTTTTTATCTTACAAAGCTTAGGGATTAAGCGCACCAGTTCTGTTTGGTAGGTAGGTTTCAGGTCTCTTTTTTCCATCTTAGCAATAAGGTCAAGATTGAGACTTCGAAGCTGCAGAGAATTTCCGACCAGTGTTCGTGGAATATTTAAAAATTTTGCTACATCTTCTTGGCTTCGAAACGATCCTGATTCACGAATCCTGTTAATCACTTGCGCGCGTTCGATTGGTTTCCATGAACGACGGTTATTTTGAACTTCAAAACGGATCCGCTCTTCTTCATCTGTTGGAAGCTGTTCATAAACCCGGCAGGGAATTTTTTCGAATTCTATTAATTTGTCCTCCTCGACTAGTCGTTTGAGGCAGATGTATCGACGATGGCCGTCCAGGATGCGGAATTTGCCTTGTGGTGTTTTTCGAACTATAAGCGGCTGAAAAGAGCCTAATTGTTTAATAGAAATATATAGACGATTTTGTTCTCCGTCGGTTCCATAGTCTTGGCGCGGCTGCGCTGGGTCCATCTCAATTAAATCTATGGGAATTAGTTCAAAAATGTAGTTTTTTTGTCTCATATTACTCGATTGGGCGCGATTTAGCCTTTTGGCGCCGCGCAATTTAATGGTATCTTAATCTACTCTCCGCGATGTGTCAAGGTTTATAGAGTTGCAAATCAAAAAATTTCAAAATCCAAGAAAATACGAGGATTTTTTAGAAAGAGATCAAATTCTCTTGATAATTCAAAAAATATCAAAACATGCTGTAAAGATCAACAGCGCTATGTAAGTTTTACTCAAAAATGTATGTAAAATTTTATAGGGTGAAAATAAAGAAAT
>CAZTVN010000077.1:0-3955 GCA_964617145.1 uncultured Candidatus Peribacteria bacterium
TCCAAGAGATAGCCATATTTTTGCATTAAAAAAGCTGCTAAGATAAACAAAGATATAACAAATAGCGTAGAAAATATTTCTCTATGCGATAGACCTTTTTGGGAATTTTTTTTCATTCTGAAGGATTTTTCCACTTAATAATTCTTTCAATTCCTTTAAGTTCTTGGCCCTATTGATTGTGTCAGCAGGGAGTAGTAAGACAGGCAGTTCACCTCCCAGCGCAAAAATTGAGGGTAACGTGACATCGGCAAACTGAGGATAGTTTTTCAAGAATTCATCACGATGCAAAAAGTCCTTATCAGCAGATATTGAATCAATGAAATCTTTCCACTCACGCTTCATGCCAAAATTACCGTAGGTAAGTTTACATAAGTTACAGGAGTAAGTATCGGGAGAAATAATTTTGTGCGCATAATCCGTTAGGGTGTCAAAAAGTCCCGAATTTGCGTTGTAGACGAAAAGCAATTTATCCATTTTAGCTTGTTACAATTTTATTAAGGAGCCATTGAAATCCGGGCGACTGTTTTTTGATATTTTATCATAAAGAAATTTCGGAATACCAATATCGGCAACGTAAATTTCGCCGGATTTTTTCTTTCCGTTTTTTGTTGTATGCGAAATTTTGGGAATTGCCAATGCCAGGGTATAATCCGCCTGAATACAGGGCTCAAAAGATTTTCCTTGAGTAGCATCAAGGCCGGATGGCAGATCATAGGCTATCACGGTCGCATCAGATTTATTCACGAGCTCGATGATGTGACTATATGGCTCTCTTGGATTATCATGAATGTTGTATCCAAAGAGCGCGTCAATTATGATTCCCGATTCTTTTATTAATCTCATTGCTTCTTTTGGTTTTCTCTCAAAATAGAAAGCTGGTACATGCATCTTTTTAAGTAGCGCAAAGTGATGTTTGGCATCTGCGTTCAGTTTAGAATCTGCAAGTATTATACTCACTTCCCATCCCTCATTTACCAAAAATCTGGCCGCTGAAAGTCCGTCTCCTCCATTATTACCTTTTCCGCAAACGATAGCTATTTTAGCAAACCAGGGTATCTTCAGGGTTTTGAAAAGAGCCACCATCTGGAATCCGGAAATTTCCATCATTTGCCGGATTTCCAGACCGTTTTTTACCGCGTATTGATCTAGTTTTTTAATTTTTTCCTTAGTGTAGAAGTGCATAACGTACTGCTATTTTTTGATCATTGCACCCAGCCGAATTGGCATCATAATCAAAGCCAGAAGGATATTGAAAAGTATGATAAAAATTCCGGTCAAAATTTTACCAACTCCAACGAGTTTAAGCTGCATAAGCTCAGAGGGGTAGTTTTGAATTTGTACCAAAGTTTCATTGAGCTCCGAATTATCCGGTGCGGCCTCACGAGTCGCCTTGCTCAAAATAAAGTAATCGGCCTGGAGCTGATGGAATTTTGTTTCTTCAACAGAAACTTTTTGATGCATGCTTACCCCCTGCCAGGCAAAAATCACCGAGGCAATAAAGAGGATGAGCATAAGCAGCATCATGGGCATCATTTTTTTCATAAAAATGAGGTTAAAATAATAAATAATTGATAAAAAACAACAGAACAAAAACGCCTGAACCGCTCAAAAAGTAGGAGGGTAGCATTTTTCTCTCCTGTGATAAAATTTCACGCACAATTACTGAAAATAACGTTCCACCGTACACCGCCAGCATAACCACGCTTGCCGCCTCCGATATCCCGATAAAATAGGCATAGGCAAAACTGATAAGCGGCAAAGCTGAAAGGAAGAGTTTGAAGAAAACACTATATGTTTTTTTACTTTCTCTGGGGGCACTCTCTTCATGAACAATATGCATGGATAATTGTTCAATAACTTCATAAGAAAGTAAAATTCCCAGAAAAATCATTTCAGATAAAACACTGTCTTGTATTTGAGTGGCAGCCAAAATCCCTATGAGAATATCTGAAAGCGATGTAATTGTTTTTACCATAAAATTTAGCTCCCTGGACTGTATGTGATTGTCTCTATGCTTGTAGATGTGCATATGCAAAAACATGAATGCAATGAATGCCAGCGGTAAAATAAGCACAAGAAGATTGTTTGTGTTATGGACACCACTGTAGATGCCGTCAAGCAGTTCGGTAAACATGGCAACCACAGTGGCTCCAAGAATGACTGAAATAATTTGCCTGCCTCGCGTAAGGCAAGCAAGGCAAAAACGGTCTTCAAAGAACTTTAAAACACTTACAAACAAGACAAAAACCAGTATGATTACTAAGAAGGTATTGCTCATTGTTGTTTGTAACAACATTCACTGGCCGGTTTTCCGGAGCCACAGGAGCATGACTGCTCAGATTTGCAGCAGGCTCCCGCCTTTTTGCCGCTTCCGCAAGCGCATGGCTGCTCGAGCTGATTTTCTTGTGATTGGTCCATAGGAATATGGGTTAAAAGATATAAAATATTATGAACTTTTAAGAGGGCATTTTTTGTTACCATAACTACAGAAAACACAACAATCTCCATCTTTAGCCTTTATGAGTTTATTGCATTTTTGACATTTATAAAAGGGCATACAGGACCCGGTCGGAATTTCAGCGGCCTGGACGGCTGCGCATAGCGGGCAGGTTAGAGTGGCTTGTGTTTGCATAGGAATAAAAATTATTGAATAAGAGATAACACATCGGCTTCGCTTATGTCTCCCGGAATAACGCGAACCACACTTCCGTCCTTATCTATAAGAACATGAACATTTGTATAATTCATTTGATAGAGTTGGGCAACACTCCCGTAAGAGTCCAGTACTATCGGAAAGGAGATATTTTTCGAAGCGATAAACTCACTCGCATCATTTTCACTTTCGCCGAGATTGACTCCGATAACTTCAACATCGTCCCTGTATGATTCATAATAGGTGTTTAGTTTTGGCATATCTCTGCGGCAATTAGGGCACCATGAAGCCCAAAAATCAAGGATCACCTGTTTGTTGCCGCGATAGTCTGAAAGCGTAATCGTACCTCCGCCCAGTTGTGGTAGAGAAAAATCCGGAGCCAGGATAGACTCATTTGGATTCTGAGACTCAGCCTGATTCTGAGATTCTGTCAGAGCATTTGTTTCAAGGTCGGGGGCTGCGATATTATCGTTTTTTTCCTTTGCAAAGGCAGTAAATAGAAAAACACCGATGCCTACGACAAGAACGATCACAATAGCGATTTTTTTCATAAAATAATTGTTATCGAAATAAAAAATTATAGATAATCGAGTATTTTTTCATAATTCACAAAATCAAAAAATTCATAAAAAAATCCCAACCAGGCTGAAAAATTATTTGTAAACAGTACATAGCCGAGCAAAATCAAAAAGATTCCACCTACAATTGATATTGCACGGAGGTATTTGCTGATTCTCTTGATGTGACGCGATGCACTGCCGATACCAAGAGCCACCAGTAAAAATGGAATTGCCAGGCCCAATGAAAAAACACTTAGTAGTAGCGCCCCCTGACCGACCGTGGTTGAGCTTGAGGCGAGCAGCAAAATCGAACCGAGGATCGGCCCCACACATGGTGTCCAGCCCAGAGCAAAGGTTGAACCGAAAATAAGGGAACTAAAAGGATGACCCGGCGTAAGAAACCTTCCTGCCGATATATGTTTTTCTTTTTCGAGAAATTTAAAAATTGGCAGCTTAAAGAGTCCTACCATGTAAAGACCGAAGAATATCACTACAATCCCCCCTATTTTGGAAAGCAAGACGCGGTGAGTGGCTATCGCCGAACCTCCGAAACCCGCCAGAGTTCCAAGCAGTATGAATATCGCACTAAAACCTAAAATAAAAAACACACCATTCAAAAAGACTTTCCATCTCACACTCTTTAATGCTTCCGGATCCTGAATTTCATTTAGGGAAACCCCACTGATCAAGCCAAGATAACCCGGAACGAGCGGCAGAGTGCAGGGAGCAAGGAATGTTAGAA
>CAZTVN010000078.1:0-3881 GCA_964617145.1 uncultured Candidatus Peribacteria bacterium
ATTTTTCAACTCATTATGGAAAATTTTCTCCCCAATGTATTGCTTAATATAACCCACTTACTTACATTTCTCTTGCCAATATGCGTTTTTCTTGCTATCCTAAAATATAGTTGCATCAGGATACTAAAAGGATCCTGATGTTTTCCGTATTATTTTTTTATTTTCATCATTATCGTCTATGCAATCTCCATTTCTCGCTGCTATTAATCAACTTTGTGATGAGAAAAATATTTCTCGAGATGTAGTTTTAGAAACTATTAAAGCAGCGCTTCGCGCTGCCTATCGAAAGGATTATGGAAATCGTGACCAGATTATCGATATAGACCTCGTTGATGCTCCTCATATTGCCAACATTTTTCTCATAAAAAAGGTTGTCAAAACGGTTGAAAATGAAGATACAGAAATTTCTCTTAAAGAAGCAAAGAATTATAAAAAAGATGCGAATATTGATGATGAGATCAAAATTGATGTAACTCCGAAAGAATATGGTCGTATTGCTGCTCAATCAGCAAAACAGGTTATTATTCAACGTCTCCAAGAAGCTGAGCGGGAAATTATGTATGAAACATTTAAAAATCGTGAAAATGAGCTTTTGAATGCCCGTATTCACAGAGTTGAGAATCAGAATGTCTATATTGATCTTGAAAAAACCACCTGTCTTCTTCCAGTTGACCAACAAATACCTCATGAGCGTTATTATGCTGGTCAGCGTTTAAAGATTTACTTGGACAAGGTTATTAAAACCACCAAAGGCCCTCAACTCCTTATATCTCGTACTCATCCAGGTCTTGTGAGCAAGCTCCTTAACCTTGAAATCCCTGAAATTAAACAAGGACTTGTCGAGCTTAAAGCTATCGCGAGAGAACCTGGAGTGAGATGTAAAATTGCCGTAGTATCTAAGGATCCTAAGATCGATCCGATTGGTTCTTGTGTCGGACAAAAAGGGGTTCGAGTGCAAAATGTTATGGATGAATTGAATGGTGAACGCATCGATGTTATTTTGTGGCAATCCAGTGATGAGGAATTTATTAAATCGGCTTTAGCGCCAGCGAAAGTAGCTCAAGTTGTTATTGATACTGAACAAAAACGTGCGAAGGTTTATGTTCATACCGATCAAAGACCTCTTGCCATCGGTAGAAATGGTCAAAATGTACGCCTTGCTTCTAGGTTGGTTGGTTATGAAATTGATATTCTGGACATGGCTGAGCTTACTGGTCAAAAACCAGAACCTGAAAAAGAAGCCGCACTTATGGAGGTTAAAGATCTTCTAGGGGTTACTCCCGAACTCGCTGAAAAGCTTAAAGCCTCGAATCTTACTCTTGTTGCTCAATTACAAGGGTTAAAAGAAAAAGACCTTATGGAAATTGAAGGTGTGACCGAAGAGGAAGCTCATATTCTCGCTGCGAGCGTGAAAGTCGTAAAATAGCCGCACGAGGGAAAACTTCAAAAAGTTCTGAAAATCTTTAATTTTCCATCGCTTTTTGTCCTTCGCTTCGCGAATGCTCGAGAGACCTCGCATCCGCTTCACTTCGGAACGGTTTTCTCAGATGTAGCTTCGGAGAGGGAGGGATTCGAACCCTCGCGGGGACTTAACATCCCCCTACAGGTTTAGCAAACCCGCCTCTTCAGCCTCTTGAGTACCTCTCCGTAAGGTCTTTCGCGCACTTCAGTCTACTTTAAGGGTTTCTTAAAGTCTAGCAATTTTTTCAATGTAACTCTCTAATCGTTCGAGAGAGCTTTCAATAATTTCCAGATTTTGTTGGTCTCTCTTCTTCAGGGTATGTTTTTTGGAGCAATCTAGATAGTTCTGTGCCACCTGAAGAGCTATTTTCATCTTCTCGATATGTCGGTCTCTTTCATTATCGTCATATGGAGACATCTTTTTTGCCATTCTGGCCTTCCATTTTTCATCCAGCCAGATAATCTCTGTTTCTTTCATTCTTTTATGTGTTAATAGAATAGATAGGTAATGAATCTAGCAAACAATTCTTAAATTTTCCTAAAAAAATTATGAAATTTCGGCATTAAAATTTTTACAAATTTTTTAAGAAAATTTCATAATTTTTTTAGGAAAATTTAATCTTTTTTCTGTATAGGGAGACTATAAAAGTTCATAAAAAAGCTTATGAATATTTTACTCTTTCTTGAAGATCCTCTATTAAATAGATCTTTTTCTCGATACCTCCACCTTAACGGGATTGCCTATTATGTACCAGAAAACGCTCTTGATGCTATTCATAAAGCGCTTTCAAACCAGTTTACGGTTTTTTTATGTGGTTTTCGTATTCCTCCTTTTGACGGAGTTACTCTCTGCTCCATGCTGCGCCAGCATAAATGTACGATTCCATTTTTCCTTTTCACCGCTTACAGTAAAGAAAAAATCTGCGAGAGAGCATCAATATCTGGTGTAAATGAGATATTTGGTATGCCTTTCCATTTAGATTCTTTTATTTCGCGTTTACCATCTCTTGCATCATCTCATCGGCAAGATGCCCATCCTTTTCTCAAAATTCATGACCTTACCATTGATTGTGTTTCTCGAACGGTTTTTAGAGAAGAGTGTGTTATCCCTTTGAAGCGTCGCGAATATCAACTTCTTACGTATCTTGCTTTTCATCCCAATAAGGTTTTTACTCGATCACATCTTCTTGAACATATCTGGGGGTTGGAAAAGTGTTTAAATGTTCAGATGAAAACTATTGATGTTCATATTCATAATCTTCGCCAAAAGATTGATTTTAAAAAACCTCATCTGATTGAGACGGTTCATGGTTTCGGTTATAAGTTATCTGCTTAAGGACCTGCTGAAAAAACGTGGTTTCAGCACCTCCTTAGCATGTCACTAAGATTCGGAGTTTTCATTCAAATATTGAAGAGAAGCTTCAAGTTGAGGATCTCTACTTGTTTCAACATCTTCATCAGTATATTCCACCAATCTGTCAGGCTGAATTCCGACATGGTCAATAGTACGACCAAGCGGCGTAAACCATTTTGCGATCGTCATCCTCAAGCTCGATCCATCTTCGAGAGTGATAACCTCTTGCACACTGCCCTTTCCAAAAGTTTGTTCACCGATCACGATCCCTCGTTTGTAATCTTGGATGGCGCCTGCAAGAATTTCTGATGCTGATGCTGATCCATAATTTACTAAAACAACCAGAGGAATATCAGCAAGATGACCTTTTCCTTCTAAATAAATATCTTCATTTTTACTTTCTTCACGTTGTTTTATCACAACCGCTTTCTTTTTGCCTTCTATAAATTCCCCAAGAATATCAACCGCTATATCAAGATATCCACCACCATTGTAACGGAGATCAAGAATTAAGCCTTTCGGTTCTTTTAGAAGGATTTCATTAATCGCGTTTTGTAGCTCTGTGAGGGTCGAATCACTAAACTGATTAATGGCAATATAGGCTATGTTTTCGTCTTTCTCTTCCCATGAAACGCTTTCAATTTGAATACTGTCTCTCACAATGGACACATTCACCGGATCTTGTTCTCCTTTTCTTAAAATTGTGAGATGCACAAGAGTTCCTTTATTACCTCGAATTTTCATAATGGCTTCATAGAGACTCATTTGACTTGTCTCTTTGCCTTCAATTTCGTAAATAATATCTCCTGGTTTGATATTTGCTTTTTCTGCAGGAGAACCTTTTATAGGTGAGACCACGACGAGATTTTGATTTTCGATCGTGACTTCGACTCCGATGCCTTCAAGATTTCCATCCAAATTATTTTGAAACTCCTTAGATTGATCCGGCGTCATAAAAACGGTGTAGGGATCTTCAAGAGAATCGACCATTCCTCGTACAGCTCCATAAACTTGTTTTTCTTTATCAATACTTTTTTCTTCAACGTATTCATTTTTAAGAATATCC
>CAZTVN010000079.1:0-3410 GCA_964617145.1 uncultured Candidatus Peribacteria bacterium
AGCCGACATGATAAAAT
Organism: uncultured Candidatus Peribacteria bacterium; assembly: GCA_964617145.1. Lineage (GTDB taxonomy): Bacteria > Patescibacteriota > Gracilibacteria > UBA1369 > JACRIC01 > CAZTVN01. Next base: position 18 of record CAZTVN010000079.1, read on the forward strand.
TGCAGTAGATGGTACGTTTTTCAGAAGCTCCTTGAATATAATATGGAAACCTTGATACATATAATTTTTTTAATGGTGATGGTGATAATGAGTCATATTTCCTTTATAGAGGGTATCGATAACATCAGTGGTAAGCGTTTTTTGAGGAATGCCTTCGCAGATGATTTTTTTATTGAGACAAATAACGCGATCCACATAAATTGACACCATATCGATGTCATGACTTATGAGGAGAACCGCGGTTCCGTCTTTTCTGAGGGATTCAAGAAGCGCGAAAAAAGTTTTTTCACCTTCAATATCAACTCCTGAAACAGGCTCGTCAAGGATGAGAAGCTTGGGTTTTTGGAGAAAGCTGATGGCTAAAAGAACACGCTGTTTTTCTCCGCCGGAAAGAGTGGGAAAGTGGCGTTTAAGGGTATGTGCCACGCCGAAATTTTCCAAATGTTGAAGAAAATGGCGGTGGAGCGTTTTACTTCGAAAAAAGAAACGAAAACCAGGATAATGGCTTAAAAAAAGTTCTTCGACGGTTACAGGGAGGTGCAAAACCTCGTCAATTCTTTGGGGAATATAGGAAATTTGCTTTCTATCCATCTGAAAATGAATCTGGCCGGAAATACGGCCTTCCGAAATACCCAAAAGAGCCTTGATAAGACTCGATTTTCCCGCGCCATTGGGACCGAGAAGCGCGACAAATTCACTCTGCGCTATGTGGAATGAAATATTTTCGAGAACAGGATTTTCCTGGAGAAAAAGCGAAAGATGTTTGATTTCGATAAGATTCATAGTGAAGGAGAGAGTCCCTGCTCTAAATTTACCCGATTTTCCTCTAATATATCAAGGTATGTATTGGCCGTGACGGCATTTTTCGAGGTTTCCATTGAGTTAAGAGGATATATCCTGAAACCAAAATCTCTAGAAATGAGCTGAATAAGACGATTTTCCGTGTTATTTTCAACAAAAACAGTTGTAATGCCTTTTTGTTTCATCAGTGTCAGCGTGTCAGTGAGCTGTCCGCTGGTCGGCTCAACACCATTGAGATTTCCAAGAGTGGAGACAATCGAAAGTCCATACCTTTGCGCGGGGTAGGCATAGAAATTATGGCTGAGGACGAGATTTTTTTGAGGAATAGTGGAAAATGTCGAGAAGTAGAGTTCATCCATTTCGCGCAATTTTTGTATATAGGCTTCGGCATTTTTTTCATAAGTTGAGGTATTTTGAGGGTCAATGCCGATCATAGTGTCTCGTATAACTTTAACCTGATTGATGGCATTGAGAGGAGCAAGCCAAAAATGCGGATCATAGGTCAAATCCTTTTCATGTAAAGTGAGTGATTCAGTTGATGTATTTTTCGATAATCCCGCTGAGCCAGCAAGAGGATATTTTTTGATGTTTATGCCAGTATCAACAATTTTACTTTTGTCAGTAACAAGATTGACGACATTTGCCTCAAAAAGGGGGTCATTGACAAATATCACCTCAGCCTTTTCAAGGTTTTTTACGTCCTCTGGTTTTGGCTCGTACTCATGAGGATCGATAGAAGGAGGAATAATGGAAATAACCTGATAGGTATTTTCCGATTCATTAAAACCGTCCGCATTGGAATTGCTCGAACTTACATCATCAGAAACATTTGAATTACCCGAAACAGTCGAATTCCCAATACTTTTCAAATCTCCAACAACAGCTCTTACATGCGCCACAAGCGGCACAAATGTTGCCGCAACCGTGGGCTTTTTCTCCTCAGGAGAATCGGTTTGTGTATTATTACTGCAGCCTGACAGAAGTAATAGAAAACACAAAATGATCAGGATAAAATATTTTTTTTTCATAATCTTAAAAAAAATCAAATTTATAATAACCGAAAAAGGATAGATTGACAAATATTAAAAATATGTTTACAATCTATGAGCCTATCCCATAAAAAGGCTTGTCCATTAAAAATAATCTTTAAGAAATTATGAATTCAGAACGAAAAGAAACACTGGGTGAATGTAGTCTGACGCATGATTTTTTTTTTCATGACTCTGGTACCTTAACGACAGATATCTTACTTTGCCATCAACGACCTATAATTATTAATATAGGAGGACGGGAAGAAAGACTTTGTTCCGCATTAGACTTATTTTCATTGCGTGGGATTACAAGGACGGATGTGGCAAAAATTTTTCATCATAGAGCGGGAATAGAATTAGAGAAAAATTATGGAAGAGAAAATCCAGAAGCTCTTGAAAGAATGAGAACATGTTGGTCATATGCCGTTTCATTTATGAGCAATATCCTTGAGATAGAAGTTCCAAACACCCTGAAACATTTTACATTCACGTCAGTTGATGATATAGTCCGACTTTTTCAAAGAGTAGACAATAGTCAATCTTTTGAATGGGGAAAAAAAAGAAATATTGGGTTTGCGCCGATAATTTGCGCTCTACTCAAAGTATGCGACGCATACAATTATGTAAAAAATTCGCAGCATATTGAAAAACTCAGCGAAGACCAAGAAACGCTTCAAAGAATGTTGTTGGAAGATAAAAGTATAACCATAGAAAGAAATGGTGATATCGATGAAGAACTTAGTGCTAAGCTTTGGCACATTATTCCTTTTACCATGCGGGGGCGAAAAAAAAGTGAGGCACGTTTCGTCTCTAAAGTTTTGAGGAAGATTGAGGCTGATGAGGACGAAATACTAAAAGATGGACTGGGTTTACGTGTATTTGCAGAATCCACTGAAGAAATAGTCGAACTCGCACGATATTTTATAAACAAATTAAAAAGGCTCAAGTCTAAATTGTCTCCTAAAAAATTCGATCTCGACAATAAAGGATTAGTGAGTGATGAAGAAATTACATCAATGCGCGAAAGTTTGGAATTGGGTGAATGCAATCTGGACAAAAATGGTCTCCCAAACGAACAAGAAAGAAATCCACATCAAGGAGAAACATTTAGATCGCTCAACTGCACTTTTCTTATTCAGTTTCAAAATGGGATAGAAGGCTTAAGAAAAAGAAGTGCTGAGATTCAATTTGTATTGGACAGTCATGAAAATGAAGAGGGATGGAATAATCACCACATTTATCAACTAAAACAGCGACTATCGATCATTACAAGATTATTTGGATACATTACAGAAAAAAACTTGAGAAAAAATCTTGAAAAAACAGCTCGAGAAACACAATTCAATGTAGAAGAAATAAAACAACGCCTCATTGAAGAAAGAAGTATAGTACAAATCGGACATGCGTATTATTCGAGATGTCATTTAAATCGACTCATCCATACCGGTATGTATCCATTTGTCTCAGAGTTTAAAGATGCAATCGTATAATAAAAACCCATTTTGCATTAGGCAGTGTTCACATAAAATTTTTGCGATGGTTGGACGGAAAGATGTCTGGA
>CAZTVN010000080.1:0-3389 GCA_964617145.1 uncultured Candidatus Peribacteria bacterium
CAGCAGGATCAGTAGCAGCAGGATCAGTAGCAGCAGGATCAGTAGCAGCAGGATCAGTAGCAGCAGGATCAGTAGCAGCAGGATCAGTAGCAGCAGGATCAGTAGCAGCAGGATCGGTGACAGCAGGATCGGTGACAGCAGGATCGGTGACAGCAGGATCGGTAGTAGCAGGATCAACTTCTTGGGCAAAGGCTGCCAAAGGAGTTACAACGAGGCTTATCACCATCGTTGCTATGAGGATTTTTGAGAGACGTTTTTTGTTCATACGGTGTTTTTGGTTAAAAAAGTATGAATTTGGAAGAGTTGGGGAAGCTTCCATCTTTTTAGTCGTTATCGGTTACATTTTCGATTTTTCTCCTATGTAAGCGCATAAATCGATAAGCCGCATGGAATATCCCCATTCGTTATCATACCAGCTTAATATTTTTACCATATTTCCTCCGATTACCATTGTTGAGAGGCTGTCTATTATTGAGGAATGACTATCTTCTTTAAAATCTACTGATACGAGTGGAAGATCGCATACTTTAAGAATGCCTTTGAGAGAATTTTGTGAGGCTTGTCTTAGTATTTTATTTACTTCTTCTTCCGTTGTTGACTTTTCGGTTTCGCATACAAGATCGACTACTGATACGGTTGGAGTAGGCACGCGAATGGCGAGTCCTGTGAGTTTTCCTTTAAGTTCGGGAAGCACGAGTCCTACGGCTTCTGCTGCGCCCGTTGTTGTAGGAATCATGGAAAGTGTCGCGGCACGGGCTCGTCTAAAATCAGAATGAGGATTGTCGTGAAGGCGTTGATCGCTCGTATAGGCATGAATCGTTGTCATGAGTCCTTTTATAATTTTAAAATTTTTATGAAGCACTTTTGCAAGAGGAGCGAGACAGTTGGTGGTGCAAGAGGCATTTGAAATAATGAAATCTTTTTTTGGATCAAAAGTTTCTTCGTTTACCCCCATAACTATGGTCGTATCGATGTCATCTTTTGCTGGTGCTGATATCACCACTCTTTTTGCTCCTGCTTTTAAGTGTTTTAAAGAGCCTTCTCTATGTGTAAAAACTCCTGTTGATTCAATAACAATGTCAATATTGAAATCTTTCCATGGGATTTTTTCGGGGTCTCTTTCTTTAAGGCATTGGATTTTCCTCCCATCTACTATGATAGCGTCTTTTTCTCCTCTTATGTCTATATTTCTTACTCCATAAATGGAATCGTATTTGAGTAAATGAGCTGAAAGCGATGCATCAGATATATCATTAATGGCTACTACCTCAATATTTTTGTTTTTTAATGCAGCGGTGAAAGCATTGCGTCCAATGCGTCCAAACCCATTAATTCCGATACGTGTTTTCATTATAATTTAAAATTAAATTATTAATTGTTTTGATTATTGCCAAAAATATTTAATTCTGCAACAGTAATCGTTGGACTATAATGGAAATTATATGGAAATTATAAAGGTTCGCGAACAATCTTTTGATGCACAATTTTTCCGAAGTGCTTTAGGCGAGCTTCAAAATGGCGGAGTTATCATGCATCCTACTGATACTTGTTATGGACTTGCGGTTGATATTTTTAATAAAAAAGGTTTAGAAAAATTGTATAAAATGAAAGAGATGTCGAAAACGAAACCTGTTACTATTATTGTTGATAGTTTGGAAATGGCTCAAAAGTATGCTTTTTTTGGAAAAAAAGCTTTAGCTTTGGCGAAAAGTTTTTGGCCTGGTGCTTTTACTTTTGTTTTGCCTCCTCATTTAGATATTTTTCCTAATTTTTTTACTTTTGGTTTTTCTTCTTTTCAAAAAAATTTTCGAACTATTGCCATTCGCATGCCTCATTCTGAATTTTCCTTACAGTTGATCCGATTTTTTGGGAGGCCGATTACCAGTACGAGCGCTAATCTTTCAGGTCAATCGTCTTGTTATTCTGTAACTGATTTTCAAGATCAAATGAAAGGTCGTATTATTTTGCCTGATCTTATTTTTGATGCTGGAAGACTTCCTTATAATTTGTCATCTCAAATTATTGAAATATATAAGAATAAAACTCATATTTTGCGTTAATGGCCTTTTGAATTGTTTATAGACGAGTAAAAATATTATACAATAAATTGTTTTTTCGACTAGTTTAAAATATCTAAATTTGTTTGACTTCTTTTTTCTTTCTTACTAAGGTAAGAACGCTAAAGTTGAGTAAAAAAGTTATCCACAATTTGTGCACAAGTTTTGAACAATGATTGATCGACGTAGCTTACATAAGCCTGTTTTAGTAGATGAAGTTTTGAACTTTCTCAATGTGCAAAAAAAATACGTTATTGTGGATGCTACTTTAGGTCTCGGAGGGCATGCAAAAAGAATTTTAGAGAAGTTATCTTCAAAGGGAAGACTTATTGCTCTTGATGCCGACAGAGATAACTTAAAAATAGCAAAGGAAAATCTTAAAGAGTATAGGGAAAAAATCGATTTCTATCATAGTAACTTTGAAAATTTGGCAAGGATAGTGCATGACATGGGTTACACAAGTATCGATGGGATACTTTTTGACCTCGGAATAGCTTCTTTACACGTTGATGATCCGAGTAAAGGATTTTCGTTTTTACGAGATGGTCCTCTCGATATGCGTTTTGATAAGACTTGCGGTCAAACCGCGGCAGATCTTATTAATACTTTATCTGAAGAAAATTTAAGACGAATTTTTCAGGAATATGGTGAAGAAAGACATGCTCGTAGCATTGCGAAACTCATCATTGCACGCAGACGTAAGAAGAAATTTTTTCGGACACTTGAGCTCTCTTCTCTTATAGAAAGTGTCTCGAGAGAGAAAAGAAAACATCCTGCTACGAGAGTGTTTCAGGCTCTTAGGATCGCTGTTAATAGGGAACTTGAAGTTTTAAGGCGAGGATTGAATCAAGCGTTAGAGCTTCTTCAGCCTCAAGGTCGCATGGTCGTTATTTCTTATCATTCACTCGAAGATAGAATCGTTAAAAATTTTTTTCGCACTGAGTCGAAGTCGTGTATTTGCCCTCCTGAGATTATCCTTTGTCAATGTCATCATCAAAAATCTCTTGATATCCTTACCAAAAAACCAATTACACCAAGTTTAGATGAGATACATCAAAATCCCCGTTCAAGATCTGCCTGTTTAAGAGCTGCTCGAAAAATATCACTTTCCATACAATGAAATTTTCTCCTCCCAGACCATCTCGTAATATTCCTTCTTATAGAAGGCGCAGAAGTCATAATATTTTTGTTCGTTTTTCAAACGTTATCATGACCTTCGTCTTTTTTGCTCTTTTTGGTTTGATTGGATTTATGTATCTTAGTCATTTCAATGCTGCGTCCACAAAAGGTTATGAATTGAATCGCCTTCAAAGCCAGCGTGAAAAACTTGTT
>CAZTVN010000081.1:0-3308 GCA_964617145.1 uncultured Candidatus Peribacteria bacterium
ATCACCACGGGAAAATATAAAAAAGGATAAAAAATTTATTTCGTACAACGTTTGCATGTATCAGAAGTTTTTTCGAAATGAAATGAGAAAAAATTTGGGTGGAGAAAATTTACTTTCCTTATTATTTAATTAGAGTAAATTTTCGCAACCTGATACACGCTGTTAGCTGATGTAAATTTTTATTTTCGTTTTTAATGGTATAAACTTTGTTATTCTGATAGAAAATTTGATTTTTTGTTTTGAAAAATTCCAGAGGGGTCAGGGGTGAATGGAATTTTTCAAAACTCCTTATTTTGTTTCAATATTTTGAGGCAAGTCAGTAAAATTAACCTCAATAACTTCTATTGGATTATTTACTTCTGAGCTTCGACATTGCATACCCTCAAAATCTTGAAACTTTTGTTTATCTAAAACATAAACTCTTCCAATTTTATTTTTAGCACTGTCAAGCAAGTTTTTTGTCGCTGAAAAATGCAACTGCTCGCCGTTTATGCCAAAGCTACTTGTCGATTCTCCAGGAACACCTTTTGGACTAGTTAAAGCTCTGAAAATAGCTACTTCAGCATACGGAGTGGCAAAAACGGCTGGTTCGCCATCTTTTTCCATTACACCGGATTCTTTATTCTGATTAAATGCTTGTCGTGGCTCTAAAGTTTCAATAATGTCTGGCGAACCATGAAAAACATATCTTCCTTCTTTTTCAAGTGACAAAAGTTTTTCTCTGCCTTTTCCAACTTGCTCAATTTTTGGCGGTTTTTCAAAATCCATATTACCCCTCATTAAATAAATAAAAAATCAAATTTTCAACCCTAATCAACGAACCTAAACTTTAAATTACCACAAAAATAAAAATTTATTTCAGCTAACGTCCGCGTGTATGAGAAGTTCTGCGAAGCGTTAGCGTAGCAGAATTTGGGCGGAGGCTTTTGTAAAAAGCCGTAGCCTCATACACGCTGTTAGCTGATGTATATGTTTTTCTTTGATTTGCGATAGAAAATCACTCATAAAAAGAATTCAATTTTGTTTTTTGTTTTGGGCTTGGGCAGAGGGGAATTAAAGGGGTGAATGCCCGAGTCCAAAACACCTTATTGCGATTCATAAATTGTCAGACCCCATGGGCGACCATTAGATTCCGTCGGTCTTAACCAATCTTGTCGGTCAAAAAAACTTGTTGATGGCCCAAGTGAAACTATCTTGATTTTCTTTGTCTGTGCCAATTGTCTCAATTTTTCATTTACTGCCTCAAGCGTCTGATGCGCAAAAGGATTAAATAAAAAGAATATTGTGCCGTCACTGTAATCGTGTTCCAGTACATTGCCTTGGACAAATTCCAAATTGTCCACGCCCAGATTATTTTTCACAGCGATTGATTCTGCAACTCTTTCGGGAACAATTTCTATCCCTTTGCATTGCGCGCGCGTTGCCAAGGATGTATATATTGGTACGCGTCCAAAACCGGAACCTAAATCATATAGAACATCTGAATCATTCATATTAAGTTCTTTTACCATAGTTCTGACCCAATTCGTATGGTGTCCAACGAAAGCCGCCCTGCCAAAATTCTTCATCAGGGTATTGCTCACGTAATTGTGTGTAATTAGTGTTTCTTTCAGCTTCTTCTGTTTTAATTCCAAACAGATCATCTAAATCTTGATCGTTGATTGGTTCTTCTGAATTTTGCAATTTAGCTACTAAATCTTTAACCGTTTCGGGTCTTTCTTTTACCAATTTGCGTATCGCGTGCTCAATGTATTTTTGCCTGTTTCGTAATACGTGTAATTTTCCAACATGAAAACGTTTTCGAATTTCATCTAATTCCGGATATTTAGAAAAAAGTTCAGCCCGTGCATCTTGTGGCTGAGAAAGAACATAATCAACATCGTACATGTCTGTGCCAAATTCCTCACTAAGTTTTTTTTCTTGTCTATATTTTTGATATCGAAAACTGCGAAAAGCATCAGTCCATGAATTAGAAATGCGTCTCGTGAATTCTCTGGTTGTTTGCAAATATGACATCAAACCTGCAAGATCTTTATCGCCCAGTGTTTCTGGTGTCAGTTGAGTTATCTCTCCGATCTTTTGCCAGTCGGCGTGATATCTTTCGATTAACTCCTGTGCTTCCTCTATGGTTTGTGGTCTATCTCTCCTAAGAGCGTCGGAAATTTCTACTAAGTCAAGCGCATGTGTGAATGGTTCATTTTCATTTTCTCTGTCCCAATATTTTTTTAGAACTTCAAAAATTCTTAATTTTTCTTGTTGTTCGACAGTTTCTGGTGTTTTTGGTGCGCCATCATGTTTGCCGATTGGTATATTTGGTGTTGAAAATCCTTCTCTCATATGGTGTTATTTAAGTTATTAATAAATTAATTTTCGGAGTGGTAGCGGAGAAAATACCATATTTTCCCCTCTATAAATTGATAAAAAAACAAAATTGAATTCTTTTTATGAGTTAGGGCGATAGCCCTAAAAGAAAAACATATATTTCAGCTAACGTTAGGCGTATAGCAGAAGTGCCGCCTTGCATCATCGCACAAACCACTGCTTTAGTCCATTCCTTGTCCGAGCCTCAGCCGTTGCTTCAGCAAGCGGCATTTGGGAGAGGGAAATATGACCTCCATTGAAAATCATTAACGTCATATTTCCTGAACCTGTTATACGCTGTTATATGATGTCTATTTTTTCCTTCCTTTAATCAAAAAATATGCACTTGCCGAACCTAACGCAAAGCTGCCGATGACTATAAGAATTAACTGATCAATCGGTAGGCGCTTTGGAAATACTTGTACATCTTGAAAAAATGGCGATTCCGCCTTGCCAATGCGAACAAATAGCTTATCGTCTATTCCATAAAAATTGATCTCTGGCTTTTTTCCGTCTGAGTTAATCCACCATTGTAGTGAAGCATCATCGCCATTTTTTAATCTTAGCAGCTTTGCGTTTTCAAAAGAGTCGCCTTCTATTTCAAGCGCTGTTTGAAATGGTACATAGAACTCATCTTTTTTTCTCAAGGCAAGTGCATATTTTTTACCAATTTGTAACACATTATTGGTGTCTTCGATTTTTATCTCATTCTGATTTGGCTCTATACTGTTAGGAAGTACATGAAACGGTCTTACCGTCGCAATACCATCTTCAACAGATATGACCTCTCCAAGTATAGCCAAATCAGTTTTGAGACCAAAGCCCATACCCGCATAAGCAGTATGTGGAAGGAAAGAAATGACACCAATAATGAGGAAGAAAGAAAAAATAGATTTCATATAACGCGTAGATATCCGAAGTTTACCAAAATTCCATTAAAAAATAAA
>CAZTVN010000082.1:0-3085 GCA_964617145.1 uncultured Candidatus Peribacteria bacterium
TTTATTTTTATATCAAACCAAAGCTTTAGCGTTTCTTTCAAAATATCCAAAACTCCATATTCTCCAAAAACGCCATCTCCAAATTCGATCACAATAAAATCACACTTTTGCTTTGAAAGATAATCGATCGCTCCATTGGTAACCATGACAACCTGTCCATTGTTTTGAACCGTAGAAGTCAAACCCGCATCAAGAAACGATACCGCATCCTTCGCTCCATGATCTTTCATATTTTCGGTATCTCTCAACGCCGCAACACCAGATAATTTAGCCGCCAAAACAGTAAAACCTTGTTGTGAAGCAGTTTTTATGATTTCGCAGGAAGCCGTCGTTTTTCCAACATTCATGCAAGTGCCACTGACTACAATAAGCGGTATTTTTGATTGAAGCGATGATTTCGGTTCAAACTTTTTAAAATTTTGAGTAGTAAGGGCTTTTACCCCGTCAGTAATAGCACCTAAAACCTTCACATGAAGGGCATGGCCAACTTCCTTAATATTTTCACTCGTGCAAATACCAGCAACTCCGCCAAGATTGAGCACGTGAATAACATCGCCGACTTGGAGTGTTGCAGGAGTTTTGCCGACAAAACCCTTTAAGGCCTTTCTATTGCCAAGTGCGACCGCAATGACATCACCTTTTTTTAAAGTAGAGAGTCTGCCAGAGCTCAGCTCGAGTTGATTATAGATTTTCTTGTCTTCAAGAACTTCTACGGCAAGAAGAAGACCATTTACAGGTTGAATATCGGTAGTAATGCTCACATCCTGACTTAAAGTCACATTTTTTGTTACAGATGCGATCTTATCGAGTGTAATTTTCATAATGAATCTTAAGTTAATAAATAATGAATAAGTGCCATTTGCACCCACATACGATTTTCTGCCTCCTGAATAACGAACGACTGCTTGCTCTCCAAAACGGAATCACGAACTTCGACATTTCTTCTTAAAGGCAAACAATGCATAAAAATGGCACTATTGGTAAGAGACATTTTTTCACTATCAACAATCCAGTTTTGAAATTGTTTCCTATAAGCAGATTCTTTTTCTAAGTCATCGAAATATTTCAAAGATGCCCAACTTTTTGCCACAACAACATCCGCAGCCTTAAATGCTTTTTTCTGATCGTGGATGATTTTCAGGGAACCTCCGCTTCGTCGTGCTTGTTCTTTCGCAAATTTTACAATATCCTCATCCAAATCAAAACCATGAGGATGAGTAAGTATGATATCCATGCCAAAAAGCGCCGGTGTGAGAAGTTGTGAATGAGCGGTCGCAAGAGGCAAAGCTTTGCGATGTGGAGTCCATGTGAGCACATATTTTTTCTTTTTCACATTCTTGAATTGCTCAAATAAGGTCATCATATCGGCAAGTGACTGGCATGGATGAAACATGTTCGATTCCATATTAATGACCGGAACGCTTGCATACTTTGCAAGTGCATTGATCGCTTCATCTCTTTTGATTTCATCCCATGTTGAAAGATTTGTATGATAATTTTTCGTTGTGATAAGGTCACTTTTTCTTAAGGCAATCAAATCACTGTATTTCGAAATAACCTGTGCAGCTTCTTTGATATGTTCTTGCTTGTCTTGATCCATAACCGTTCCATCCCTATACTCAAAGTTCCATGTATCACTGAGAGAGACGACATTAACCTTCCCTTCGATCTTTTTTATCCCGGATTCAAACGAGAGTCTCGTTCGAAGAGATGGATTGGCAAAGAGCAAAGTAATGATTTTATTGGAATGACTTGCCATCTTTAAGCTCTTTTTAAAGGAAATCGCGAGATCAATAATGTCCGATAATGTTTTGGCAGAAAATTCTTTGCCTGTAATAAAATCTTTTTTAGTCATGGTGGTTGTGGGTGAGAAATGCATTGACACTTTCAAGGCCATAAAGCTTGCAAAAACCTTTGGCATCGACTCCTGTCCAGTTACCGGTCTTTTCCCCGTAAGTACCAAAGGAACTCTGAAAAAGTGAATAGGGACTTTGAAGAGATACGATCGTAAGAACGCCTGCTTGCATTTTGACCTTCACACTACCTTCAACAAATTCACTGGCCGAATCCAAAAAAGCCTCAAGATTTTTAATGAGTGGATCGAAATAAAGCCCTTCATGAATAAGGTCGCCATAAAGAGTCCCAAGCATATTTTTCCAAAAGAGCTGTTTGGAAGTGAGAATAATTTTCTCAAGCTCGCTATGCGTCTTGATAAGAATTTTCATTGCTGGAGCTTCAAATCCGATTCTTCCCTTCGTTCCAATAATGGTCGTTCCAATATGGTAATCTTTTCCAAAACCACAATCTGCAGCGATCGCATGAAGCTGCTGCATAATCAAAACCCCGCTCATTTTTTTTCCATTAAATGAGACAGGCAGTCCTTTTTGAAAACCAAGTTCAAAAAGCACAGGCGTTTTTTTGGCCTTTTCAAAAGGTTGTACTGTTGGAAAGACTCTATCTGGGAGTTCTTTTTGAGTATGAAGTGTCTCTTTGCCTCCTATAGTCGTTCCGAGCAAACCAATATTTATCGAGTAATCTTTTTTGCTTATATCCACCGATAACCCCTTCTTTTGTAAAAAAATAACTTCTTGTTCTCGAGTAATTCCTTCATCACGAATCGGTGCCAAAATCGTGCAATGAGGTAAAAGCGCACTGAAGGCGAGCTCAAATCGTACTTGGTCATTCCCCGCTCCAGTCGATCCATGAGCCACAAAATCGGCTTTTTCCTCTTTGGCAATATGAGCTATCGCATTCGCAATAACCATTCTTTCAGGACCAGTACAGGCAGGATAGACACCTCCTTTAAGATAGTTCGCTTTGATGATAAAGATTGCAAATTGTTTATAGAGAGCTTTTTGGGCATTCACGACAAAATGTTTAGAAGCGCCAAGTTTTTTTGCTTGATGCGAAATTCTCTTTAAATGATCTTTCGTAAAGCCACCGGTATTAACGGTAACAGTGATCACCTGATACCCCTTGTCTCTCAGATACGGAACACAGAAACTGGTGTCAAGTCCACCTGAAAATGCGAGTATGACTTTTTTCATGATGATAAATAATTAAAATTAAAAAAAACTCTCGTCCA
>CAZTVN010000083.1:0-2919 GCA_964617145.1 uncultured Candidatus Peribacteria bacterium
GGAAAGCCCCGCCCGCTTTTTTACCCCCGTTGATTCCTTGTGAGCAGTTACAAATGTAATGTGCAGAAGTTTTAGAATAAACACTACCGATTGTTGAGAAGTGAATTGAGTTTCTCGAAAATACGGTAAATGATATCTTGCTGAAAGCCGCGCCTCTTAAGAAGAGAAAAAATCCGTTCACGCCTCTTCTCCATTGGATATTTCTTTAAAAAAGGCAATTTTTTCCTTACAATCTGCTGCGCAAGCTCAAATTCAGATATATCGCTCTCGGCAAGGACTTTTTGAATAATATCTAAAGGGATATTCTTTGCACGAAGTTCCATCTGCAAAAGTGTTTTTCCTCGTGGATTCAGGCGGCTCTTTGTAGCAATGAAATTTTGTGCAAAGTCTTCATCATTAAGGTATTTCCATTCCTTCAAACGTTTCACAATAGAGCTAATATCTTCAAAACCTTTTTTTCTAAGCTTCTCTTCAAGCTCTCTGGTTGAGTAGCGTCTTCGGGTAAGGAGTCGAAGGGCATAGTCCATCCCGGTGAGTGCCATAATAGTAAAAAATAAGATAATGGAGGCCTTAAGCAAAACTTCCTATCTGTTGGCCATTTGTTTAAGTTCTCCTGCAAAACGGCTCATCCCTCTTTGACGATCTTACCCGAGTCACTCATTGCGTCAACCTTAACATGGGTACGATGGTCATCTTGAGTTTCTTCTTTAGCTATTTTCTCGCGAATAAGTTTATCAATTTCTTTTGCAATCTTTTCATTTGCCTCAAGGAAACCTTTTGCGCTTTCACGTCCCTGACCAAGCTTCAGTTCTTTGTATGCGAAGAATGCACCACTTTTTCTGATAAATTCATACTTCACAGCAGTGTCGAGAAGATCACCTACATGGGAAATTCCCCTATTGTACATGATATCAAATTCAGCGGTACGGAAAGGAGGCGCTACCTTATTTTTTACAATCTTTACACGAACACGGTTTCCGAGTATTTCCTTCGCATCCCCCACTCCTGCATCAATTTTTCCAATACTTCGGATTTCCATGCGAACTGAAGAGTAAAATTTTAGGGCATTTCCTCCTGGAGTTGTCTCAGGATTTCCAAACATGACTCCCAGCTTCATACGAATCTGATTAAGAAAAATAACTGTGGTATTGGATTTACCGATAACCGCCGTCAGCTTGCGAAGTGCCTGACTCATGAGACGTGCCTGCAAACCCATATGAGCATCACCCATCTCGCCTTCGATTTCTGCCCGCGGAGTGAGAGCTGCCACTGAGTCGATCACCACCACATCAACAGCATTGGAACGCACCAGAGTCTCAGCAATTTCCAAAGCCTGTTCGCCGCTATCCGGCTGTGAAAGCAAAAGATTATCCACATCTACGCCGATACGCCTTGCATACTCAGGATCCAACGCGTGCTCCGCATCAATGAAAGCTGCCTGTCCACCAAGTTGCTGCGCCTCTGAGATAATATGGAGGCTTAAAGTTGTTTTTCCAGAACTTTCAGGGCCATAAATTTCAAGAATACGGCCTCGCGGAATCCCAGCGCCAAGGGCGAGATCGAGAGAGATCGCACCACTGGAAAAAGTCTCAACGGCCATTTTTTGCCCTTCTCCCAAACGCATAATAGCCCCTTTTCCAAAATTTTTCTCAATTTGTGCGAGAGCAAGTTCAATTGCTTTTGCTTTTTCGTTATTGAGCTTAGTCATAATAGATATTGTTAAGAAATGAAAAGTATTAGACAAAATCAACTATAGGTGAGTATGAACTCACCGTCAAGAGATTTTTTTAAGACGTTTCAAAAATAATCACAAAACCTTAAAAATTTCTAAAATTTTGGTTAATTTTTCACCTTTTCGCTCTGCTCAATTTCGCGAATATGATAAAAATTTCGAATACTTTTTTCCGTACCAAAAGCGACATTTTTTGTGCCGCAAAGGGGACAAATATAAACGTATCGTCGAGATTCTTTCGATGCAGAGACAAGCTTTTCACAATCTTTGCAAAAATAAACAACATCGCTCCCTGTGGCCTTAATCTTACGTATATTCATGAACAAAACATTATAAATCCATTAAAAGATTTTGCTGTTCTTTTTCTTTATCTTCGAGGGTTTCTTCGTGAGACAGAGCATCCTTCACTCTTCTTTGTGTTCAGGAAAGATAAATCAGAGGTTCAATTTTCCCGTGTTTTTGTTCATCTTCTTTATGTTCAGCGTGAAGAGAATGGAATGAAGTATCTTTTGATTGTCTTTCAAGATAACTTCCAAGCGTAAGAAGAGTAACTCCAAGGAAAGCAACAATCATTCCAAAGCGCGTTTCTTTTGTGAAAAGAGAAACACCAAAAGCCGGATGGAAATAAATGGTGTTGGCGGCGATAAGAATATAGAGAGAAGAAATTCCTGATATCATATGCAGAATCCAATCAGAAAAAGGAAGCCTAGGGAGTTTTTTACCACAGATTTCAAGGTAGGAAAAAAGAAAAGTCACACCGCATGCAAACCAAATGGTCCAGCCCAAAAAATAAAGAGGGCCATTGATACCAAAAAAAATTTCACTCCCAAACCGTTCATCGGTTTCCTGATACCAAGGAAGAAAAACGCTGATCATTGTAATAAAACTTCCAACAAAAATATATTTTTTATAAGCGGGAAGGTCTCGAAAATCTCTCCGGAAACGTCTTGAGAACATGGATTTAAGCAATATAACGAATGGTATTTAAACCATACTCGAAGTTGAAAAACATTGCAAGAAGTGTACGTTAAGAAGCTTTAAGCAAAGCCATCTTACTACTCAGCGGGATCTGACAAGCTATCCAGCTACTACAATTTTCACATTTATGTTAAAAAACGTCGAGCGAAAAATTAGTAAGTGCTCACAATGATAAAAAGCGGGCGGGGCTTTCCCTTTCGTCCTGCCTC
>CAZTVN010000084.1:0-2665 GCA_964617145.1 uncultured Candidatus Peribacteria bacterium
CCGTATTACCGCGGCTGCTGGCACGGAGTTAGCCGGTGCTTATTCCTGAGGTACCTTCAGAATTATTCCCTCAGAAAAGAAGTTTACAACCTTGCGACCTTCATCCTTCACGCGGCGTTGCTTCGTCAGGGTTTCCCCCATTGCGAAAGATTCCCTACTGCTGCCTCCCGTAGGAGTAGGGGCCTTGTCTCAGTCCCCTTGTGGCTGATCATCCTCTCAGACCAGCTACCCGTCATAGCCTTGGTGAGCCGTTACCTCACCAACAAGCTGATAGGACGCAGGTCCCTCTTAAAGCGCATTGCTGCTTTACTCCAAACTCTCGAAAGAGATTGGAGCACATGCGGTATTAGCCCCGATTTCTCGGGGTTATCCCTCACTTCAAGGAAGGTCCCAACGTGTTACTCACCCGTCTGCCGCTCTCTAACTTGCGTCAGAGCGCTCGACTTGCATGTATTAGGCACGCCGCCAGCGTTAATCCTGAGCCAGGATCAAACTCTTCGTAAAAAACAAAATCTTTGCTTTCATTTAAAATGAAAATAAAGACTGGCGTTTTATATTACTTCATGATCCCGAAGAGAGATCATGATAGGAAAGATTTTTCATTTCTCCATTACATTCTAGATGTCAAAGAACTATCGTATTCTATCGCGTATTCTATCGTATGAATATTGCCCGGAAGCGCTTATAAAAAATAAGACAGCTACCAGAACCACCCTTAAATCTCTTTAAGAGCATAGTCTATTCTAGCAATGTAAAAAAGAAAGTCAAATCTTTTTTCCATGGGAAAAATGTGCTAACATATAAAAGAACCGCTAAAAAATATCTTAAGGAATTCTCTCAAAACTCGCTTTCGTAAAAAAATTTATAATTGCAGTAAAAATGGATTTTACGAAAATTCCTTATCTGCTGCAATTGCAAATATTGTGCGAAAATCTGTTTTTTTAGAGATTCTTATCATAATTCTTTTTACAAAACTTAATCTTTCTCTATGGTATTTATGCAAAAATTTTCGGGTTCACAAAAAAACCAACAGCAAAGCGCGTCGTCCATTCTTATTCCTACGGTTATTGAAAAAACACACCTCGGAGAGCGCGCGTATGACATTTATTCAAGACTCCTCAAGGATAGAGTTGTTTTTCTAGGAACGGCCATTAATGACGACGTGGCTAACAGTATTATCGCCCAGCTCCTTTTTTTACAAAGCGAAGACGCTAAAAAAGATATTGTCATGTACGTTCATTCTCCTGGAGGGCACGTTACGGCCGGTCTCGCCATTTACGATACCATGCAGTATGTAAGTTGTGATGTTTCTACGGTTTGCATTGGAATGGCTGCATCGATGGGAGCTATTATACTTGCAGGCGGAGCCAAAGGAAAACGATTTGCTTTGCCCAATGCCGAAGTAATGATTCACCAACCGCTGGGTGGAGTTGAAGGGCAGGCTTCCGATATTTATATTCATGCCGAGCATATTTTACAGACGAAAAAACGTCTCAATCAAATTCTGGTTAAACACACCTGTCAAAAACTTGATAAAGTCGAAAAAGACACGGATCGCGACTATTTTATGAGTGGCGAAGAAGCTGTCAAATACGGGCTTATCGATAAAATTGTCACGAAAAAATGAAGTACGACAAAAGTGAAGGGGAACTCTGCTTAATTTTTAGAAATACTCCGGACACATTTTCATAATGGACTTTTAATTTTTTTAAGACTCGGGTTTGTGACTTGGGTGTATATTTGCGTGGTTCGGATATTTCGATGTCCCAGAAGTTCTTGCACATATCTGACATCGACGCCATTTTCCAAAAGATGGGTCGCAAAACTATGACGAAGGGAATGAAAAGAAGCAGGTTTTATAGTATTTGTTCTCAGTAAAGCATTATCAAAAATCTTTTGAGCGCTTCTTTCCGTCAACTTTCCTCCCCTGACGCTTTTGAAGACAAATGAATCACCTTGCTGATGAACAATAAATTTTTGTAATTCATCACATATTTTTTCAGGAAGCACTGTAACTCTATCTTTATTTCCTTTACCGTGGCGAACAAAAACCATTTTTTGTTCAAAATCCAAATCAAATACCTTAAGTCGCACCACTTCTCCTACTCGAAGCCCCGCGCCATAAGCTAAGGCAACCAACAAACGGTGTTTTTGATTTTTTATTGATTGAATAAGTATTTCAATATTTTTGTGCGACAATACAAAAGGTAAACTTTTTGGTCTTTTTGCAAATCGTATTGAAATTTTTCTTTTTCTACAAAGGGCGATTCTCATGAAAGATTTCACCGCATTGAGATAGAGATTGATGGTTGAGGAGGCCGATCCTTCATCATGTTTACATTTCAAAAAACGCCTCAGCAGAATCTCAGTGACAAGATTGTCATTCCAGTGCGTAAATTCTAAAAATTTCTCCAAACACTTGGTATAATGAAAGATAGTTTTTCGACTATATCCTCTCAACGCAAGTTCCTCTTTAAAATAAAAAAATTTTTCTTTTAAATCCATATTGAACCTTAAAACCACCTCAGTTTATCAAAACAATATAAAATTTTTCTAAACTTTTTATAAAAAAATGTGTATAATCAAAAGGGTTAAGTTCGTCTAGAAAATAGTTAGCTGAAATATTCCTTTTCTTTTTTGGGCTATCGCCCAATTGTTTTAAAAA
>CAZTVN010000085.1:0-2629 GCA_964617145.1 uncultured Candidatus Peribacteria bacterium
AAGGGAAAGCCCCGCTCGCTTTTTTACCCCCCGTTGATTCCTTGTGAGCAGTTACAAAGCGTTTCGTTGACATGCTGAAGCCTTAAGTCTATACTCAATCAGGTTTTCTCTATAGCTTTTGTTAAACAGCACAATTTATACGGGGTGTGGCTCAGTTGGCTAGAGTGCCCGCTTTGGGAGCGGGAGGTCCCGGGTTCGAGTCCCGGCACCCCGACCAAGTTAGACATTGAGAGTTTTGCTTCTCGGCAGACAGGTTTTTTGTGCAGTTTTTACAAACACTCTTTCGCAATGGTGTTTATTTTTTCAGCGATTTGCGGCCCGACTGTTGCAAGTTTGCTTAAAGCTTCTTTTAACTGTGCGGCATTTTTTGACTGAATGGCCGTTTTTAATTCATTGATAATCGTTTTCAGTGTTTCGAGATCTTGTTTTAAGGTTGCTATGGTTTCGGCCTCTTCCTTACATGTTATTTCCAATGTTTTGAGCAATGCTTCGAGGGTAGTTTTTAACTTTTCTGCCGTAGTCAAGGCTTTTTGCGCTATGTTTTGAATAGTTTCCTGAATTGTCTGTTTAATGACATCTTTATTTTCATTGATGTAGGTAAGAATTTCTTGGTTTATTGACTTAAGGTCATCGAGATCTTTCGCATTAGAAACGGCTGTTTTATAATTATTCAGGCCCTTTTCGAGATTTTCTAAAGCCTGTATAGCGTTATTTTTTGCTTGCGCATCTACTTTTGTATTGGCTTCGATTTTTGCTTCTACGCTTACGATGGTTGTGATGGCGGCATCAATAACGTTTATAACGCTTTGCTTCAGTTTGTCGAAATTTTCTTCCTGAGAAAAAAATTCATTCAGCTTATCTTTCAGCGCCCCCGCCTGAGTCACTGGCGTAACTGGCACTAACACGAGAAAAAGTGTAAGGAAAATGGTTATAAATTTTTTCATCTTTTTAGATGTGAATGAATAGATGTTTCAGAGCTTCAAATATTAAAGCTCAATATTTTCGTCGAGAGAGGTTACACTACTATTTAATTCATTCATTTCGTTTACCAGCTCATTAATTTCTTGTACTTCTTCCTGCTTCGACCCATTTGTCTGATCTTCAGATTGCTCAGGAGCTTGTTCTTCTGATTTTTGAGGCAGTCTTTCTCTTTGCTGCCTTTCAAAATTTGTTTGTCTGTTTGGCGTTTCTCTCTTTTCCAGTGGTTGTGGCCTGCAAGCTGTTAAAAATATCGTTATTAAAACAACGAAACTTACAATAAAAACATGACGTTTGTTCACGATTTTAGAGGTTAAAACATATAAAATGCTGATTCTATTGTAACATGATATTTTTTTATGCAACAATTTTTACTTCCGAAATGCTTCGAGATATGTTTAACTTGAAAGAAGCTTCATATTTTCATTCTTTTGCCCATGAAACAGTATCCTATGCACTCCCGACTTCTTATCGGCGGGCTTCTTCTCGTCCTTGCAGGAGCTCTCTTTTTTGCGGCTTATTCTTTCCAAAATACTTCGTACCTCATGACGAATGCTCTTCGAATGATTGCTTCGGCCGATCCTACTGAACTTTTAGAAATTTCACTCGATACGGGAAAAGTTGAGCTTGAAATGGGAGAATCCTATACCTTTACCTCTTATGGTCGATATTACACCACGACCGTCCCTACAAGTGTTTATTGGAGCATGGATGATGAAACTTTAGGAGAACTTTCTTGCGGCTCCAAAAAGGCCAAAACATGTACCTTTCTTTCCGGGAATAAAGCGATGGAGGCTACTCTCACAATAAATGCCGAGCAGAAAGGCACTATTTTTACTGATACCGCGAAGATTAAAGTTGTTGAACCTCTCAAAAGTTCTTTTAAAGATGATCTTCCTTCTTGGGCTCGAAAGGGGATTTTGAAACTTAATCAACTTGGCATTATCAAAGGATACAATGACGGACGATTTGGTGCCGCGGATCCTCTTACGCGTTCTCAGGTCGTTACCCTCTTATATCGTTTCAAAGATTCGATGAAGACTCTTGACGCCACGGCCATAAAAAATAAAAAATGTGATGTATTTTCTGATGTTTCTTCTTCGCATTTTGCTTACACGCCCATTTGCTATTTCTATTACGCTGGAGGGCTTGATGTAAAAAATGGAACATTCAATCCTGATGAGTCGGCGCCACGAGGGCTTACGAGTTTTTATCTCTATAATGTATTTTCGAATGATTTGAAAAAAACTTCTACAAGTACGACAAAAACTGTTTCATTTTCTGATGTTCCTCTCTCCCATCAATATTATAATGCGATCTCCTCTATGAATACTTACGGCATTATGACGGGATATGATAGTGGGAGCTTTGGGCCTGATAGTACGCTCAATCGTGCTGAAGCGGCTACGGTTCTTTTTCGTGTTCAGGGGCTTTTAGAAGATGTCACAGGATCTTTGACTTCAGTCTCCTCTTCCTCGGGACAAAGCAGTCTTCTTGCCACCTGTGATAACGAAACCCACGTCCGTGGCTATGTTAGCCAAGCTTTAGGAAATAATCTTTCTCAATTTGAGCTTCGAAAATTTCAGCCAGAGGTACTGTCGGAGCAGCTTTCCGCTGGGACGCTCGATCTTTCTTTTGTTGATAAAAATGG
>CAZTVN010000086.1:0-2450 GCA_964617145.1 uncultured Candidatus Peribacteria bacterium
ACTCCTTAACTACTTTTATCCAACGGAACTGTAAACAACGCGGTTAATTCTTACAAGTTATGGGTTGACGGTTAACTTGGTAATGAAATAAGTACACCCTGAAAAACTGCTTTGTCTGCAGGGTGCACTGGTTTTATTGTGCAGTTAGCCTCAGACCAAGCATGGGCTAGATGGTTATGGGTTATCAATCTCGATTATACCTGGCCTACAATCATTTACCCACTACAAATAGTGAAGAGCCAAATAGTCAAAGAAAAAATCAGTGGGTGGCGCCATGACAGACGATATTTTTTAAAATACAGCGCCAATACAATCCATGCGGCAAAAAGAGATTTCAACAAGCATTTGAAATGAGATCATTTTGGGGAATGCCCATGGATACGAAACGTATTCGACGACAAAAGCGGCGGTAGCAAAATCACTCCCGCACAAATTCGAATAATCCGCAAAAGAATGTCTTCGATTTTTGTCCCTTTATTCATAACATCACGCTCCGGTCAAAAAGATAAGCGCTCTCGTAACTTTTTTGCATCTTCGGGAGCAAGACCCTGTAACTGCTTAAAAGCAACATCTCGTTTCTCGTGGTTACCCGATGTATGGAAAATAACGGCTGCCGCTTTCAAAACACTTATTGACTTCGGTGCGCTTTTTACAAATTTCTCAGTCAATAAAAGAAATTCTTCTGGAACGTGTGAATTTACCTCTATCCCGCGTGAGATATTTACAAGAAAACCAGCATCAATCGATGCCTTCAAATCCGATAACTTATGTAATTCTTCCACTGCCTCATCCCAGCGTCCTCGGCTGGCAAATATCTGCGCTTTTGACGACGCAATGCTGATCTTCCGCGGAGCGGCATACGCGTAGCGCTCTCCTTGTTCATACCAATCAATGGCTGTATCATAATCTTTGCGAAAAACAGCGTAAAACCCCAATAATTCATACGATTCCGGAAGATAGGGGGCCAATGTTTTGACACGATTAGCATACTCCTCAAGGCGTGTGATTGCTTCTGGATCATACTGAACAAGCGATCGTTGAATAAATGCGGCTGCCATCACCGTCTTGAGATCGTCTGGATTTCTTTCAAGCGAAATATCAAGATGATCTTGTGTAAACAACAATAACTTATGTATTTCACTTTTCTGTCGATCGCTCTGCGCTGGTGGTAAACCAATAATTACTCCTGCCATATTCCTTAGCATATCAAATTGATATGGGTACTCAGCAGAAAAAAGTGCTTCAAAGCGCTCATGCCCCTCTGTGATGTCGGTTTTGACAGTACGCAGTGCCTGAAAAAAACGCATCTCAGTGGCAAGAGGCTTTAAGGTGCCAAAAAAAAGAATCAGGAAAAAAATGATAACGATAGGGGGAGCAATAATGGCGATTGGCGTACTGTCTGACACGAGTACATAAGAGCCTTTATCTTGAGCTTCATCGGCTTTTGTAAAACGTGCGAGCCAGGCGAGCATAAAAAAAAGCACTATGTTGCTTGTCAGTTGCTCCGGTTGAAAAAATCCATTAGCGTGGAATGCCGCAAAAAAAGCAACAACGGACGGGGGTAGCGTGCGTCTATGTTTTATGAGAATAAATACAACGGAGGCCCACAACAGAAAATATCCCAGCAGTCCAACTATGCCTGAAACAACCATCGTATCAATGAAAATATTGTGTGCCCGATCATCCCAATAATCAGTGAGGGCCGGATGAGTATTAATATTCCGCAAACGGCTAAAGGGTACGGAAAACTGGTCAAAGCCCCACCCCGTTACCGGTCGTTCTTGAAATGCCTGCCATCCGATCTGCCATAGCTGAATACGATCACCTATCGTTGTGTCAAAAAGATTACCAAGTCGTCCTGCTCGTATGGATGTCGCAAAAAAGATAAAAAGAGCAAGTAAAATTACTCCAACAAAAATGATTATTTTTCGCAGTTGCCATGTTGGATGTGCTTGTTTTTTTCCAACAAATTCAAGAATTCCCCACAACGCTAGCCCAGCCGCCAATCCGAGAACAGCGCTTCGCGACTCCGCAAGGAAAAGTACCACGGCAAGAAGAAAAAAAAATCCGAGAAAAAGACGTCGTTCGTTCTGTGAATTAGCGTACTGATAACGCAAAAGAGCTAAAAACGTTGATAAAAGTAGAAATGTTCCGAGATAAATAGAATTTCCAAGTGTTGAGTCAAGCTGCTGAAATCCTCTGGCAAACCATTCAACGATCCCGATGCCAGCAACTCCCGCTGCTGCTACACACGCTAGGGTAAGCAAACGCTTCCATTCTGTGCGCGTCTTGATTACTGAATATATGACAAAAAACCATGCCACGACATGGGCATAGTGGAAAAGACCCGTCATTCTGTTCTGTGTTGACCAAAACGAGGCAGAAAAATTAGTGCTGAAAAATTGGGAAATTGCGGTAAGCAAAAAAAATGCGAGCACCCCAAGAACTAC
>CAZTVN010000087.1:0-2449 GCA_964617145.1 uncultured Candidatus Peribacteria bacterium
ATAGTTCCTATAGAGGCTGGATCAGGAAGATGAGAAGGATTCGAAATAGTAACAGGCTCAGAGGTACCTTTTAAAACAACCTCATAAGAAACACTCGGTGCCGTGATAATAAGATCAAGATCATACTCGCGTTCAAGCCGCTCCTGAACAATCTCCATGTGAAGAAGTCCCAAAAACCCACATCGAAAACCATGACCAAGTGCGCCTCCCTGTTCTGGCTCGAAGATAAGAGAAGCATCATTCAGTTTAAGCTTCTGCAAAGCATCGCTTAAAAAAGGATAATCATCACCATCCGTACAATAAATACTCGCAAAGACAAAAGGCTTAACCTCAAGATAACCAGGAAGCGCGATGGCATGAGAAGGATCAATTTTTACACCACCACCAGATTTCCAAATAGTATCCCCCACCCTAGCCTCGGAAACGTCCTTAAGCCCGGTGACAATATATCCAACTTCACCAGTATTCAAACATTCAGAAGTCAGATATTTCGGCTTAAAATAACCAACTTCCAAAACTTCAACTTCCTGCTTCGTGCTCAAAAAATATATCTTGTCTCCACGCTTTACACTGCCATTCATAAGACGAGCATAGATAACTACACCCTTGTAACTATCATAAACAGAATCAAAAATAAGCGCCTTAGTCTCACATAAAGAATGATCAATTTTTGGAGGAGGAATACGATCAATGACCCTTTGAAGCAAAATATCAACATTCGTACCCTCTTTAGCAGAAATAGCAAGGATATCATCGACCGGAAGACCTAAAATTCTCTCAATTTCATAAGCTCTGCGGTTAGGTTCTGCCGCAGGAAGATCAATTTTATTTAAAACAGGAATAATTTCAAGATTGTGCAAAACCGCGGCATAACAGTTAGCGAGAGTTTGAGCTTGAATGCCTTGAGTCGCATCCACAACCAAAATAGCGCCCTCACAAGCTGCGAGACTACGGGAAACTTCATAAGAAAAATCAACGTGTCCAGGAGTATCAATGAGATTGAGAATATATCCCTTCCATTCCATGCGAACAGGTTGAAGCTTAATAGTGATACCGCGCTCTTGTTCGAGATCCATAATATCCAACATTTGAGCGTGTTTCATATCTCGCTTTGCGATGGTTTGAGTAAGTTCAAGAAACCGATCAGCAAGGGTTGATTTACCATGATCGATATGAGCAATGATGCAAAAATTCCGAATTTTATTGATATCAGGCATCGGCGTAGAATGTAACAAATTTAAGAAAAAAGAGGAAGGGGCTGAAAAATTTTCTAAAATCTGACCATCACGAAGGAGGCGCTGAAAAACCACTAGGAAAAAATTCAAATCGACCTTATCATAAGGGAAAATATATTTTACAAACATGAATTATCTCGAAGCATTTGAGGCTTTACGACAAAAAGAACGATTATTGCTTCGAAACGAAAGGAAACTCTATCGAAGAAAATCTGATAAATGTCAAAAAAATATGATCTCAACATATTCAGCGGAATCAGGGTATATTGTTTACTGCCAAGAATGTTTCTGGCAATATCTCGGATAATTTTTTCACTATGGATAAAGAAAAAAAAGGATATCTCGAACTTATACTTTTTTCATTATTCGCTGGAGTTGTTGGAATCTTTGTAAAATTGATACAAAATTTAGATATCTATTCGATCATATTTTTTCGAGCGCTCATTGCCTCAATATTCATTTTTATGGTTATATTGGAAAAAAAAAACATCAAAGAACTTAAACCACAATATCCCTTTCAAACACTGCTCGTAGGGATTTTTCAAGGCTTGGCCATATTTTTCTACTTTGCCTCTGTCATACAAACCTCGGTATCAAATGGAGTATTCCTCCTCTATACCGCACCAATTTTCTCAATAATTTTTACAAAATTGTTTTTCAAAGAAAAAATAGAGAAAAAAACCATAATTGGCATAATAATAACACTTTCTGGCATAATCTTTATCTTAAATCCACAAACCTTCTCTTTCAATTCAAAAGAAACATTCGGAAATTTCATGGGGCTTTTATCAGGTTTATTCTACGCCGCAATGGCTTTGACAGCAAAACCCCTTATGGAAAAAGTTTCAACTTATTATACGGCCTTTTGGCAATACGTGATTATAAGTATCATGTTTGCTTTCTTCCTAAAAATTGACTCAGTGAGCCTAATATTCAAAAACTGGTGGCAACTTCTGATAATCGGTATTCTGTGTACCGGTATCGCATTCATTTTATTTATGGAAGGAGTAAAAAAAGTGAAGGCTCAAAAAATTTTCATCATTACTGCCCTCGAACCACTGACAGGAACGACCTTAGCACTCATACTTTTAAAAGAAATTCCCTCACTCATGACACTCATGGGCGCGATCTTAATAATATTTGGAGTCTACAGTGTCACCAGCACTGTAAACTTTTCTGGTGTCTGGAAAGATTAGTTTTTGTTATTTTGAAGA
>CAZTVN010000088.1:0-2417 GCA_964617145.1 uncultured Candidatus Peribacteria bacterium
TGGATTTTTTTGTTTTGATTCCTCTACTTCTTTTTCTTTTTGAATAACTATTTTGTTCAATATATCTGACATTTACTTCATTTAAAAAACTTCCACACCTAATTGTTCTAACATTTTTCTTACAAGATGCAAAGGAAGACCCATGACGGAGGAATACGATCCTTCGATACGTTGAATAAAAAAAGCCGCCAGTCCTTGTATCGCGAAAGCTCCGGCTTTATCAAGATATTCTTCTTTTTTAAGGTAATCTTCTATTTGTGAATCTGTGAGTTTATCGAAAAAAACTTTTGTGGTATCGACCTCTTTCAATTCTTTTCCTGAGGCGGTATCAATAAGACAAAGACCTGTATAGACTTCGTGAACTTTTCCGTTTAGCATCTTTAACATGGCTTTTGCCTCTTTAAAATTTTTTGGTTTTTCCAAAATATGACTTTTGTAGGATCCGATAGTATCAGCGCCTATGATAATGGCATCTTTATAATGAAGAGCGATATTTCTTGCCTTTCCGCAGGCATTTTGTAATACATATTCTTTGGAAGTGTATTTTTTTCTGCTCATTTGGCGAGTTTCCATTTCCTGAAAGGCGCTTACATGAACTGTGAAATGGATTTTTGCCTGCTTTAAAAGATCCTTTCGGCGCTGGCTTTTTGATGCGAGAATAATTGTTTTTTTTATCATAGGAACCTTTTTCGGCTGAAAATTTTTCAGACCTCCTTGCTAAAGCTCTTCAGCTCTTTAAGTTTTTTTAGAGCTTTTCCGGAATCGATGGATTGTTCCGCCATGGTAATTCCTTCAGGAAAATCTTGGGCTTTATCGCAAGCGAGGAGAGCCGCAGCGGCGTTCATTGTGACAATATCTCTTTTTGGTCCTTTTTCGCCTTTTAGAATAGCAAGTGTGATTTCTGCATTCTGCTGCGGCTCTCCCCCCTTCAAATCTTCAGGAGAGCATCTTTGTAACGAAAAATCCTCTGGTTGAATAAAAAAAGTATTCAATTTTCCGTTTTTTATTTCAGTAATTTTTGTTCTTCCTGTGTTCGTAACCTCATCCAGACCGCTGCCGTGCACAACCAAGGCATGTTTTGTTCCTAACTGATCTAATACTCTAGCAAATACTTCCGTCAAATTTTCATCAAAAACTCCTATAACTTGGTACGGAGCTTTTGCAGGATTGGTCAGTGGTCCGAGTAAATTAAATACAGTTTTTATCTTTAATTTTTGACGGATTGGGACCACATTTTTCATGGCAGGATGAAAAAGTGGGGCAAAAAGAAATCCTATTCCTATTTCTTCTATGCTTTGTTTCACCTTTTCTGGCTTCAAGTCTATGTTTACCCCGAGGGCTTTCAAAACATCAGCGCTGCCACTTCGACTCGATGCGGCTTTGTTACCGTGTTTAGCAACTTTTATACCACAACCTGCGACTATAAATGCTACTGTTGTTGATATATTAAAGGTATTACTTAAGTCTCCTCCTGTTCCACAAGTATCCACAAGACTTTCTACTTTTGGTGTTATGGTGATGGCTTTTTCTCTCATTATTGAAGCACATCCTGCTATCTCATCGATCGTTTCTCCTTTTGAGCGCAATGCTACAAGAAAAGCACTTATCTCTCCTTCTGTGAGATTTCCTTCCATAATATCTTGCATCACTTTTCTCGCTTCTTCAAAGGTCAAATCCTTTTTTTCGATGAGTTTTTGTAAAATATTTGCAAACATATCGGATAAGACAGATATTTTTTAAACCTATTATAGCGATTGATAAAAGGTTTTGTAAGGGACAAGAGAATGTTTCGTGGTAGGGTAAGGTTCCCAAAATAACGCGAGGCACTCCAAAAATAAATGCTGCTACCATTTTACCCATCAATTCCTGAAAATTATCCCTTGTTTTCTTGACAAAGACCTTATCCTTTCCTATAGTTAGCGCACGTTTTGATTATTTTAATTTTAAGAATGTATGCCGGTTATTCGATCAGCTAAAAAGGCCATGCGTCAATCTGCGAAACGGAAAAATCGCAACTATGAAACGCGCTCGAAAGTAAAAACTGCTATAAAAAATATTTTTAAAATTCTCCAGACAGGGAAAAAAGACGAGGCTGAAAAAATGTTGCAAAAAGCTTATAGTCAAATCGATAAGGCTTTAAAGAAAAACATCATTCACCGCAATACGGCGGCTCGTAAAAAATCACGTCTTGCGAAGGCTATTTCCAAGTTTCAAGCCCCTTCTCCTTCCACTATCCCGAAAAAGTCCCAGCGACCTTCTTAAAGTTGTTTTTTTTGTAATTTAGTTTGCTCAAAATGAGGTTCCTTAAATAAGCACTACTCTTTCCATTTTATGGAACAACCAATGGAAGGATGCTGGTTTTCATCTGGGTTTTTTCCTTTTATAATGGCCTCCAATGCTCGGCGGAGGTCGTGACG
>CAZTVN010000089.1:0-2405 GCA_964617145.1 uncultured Candidatus Peribacteria bacterium
GCCTATTGTTTTTTTTTTTTTTTTCGTGAGTGACGGTATTACTATGTTAACCTAAGGAATGAAGTATTCCCTTCCGAGTCGTGATCTCATTGCTGATTGTATCGAGACCATGATTGAAGCGTATTATTGTGATGGAGCGCTGACTCTTGGAGGTTGTGATAAGAGTATTCCTGGTTCTGTGATGCCTTTGGCTCGCACGAATGTTCCGAGTGTTTTTGTTTATGGAGGAAGCATTCTTCCTGGTCGTTATAAGGGACAAGACCTTACAATAGTGAGCACTTTTGAAGCCATTGGGCAGTATGGAAGTGGAAAAATTGATGATGCAGAATTTCGTGGCATTGAGTGTCATTCTTGTCCTGGCGCCGGCTCATGTGGAGGTATGTATACCGCCAATACTATGGCATCCGCCTATGAAGCGCTTGGCATAAGTCTTCCTGGTTTTGCATCTACTCCTGCTGTCACTGTTGAGAATGTTTTAAGTCAAGAAAAAATTGAAGAGTGCCATCGAGCTTCTCTTGCGGTTTTACATCTTATTGATGAGCGAATTTATCCACGCGACATTATGAGTCGTGAGGCTTTTTTGAATGCTATCGCTGTTGTTATGGCACTTGGAGGGTCTACGAATGCCGTTCTTCATCTTCTTGCCACGGCTCATGAGGCTCAAGTGGATCTTACTTTGGATGATTTTCAGAAGGTCTCGGAAAAAGTTCCACTTTTAGCTGATATGAAGCCTTTTGGAAAATATGTGATGCTGGATCTGAATCGTATTGGAGGCGTCCCTGTTGTTATGAAAGAGCTTCTTGATGCTGGCCTTATTTACGGCGATTGTATAACGGTTACGGGGAAAACGGTTCGAGAAAATTTGGAATCTTTTGGTTTGGTTCCTGAAAATCAGCATGTTCTTTTTACTGTTTCAAAGCCACTTTCTCTTGCTGGACATCATATTCGTGTTCTTTATGGTAATCTTGCTCCTGAAGGCTGTGTGATAAAGTTGAGTGGAAAGGAAGTGGAATGTCTGCAAGGACCGGCGAGAGTTTTTGAATGTGAAGAAGATGCTTTGGATGCTATTTTGCAGGGGCGAATGGTGAAAGGGGATATTATTGTTATCCGTTTTGAAGGGCCTAAAGGCGGCCCGGGTATGCGAGAAATGCTTTCTGTTACCTCAGCCCTTGTTGGCGCTGGTCTTTCGAAGGATGTTGGGCTTATTACTGATGGGCGATTCTCTGGTGGGACTCATGGAATTATGGTTGGTCATATTGCTCCTGAAGCGTACAGAGGTGGTGTTATTGGTCTTGTTCAGGAAAACGATATCATTGAAATACGTCCGAAAGAAAATACGATTACGCTTCATGTTTCTGATGATGAACTTGAAGATCGTCGGAGAAATTGGAAACCGAAAGTATCCGCTTATACAAAAGGTTTTCTTGCGAAATATCGTGAAACCGTTGGTTCTGCGAGAGAGGGGGCGGTGACTACATGAAGCAAGGTGAGTTTTTCATCTGTTCCCTAGAATAAAAGATTTAGGTACATCGCGTTTTTTTATCAGGAATACGAAGCATTTTTATGAAGATTGTTCATGTTGTATTGCTTTTTCGAGTCGACGAATTCTCTTTTCGTGATTGTGAAGGTTCTCGCCGTGTTTTGTTACAACATGTTTAAAGATTGGCCATTCTTGGTTTTCGAGGATGTGTAAAATTTTCTCTAAGGTGTCATAAATTTTTTGAATTTCTTTTTGAAGCTCGTTTTTAGTGACGAAAGTGCTTTGTATTTTTTCCCAAAACATATCAAAACGTTTATCCAAATAATCTTTTGTTACAAAGTTTTTTAATCGTTCATCGAGGTAATCTTTGGTGACGAAATTTTTCAGACGTTCATCAAGGGTTTTATCGAGGTAGTCTTTGGTGACGAAATTTTTCAGACGTTCATCAAGGGTTTTATTGAGGTAATCTTTGGTCAAGAGTTGTTTATTTTTTGCTTTTACTGTTTTCATTGAGATTTTTTTTTATTCTATTTGCATTATATATGGAATTTCTAAAATTTTCCTAAAAAGTTGGTTAAAAAATGACTGAAATTCGCTTGACGTATATTTCCCGAACGGTTTTTTCCTATGTAGATTGGGTCAGCTGGGACTCGAACCCAGAACCAATAGCTTAAGAGGCTACTGCTCTACCGATTGAGCTACTGACCCTTATTTTTTAATGAGGCGACGGTGGGATTCGAACCCACGAGATGGCGGTTTTGCAAACCGCTGCCTTAAGCCACTTGGCGACGTCGCCGGAGGAAAAACGTCTCAGATACCTTATCATCAATTCGTACTTCTTTCAAGATCGTGGACTGTAAGTGCTCACAATGGTTATATTAAAGAAAACATTGGGGGAAGTTAGAATGAAAGTGACTTTAACCTC
>CAZTVN010000090.1:0-233 GCA_964617145.1 uncultured Candidatus Peribacteria bacterium
GTTCAGCGGCGGGCAGGCAACTGTGGAAGAACATAGAAGATTGGGCGGAAACACTGACAAAGATGTTGCCTACCAGTGGCTTAACATATTGTTTGAACCTAATAATAAAAAATTAAGACAGATGCACGATGATTATCATTCTGGCAAATTGCTTACCGGAGAATTGAAACAGATACTGGTGGATAAATTAGCGGCATTTTTGGCAGAGCACCAGAAAAAAAGGAAAAGTGCTG
>CAZTVN010000090.1:243-2371 GCA_964617145.1 uncultured Candidatus Peribacteria bacterium
CTACTCCAGGGGTGTAAAGTAGTGCAAGGTCATGCGTGGTTTTTATTTTTGTTTTTCCTTTGATTGTAATCTTACCACGAAGTTTTTTGTGCAGTTCTAATGATTTCGATTCTAGTGACATGAGATTTATTAATGACACCAGAAATAAAAAACTATCCTGAGCTAAATTTGTTATTAGGTTCAATATTTGGATTTCCGGACGCATCTAAAAAATACTGGGCTGAACGAAAGTTTTCCGTCTAGATTCAAAAGCTATTTAAACATTTTGAAACATCTTATATAACTATGAAACGAATTCTTGAAATTGGTTATGGGGGTTTTCCGATGGGTAAACAGCCCAGAATGTTTATGCAATTTCTGCGTAAGAGTTTATAATTATTCCGAACTCGAGAACGTGAACCGAAAAGCGTAAGAATTTTTTTATCTAATTATCTTCGTTATTTCCCATGAACGAAGAACAAATACGAGCTGAGAATGCTCAGCTAAGGCAACAGTTATCTGAGCTTTATGAAAAGAGTCAACAGCTCCTCAAAGAAAACAAGGAACTGAAGCAGGAGCTTAAGGAATATCAAAAAGAGCTGGAGAAACTCCTAAAACAGCTCAGAAAATATGATAATGAAAATACTCCATCAGGTTCACTTCCACCTTTCATGAAATCATCGGTAGAGATAAGGAGATATGAATTCAAAGAAGAAAAAGATGAAATCAAAAAATCCAACATAAGAAATGAAAGACCTGAAAAAATACATAGGAAAGAAAAACTTAAGCTGGAATGTTGTCCTCATTGTGGCAGTAAACGGCTGAAGAGAAAGAAAAGAGTAAATCACAGGACAGTCATAAAAATAAAACTGCCAGCGGTTGAAAATGTCCAATATGCAATTCCAGAATACTACTGCGGAGAATGCAAAAAAGAAGTAAGGTCAAAAGTGCCTGACGCTTTGCCAAATTCAAAGTTTGACCTTCTGACAGTAATAATAATGTCTGTTTTATCTGTTGGTGCTAACCTTAGCGTTGATGAAATCAGCAACCTGTTCAAAACTATTTTTGGTATTTCTATTTCTCCTGCTTCTGTAAGCAATAACCTTGCAAAATTGAAAAATTATCTTGGAAATGAATATGAAAAAATAGAATCGGAAATCAAAAAATCCAAAGTAACTTTCAGGGATGAAACCGGATGGAGAAAAAACGGGGTAACAAACTGGTTGTGGGTAGCTACTACTATCAGGGCAGCATATTACAGAATAGAAAAAACCAGACAACATGCTAATGCAAAGAAACTGCCATATAATGCAGATGGAGTCAGCACATCAGATGGTTATAAAGCATATAATGAAATTTCAAAAAGAATGCAGAGGTGCTGGGCTCACTTGTGTAGAATTGGAGATAAACCAGAACATTATTTTTATTCAGAAGATGAGATGCAGGATTACTGGCAGTTTGTAGAGGACTTGAAACTGCTATTTCATAATGCAAAGGAGGACAAGAAGAATAGAGGTGTATCAATTCAGCTTAGAGAGGAATATGAAAATAGGTTAATGGCATTGATGAAGACAGTAAAACATTTAGGGAAAAATGCAGATAAAGCAATGAACTACATAATGAGTTATTGGGGGGAATGGTTTACATTTTTGGAAATTGCAGAAGCTGAACCTACCAATAACAGGGCAGAAAGAGCACTAAGGCATGCTGTGCTTAAGAGGAGAATAAGCCAGCAGCACAGAAGCTTGGCAGGAGAAAAAAGCTATGCCATGCAGCTGTCGCTTTACATGACGGCACGCCTAAAAAACGAAAATTACATCGAAAATCTGAGAAACGCCGTAGAATCGAAACTTTACGAGATGGAAAAATTTTGAAGTGTTACCATTTGGCTAACCCTATTTAAACCTTATCCTAGCTAACTATAGTATGGTATCAGAATTAAAGGTAGGAGACCTTATGACAAAAACAGTAATCGTAGCTCACTTCGGCATGACGATTATTGAAACAGCCAAAATCATGAAGAAACATGATGTAGGCTCGTTAATCGTCCTCCAGGACAAAGGAGGAAAACACGCCAAAGGAATAATAACTGAAAGAGATATCGTCCACAAGTTAATTGCTACGGGAAAAGACCCAACGAAAACAAAAA
>CAZTVN010000091.1:0-2304 GCA_964617145.1 uncultured Candidatus Peribacteria bacterium
GAGTAATATCTCATATCTTGAGGGAGCAAGGCAGAAATGCCTTGTTTTTCTTTACTCCAATTGACATTCAAGCTCAAGAGAGAGATAATTAACGTTAGCGACATACCAAAAACCTTTTGTTTGTGCTACCCATGATTAGGTATGTCGCTATATCAATCAGGGTGGCATGAACAAGAGGTTTTTCTGTAATTGAGATGAGGACATCTCTGAAGAAGAATAAAACTATCTATGCAGATAGCGTCCAAACAAAGAATTAAAGATCATGGCGAGGTATTCACCAATGAGCGGGAGGTGAATGCTATGCTTGAGTTGGTTAGAAACGAGACAGAAAGAATAGAGTCTCGTTTCCTTGAGCCTGCTTGTGGTAATGGAAATTTTTTGGCCCCAATCCTTGAAAGAAAACTTTCAATAGTAAAGAGGAGATATGGTTCGAGTCAGGTTGAATTTGAGCGAACGGCGTTTCTTGCTATCAGTAGTATATATGGAGTTGAATTATTGCAAGACAATATCGAGGCATGCATTGAGCGACTTTATAGTATCTTTAACGATGTATATTCAGGGTTATATAAAGACAAGTGTAAGCATGAGCTTGGAGAAAGTATTCGTTTCGTATTAAAACGAAACATATTACAGGGTGACGCTCTGACTTTAAAAATAGGTAATGGAATGGAATACATAATATTTTCTGAATGGGCGTTAGTAAATGGTGGGATGATAAAAAGAAGAGATTTTCAATTTCTTGATCTTGCAGAGTTTGACTCGAGGACGCCAAGTCTTTTTTCAATAAGAGAAATATCTGATACAGGCGAGACTGTTCTTTCACCAAGGCCTGTCAAAGAGTTTCCATTAGTCCACTATTTGTCACTCAACTATGAAGATGCAAAATAACTACAATCCTGATGTTTTGTCATGTTTAGCGAATCTTAGCAGTGATGAGGTTTTTACTCCGCCAAAATTAGCAAATGAAATATTGGATCTGCTCCCTAAAGAAATTTGGAAAGATAGAAACACAACCTTTCTTGATCCGGTATGCAAGTCTGGGGTGTTTCTTCGTGAAATTGCAAAAAGATTGATAGAAGGACTGAAAGAAGAAATTCCCGATATTCAAAAACGCATTGATCACATTTATGAAAAGCAGCTTTTTGGAATTGGTATTACTGAATTAACGTCGCTACTTTCTAGACGCAGTTTGTATTGTTCAAAAAATGCTAACGGAAAGTATTCTACTGCCACTTCTTTTGATAATGAACAAGGTAATATTTTTTTTGAAAAAACAGTTCATGATTGGAAAAATAGTAGATGTTCTTTTTGTGGTGCCAGCCAGTCAGAGTATCAGCGCGAGGAAGGACTCGAGACTCACGCTTACCAATTTATTCATAATGATTTATCTGATAAAATAAAAAATATGAAATTTGATGTCATTATAGGCAATCCGCCGTATCAATTAGACACTGGTGGGTCTGGTCGGCAAGCAAAACCAATCTATCACTTTTTTGTTACTCAAGCGAAAAAACTCAATCCGCGTTTTTTGACGATGATCATTCCCTCGCGCTGGTTTGCTGGTGGCATGGGATTGAATGATTTTAGAGACGGAATGTTAAATGACAATAGAACAAGAAAAATTGTTGACTATATTGACGCAAGAGAATGCTTTCCTGGAGTTGATATAGCTGGGGGTGTTTGTTATTTTCTTTGGGAAAAAGACAATCCGGGAGATTGTCATATCATCAATAAATTTAAAGACAAAACATATTCGTCAACAAGACCATTGAATGAATTTGATGTATTCATTCGGTTAGATCCCGCGGTGTCGATATTAAAAAAAGTGCAATCAGAAAAAGAGAAAAAGCTCACTCAAATAATATCGGCAGTTAGGCCATTTGGATTAAAAACAAACGATCGACCAAGTAAAAAGGGAGATCTATTTATGATCTCATCAAAGGGCGAAGGACCAGTTGAGTCTTCACGAGTTACTGCAGGGCATGGCATGGTTAAAAAATGGAAGGTCATGACATCGAAAACATCCCATGATCATGCGGGGCAACCTGACAAAGATGGAACGAGAAGAGTTCTCTCACGAGTAGAAATTTTAAAGCCTAATCAGGTTTGTACAGAATCCTATATTATTTTGGGAGCTTTTGAGAAAAAGGAGCAGGCAGAGAATTGTAAAGAATATGTAAGAACTAGATTTGTAAGATTTCTAGCTTCTTTGCTCTCTTTTTCTCAAGATATAACTCGGGAAAGATTTGCGTTTGTACCTTTTGTTAGTTTTGATCAGTCATGGACCGATGAAAAGCTTTACAA
>CAZTVN010000092.1:0-2178 GCA_964617145.1 uncultured Candidatus Peribacteria bacterium
TCCCACTCTTCCCAATGCATTCCAGACTCCAGACAATGGAAAGTTTACTTGTCCGGTGAAGCTTCCTCCTGCAAGTGGCATGTTTGCTGTCCATGGAGTTGTTCCGTCTGAAAGTTTATTTGATTGTACATTGCTCACCTGCGTACTCGTGAAACTGTCCGCAGGATGTGAGAAAAATGCCGTGGTTTGTGTGCTGCCGTCCGGAAACGTCACTCCTCCGCTCGTCAATTTGAACCCACCTGATGATTCGATAATCCCCGAAACACTTAATGGCGAACTTGGATTCGTCACTCCATTGATTCCTATATAGCCGCTTCGTTTTATTACCATAATGTCATTTGCATCATAGGATTTGAGCGTGAGTTTGTCGCTTTCCCCATTATTCCACCAAGTAAAACTGTCTTTATTTTCTTCCCGAAAAATTATTTTGCCAGCATTGGCGGAATTTATCGTGGGATTGCCGATAACAAATTCTGCTTCAGAACCCGATATCTCCATGGATCCGGTATTACCATCCCCGACTTCCAAAACTTGAGAGATGTGAGCGTTTCCAAAAACATCGAGCGTGACTTGAGGCGCGGATGTTCCGATCCCGATATTTTTTTCAAGGTTTTTCGGATAAATAGCGGAATCAGTTTCCATCCATGTTCCTAAGTGGAGTATGGACTGAATATCATCCCAGTTGATGGGTGAAGAAGCTGACGAGGCTTTAGAGGCGGAGGCAGCAGGGGTGAGGAAAAATCCTACGACAAGGAAGCCAGCTATAAAGAGCTGTGCGAAAGTTTTTTTCATAAAATTTTCATAAAAAGAATTCAAGGATACTTTATTTTATAAAATTTGATCAATTATATGCAAGTGGTTTAGAGAAAAAATTTTCTCTCTTCTTAAAAAAAGCTTGACTAATAAAAAAAAATATGTACACTTTAATTGTACGTTTTAACTTTATCGCATGACTACGAAAATTATTGGGATAAAAAATTTCAGAGAAAATATCACAAGCCTTTGGAAAGAGGCAAAAAAGAAAAATATCCGTTATATAGTGATGTATCATTCAAAACCTGTTTTAGAAGTAAGCCCTTTGGACGATGAAGAAGTCATCCTTGAAAAACTTGCTGCAGATATTGAGGAAGCTCGATCTCAAGTTAAAAGAGGCGAAGTGTACACAGAAGCTGAAGTGTATAAAAGATTGGGAATATGAATGGATATCAAGTCAGGTATACAAAAAGAGCCTTAAAAGATCTGGAGGAATTGCCAAAAGTGATGGCAAAACATATCGTCGAAAAGATAACATTTTTTCGCAAACAAAAGAATCCTTTGAATTTCGCGAAAAAATTGAAATCCTCAAAATTTGGAACATACCGATTTCGCATAGGCAGTTACAGAGCCATATTTGATATCGACAAACAAGGAAATATCCAGATTCTCCTTATTCTCACGATAAAACACAGAAAGGAGGTTTACAGAGGAATTTGATGATTATTTTTTAAGTTGAAATCCAGCTTCCATTATAGCTGGAGGGATATCCGTGGCTAAATCCGTAAGGGCGGAGTTTCATTTTATACTCACAAAAGATGCAGTCTTTTTGCCGCTTCTAGATAGACAAGAAAATCTTTTCGCAATCCTATTGTAAGCACCAATACAACAACACTCTTCTTTTCAATCCGATATATTACTCGATAAGGATCGACGCGAAATCTATAATATCCTTTAAGATCACCAATAAGAGGTTTCCCAAAAGAGAGAGGGTCAAAGGCGAGTTTTTTCTGAATAGCCCGAAAAATCTTTTTCTGATCAAAAAGAGATACTTTTTTGAAATCGTTTTTTAGAACAAGTTCGTGAAAAAGAATCTTGTATGGCATTTAAATCTTTTTTAGGTTTAGCCCAATTTTTTTCGCTACTATTTCAGCACGAACAAAATTTTTAGCAGTGCTATCTTTATATCTTTCTTTAGCAATAGAACCTAAAACAAGTTCCTCAAATGTGTCTAAAAGATGCTCTTTTTCTTCATGTTGTTCGATATTTTCAAGAACTCCAATGGGTTTTCCTCTTTTCATAACAATAATTTTTTTAAACTTCGCCTCTTTCATGAGTTGAGGAATTTCATTCCGAAGATCAGTGGTGCCAACGAGGATAGTATCATCATTAATATTTATCATAAACAAGCAAATGAAATGTACG
>CAZTVN010000093.1:0-733 GCA_964617145.1 uncultured Candidatus Peribacteria bacterium
TTCTGATATCTTAAAGTTCACCATGCTTTGGTGATAAAGTTTTGCTTGCGGTACCTCTTTCTTTGCAACGGCAAGCATTCCTTTTGAAAGGTCAAGGCCACTTACCTTGTAACTTTTGGCAAGATATTTCAAAACTGCACCAGTGCCGCAAGCAAGCTCTAAGACATTTTTTGCCTTTGGATTGCCCTGCTTAATAAAGGTGCAAATTTTCTCTGCGGTTTTTTCTCTATTGCCCATTACCGCATCGTAGAATTTTGAAAAAATATCGTAGTTTGTCATAAAAATTTACTTTACTAAATCTTCCATTGGAACGCCTAACGCTTTGGCGATTTTCGTAACGTAATAAATTGTTTTACAATTTAAACGTTACCGTGGCGTTTAAATTTTCGTAGAAAATTTATTACGCCATGCCACTGTCTGCACGCTTGGCTTATTAACTTTGGCTTAAATAATTTTTCAGCATTTTCTTAATACTCCTAAACCCCCAGCCGGATTTTAAGTATTCTTCTCGATGTTTAGCGTCAATTCTATTCAAAAAAGCTTCATAGTGAATAAGTTTGTATGGGCGAAACGGTTTAGTGGCCTTGTTCTCTCCACTATTATGCCCTTTAAATCTTTTCTTCAGATCTGCGGTGTAACCGATGTAAAGACTTTTATCTTTCAGACTTTGGAGGATATAAGTGTAGTAGAACATCACATTAGACGCGGCGGGACGTAAGAAATTTTCTTAAGA
>CAZTVN010000093.1:743-2048 GCA_964617145.1 uncultured Candidatus Peribacteria bacterium
ACTTCAACGTTCCAGCAACGTTGAAATTGCCTTGCAATTTCTTACGTTGCGGTGAGGGTGGGATTTGAACCCACGATGACCTTGCGGCCATACCGCTTTTCGAGAGCGGCCCGTTAAACCACTCCGGCACCTCACCTTAAACAGAATTATACCCTCAATTTGCTTTTTCCTGCGACGAAGCCAAGAGAGCCAATTTGGAGT
This sequence comes from uncultured Candidatus Peribacteria bacterium, assembly GCA_964617145.1. Lineage (GTDB taxonomy): Bacteria > Patescibacteriota > Gracilibacteria > UBA1369 > JACRIC01 > CAZTVN01. Next base: position 945 of record CAZTVN010000093.1, read on the forward strand.
CGAAAGTAAAAACTTGCCGTTTTTGCGTTTGCGCCCTGACAAGAAGAACGCAATCGACAAAATCAACCGAATGTTCGGCATACACGCCCAACGCCCGCAACAAGTTTTGTCGATTTTCAATATGCAGCTCCGGAGAATTTATCAGAAAGGAGAGCGCGGAAACAATTTTTCCTTTCGGAAACTTAAAATATTGCTTCAGCATAACTGCGGTTTCAATAAAAATAGGCTCGCAGATATATAGTGATACCGTGCCCTCTTTTGCCTTTTTAATCAGCATTTCCACCATATCCGCCTCTTTGGGGACATCATTGGTGGTATATCGGAGTAGCGCGTTAGTATCAAGTTGGAGTTGCATCATTCCATTCTGTTAGCGGCGGCAATCCCATTTCTTCGGCCACATTCTGCGCCATCGCTTTTTCAAAAGCCGCGCTTTCCTCCTCAATTATTTGCTGAAGCGGTTTTCCCCGGTTTGCTTTTACCACTGGGTTATCGTGAAGAATCCCTCGCAGGGACAGCAAGTCTTGATATGGCAGGGGCCGAATTTCTATTTTCGCCCCGACATCTTTAATGACGGCTTTTGAGTTTTTTTTCAGCGCGTACTTTTCCCGCAAACGCTTCGGGATCGTCAGCTGGCCTTGGCTGGTAATGGAAGCAATATAATTCATTATACAATGTCCTTGCCATTATTTTATGCTAGTGATATTATTCTGTCAAGATGTCCGATCAAGTTGCCGAGATCAAATCCAAAGTTGATATCGCCCAGTTGATCAACGACCGTATTCCTCTCAAACAGCGCGGCCGCCGGTTTTTGGCCCTGTGCCCGTTCCACTCCGAAAAAACCCCCAGTTTTACCGTTTCCCCCGACCTGGGAATTTTTAAATGTTTCGGATGCGGTAAATCAGGCGATGTATTCACCTTTTTACAAGAATACGAAGGCATGAGTTTTGTTGAAGCCCTGGAATATCTGGCCGAAAAAACCGGCGTCAAGCTTGAGCGCCGGCAGGTTGACCGCCACACCGCCGATACCGATAAAAAGATTTTTGAAATCAATCATCTCGCCGCCGAATATTTCCATTATCTTCTTACCAAACATAAAGTCGGGGA
>CAZTVN010000094.1:0-1918 GCA_964617145.1 uncultured Candidatus Peribacteria bacterium
TTTTGCCAAAGCGCTTCATTTAAGTGGTATTGAGATCCTTTCAACTGGTGGGACAGCGGACATCATCAAAGCTTCGGGAATTCCTGTTATCGAGGTTTCTGATTTTGTTGATTTTCCTGAACTTTTTGGAGGAAGAGTGAAAACGCTTCATCCACGCATTTTTGGTGGTATTTTGGCCAAACGGAATGGCGATGATGCTCAAAAAGCTCAAGAACATAATATTCCTTTTATCGATCTTGTGGTTGTAAATCTTTATCCGTTTGAAGAAACTTTGCGCAAGGAAGATGTTACAGAAGATGAGATTATTGAGATGATTGATGTTGGTGGACCAAGTTTACTTCGCGCTGGAGCGAAAAATTTTCACTTTGTGACCGTAGTTACCGACCCAAGAGATTATGCTCTTGTTTTAGATGAAATGAGGCATTATGGAGGCACTACTTTGGAAACTCGCCGCAAGCTCGCGCTTAAGGCTTTTGAAAAAACTTTTCATTATGACCAAGCTATTTCTGATTATTTTCACGGGTCTCAAAGTGAAAAAGAGCTTCTTGATCTTCACTATGAAAAAGTTTTAAGTCTCCGTTATGGTGAAAATCCTCACCAAAAAGCAGCTTTTTTCCGAGATTTTTCCAATGTTTATCCCAATGTCACGAATGCTAAAATTCTCCAAGGGAAGCAACTTTCTTATAATAATATTCTTGATACAGATAGCGCTTTAAAACTTGTACAAGACTTCAATTTTCCTGTTGCGGCTCTTATTAAGCACACGAATCCTTGCGGTGTCGCTAAAGGCGAAACGATCGATGATGCTTTTATGAAGGCGTACTTTTGTGACCCAAAATCCGCTTTTGGCTGTGTTATCGCTCTGAACAGGCCGTGCAATGAAATAATTACCCGTTTTATACAGGAACAACACATTTTTGTTGAAATCATCGCGGCTCCTTCATTTACTCAAAAAGCTTTAAAAAGTTTGAAAACACGTAACAATTTGAGGCTTCTTGAAGTTGGCGATTTTCGTATTAATCCAAAAGAACGTGATATTAAAAGTGTTGGTGGTGGAATTTTGGTTCAAAATTCTGACCTTTCTCACATAAAAAAAGAAGATTTGAAGATTGTTACTCAAACTCTGCCGACCGATGAACAGATTGAAGATATGCTTTTTGCCCGGACGGTTGCGAAACATGTAAAATCCAATGCAGTGGTTTTTGCCAAAAATGGTGTTACGACTGGCATTGGGGCAGGTCAAATGTCTCGAGTAGATAGTGTTTGGCTTGCTGTACATAAAGGCGGAGAAAATATCGCTGGTTCGGTTATGGCTTCCGACGCTTTTTTTCCTTTTGCTGACTCAGTGATCGAAGCGCATCAGGCCAAACTTTCTGCCATCATTCAACCGGGAGGATCTGTTCGCGATAATGAAGTAATTTTAAAAGCCGATGAACTTGGTATTCCCATGGCTTTCACTGGTATTCGGAGTTTTAAACATTAAAAAGATACTCAAAAAAAATGTTTACTTCTGCACTGTGTAAAATTTGGTTACGAAGAAGTTTATCCCTATTTTTAATTTCCTTATGACTTTACTACAAGCCATTTTGCTTGGGATACTCCAAGGAATTACCGAATTTCTTCCTATTTCTTCGTCAGGCCATTTAATTTTGGCGGAATGGTTTTTCGGACTTTCGGTTTCTGAACTCAAAAGTTTCGATGTCGTCGTCCACATGGGGACATTACTTGCTATTTTTATTTATTTTTGGCGAGATTTTTTAGGAATCATTTTGGGGATCTTTGGAAAAACTTTGAAACCTCAAATTTCTCCGAGCGAACAACTTCTTCGGAAATTTGTAGGTTCTCGGGTCAATGAAGATGCCGCATCATATAGATTTTTGCTTTTATGTCTTGTTATCGGAACCATCCCTGCGGTGAT
>CAZTVN010000095.1:0-1683 GCA_964617145.1 uncultured Candidatus Peribacteria bacterium
TTTTCGGTAAACTTTTTTCCCAACAATCTTGCTTTCGCCAATTTCTACATTCTTTTAGAGGGGTATTAAAAATGGTTTTATCAGCTAAAGAAACGTCTTTCCAATGGACATACGTTCTTAACTCAGCGGTTTCGTAATTCAAAATAAGATAACTCGGAACTTCGGTTAATAGTATCCCTTGATCTTCATAAAAATAAATTTCCCCATCTTTAAGAGATAAATAGGAAACAGGCGGATAACCGTCGCTATAGTAGCCGATCACATAGATAAAAGGTGACTTTATGACATATTGTTCAATATCATACACAATAGATTCTTCTGATTTGGCATCATAGAGACTTCTTGTATAAAAACCTTCGTCTATTTGAAAACGGCCATCTCCAAGTACAGTTATCGTATCTTTTCCTGCACTGGGATATTTACTTTTTTCATTTCCTACAAATGTCATACTTAAAATAAAAAATAAAGGAGGGAGAATATACAAAACAAGAACTATTACCATAAGAATACAACATCCTATTCGATATTTTTTCTTTATTTTTATCCAAGTGAATTTTTTCATTTATTTTGTTGTAGGGTAGCTTTACCTTTCGGTCTTGGTAAAGTATCTATATGTACTCCATTCTCTTGAATATTAACAGTAATTTCAAACGTTTTTAGTTCCTTTATAAGCTGGCTTATACGTCCCATATCATTCGCAACATCACCTAAATCCAATTCTTCTGCAAGATCATAAAGCCAGTTATCAACACGAAATTCGTCAAAATTGTAAGTATCCTCAACAGTAACGATGATATTATATTGATTCTTTTCTTTTTCTACAGCTTCATACTTATAATTCACTTTACCAAAAGAATAAACAAGATCTTGATTTTTAGATAAATTAAGACGAATATCACCTTCTCCTGTTAAATCCCCTCGGGCTATCCTTGTTTTAATTTTTTCATATTCGTTTTGAAATTTTTCAGATTTCTGGATTGTTTGAGCTACTTGAGTATTACTATTAAAGTTAAGTGGAGCTTTTTCAGATGAAAAAGATGGCCAAAAACTTCTCGCATATTCTAGAAAATAAGCCGAGATGTAATATCCTTTTGATTCAAGCCATCTTGCTCCTAATCCCCAAAAAATATATCCAACAGGACTTTTTCCATCTTCATCAATAAACATGACCGGATTATTCCTCGCATAAGCATAGGTATTGAGTCTCTGCGGATCTTCGAGGGATTTTTCGAGATATTCTTCGCTGAAAAGCGCCGGATCCTGACTCGTAAATTTTCCTGTGGCCGCATTGTAGTACCTCGCTCCATAGTAATTCAGGTCAGTTTCAGGATCTTTTTCTTTGTCGTTGTATGAATAAGGAGTCACTGATTCTTCCGAATCGAGGATTTCCTCCCCCTGCTCATCAAACTGCACATGAACATTGGTTTCTCCATACGGCTTGTAGTCGGTCACTTCCACAACATTTCCCTCATAATCAGTCACCACAGAACTGTTTCCAAGTGGATCGTCAAAATTGAGGTAAATATTGAATTCGTCAGGTTCGGGGAAACTTGCGGCTGAGGCTTGGGTGCGATTTTCAAGAGATTTTTCATCAATCCCAAAATCAGATGCGGAGGTTTTCTTGTCTATTTGATGAGTCGCTGCAAGAGCTTTTTGTGATTTTGTTTTGTTCGAAGCAGTGTT
>CAZTVN010000096.1:0-1664 GCA_964617145.1 uncultured Candidatus Peribacteria bacterium
CCGACTGCGCGAGGTGAATCATCTCAAGAATATCAAGTCGAAGAAGGATGATAAGTTTTTGAAGTTCCTGGGTCGTCATAAAAAATAAACACATACTAAAAACTCGACTTTCCTAATAATTTTTCTTCAAAGCCATACGTGACAACGGCTCCACTATACTGGCATCAGGGCACTCCATCAAGAGACGATGTACGGTTTTTTTCAAAACAGGATGAGTAAAAAGAGGCGCGATTTCATTAAGCGGAACAAGCACAAACCGGCGTTCGTGCATGAGAGGATGAGGAATTTTAAGATTGGGAGTATCAAGAATAACATCTTCAAAAAAAAGAATGTCAATATCGATAGTCCGAGGCCCCCATTTTTCTCGTTCCTGCGACCGATCACGGCCGCAGGCGAGCTCGATCTCCTGCAATTTGTTTAAAAGAATATCCGGCGGATAACGGGTATCGACAATAGCACACATATTGAAAAACCAAGCTTGATCGGTTTTTCCCACCGGTTCGGTTTTATAAACAGAAGAAACTTGCTTGATCCAAAAATTGCGAGTCTTCATTTCGCGAAGAGCTTTTTTCAGATTTGATTCTTTTCTCCCAAGATTCGATCCAAGACTAAGATAAACAAAAGGCATAAAGAAAAGATAACATGCGCATTGTAGCATAATTCAACTCTCAAATATTCCCTTTCTAAAAAAAAACGCTACAATAAAAAAGCCTTTTGACTCGCTTTACAATTCGCCTTTTGCCTCCATAGTTTAATGGATAAAACACGGGCCTCCGAAGCTCGTGATGCAGGTTCGATTCCCGCTGGAGGCAAATAAACTTGCTTTCAATATTTTTTCATTGTATTTTTAATCTCCAAAAAACTCGAAACCTCCGAAAAACCTGGTTTCACAGGAATTACACGATTCCATAAATAATAAATCAGTATGGAAGCAGAAGAGAGAACAATAGATGATGTAACAGATTGCACCATCCCAATTTTGACACTCTTAAGAGCAGAGCCATTGGAAGATATTCAAAAAATTATTGATGCTGTCAAAACATTAACCTCAGAAGATCGAAAATTAAAAGAGATGCGCGCCGCAGTCCTAAGGCATCTAAATAGACTTACGCGCATTGAGATTGACGGACCGCTTATGGAGAAAATGTTGGAACTCATGCATCTATTTGAATTACAAGACGGCGACTTAACTCAAAGAGATAAATTTTCACGATTAGCAACAACCCATATAATAAAGTTCAGAATAGAATTTAGAACAAAAGATGACGCATGGAAATTTTATCATAAATGCAAAACAGCCGGCGTAAGCGAAAATGCAGAAATTAAAAAGATAGCAAGACGGCTTATTATGAAATTTGTCAATAATGACGAATTAACAGAAAGGTTATCAGAACTTTTTGGAATATCAGATCTAGAAAAAAAAGACCTTGTAACGCGAGGAAGAGAAACTTTTAATGCGCTCATGAGATTACAAGGAGTTAATATCTGATTTTTGGATTAAGCGCTTTTACTTTAGGAGCCTCTGAAAAACGTAACTTCGTAACGAAATTTTACCATGTCGAGCGAAAAATGTGAAAAACGACGAAAGCGTATCAAATAAGATACGTTGAGGAGCTTTGAACTTTTTGCAGCCGACATGGTAAAATTGCAGTAGATGGTACGTT
>CAZTVN010000097.1:0-1651 GCA_964617145.1 uncultured Candidatus Peribacteria bacterium
GCGCCCGAGAGGAATCGAACCTCTCGTCTTTGGCTTCGCAACCCTACGTTTTATCCATTAAACTACGGGCGCCTCCCATGTAAACAACAAACTGTGATTTTTGCGCAAAGAGCAGTTATCTACATGTGAGGCGCGGGCGCTCGCGGGGATTGATAGCTTCTTTAGCTGTATTAGCTTGATTAGGGGCGTATAGTTCTAAAGAAGCTAATGAAGCTATAAGCTAAATTATTTGGCTCCGACAATAATCAGGAGCGTATCGGGCTTGGCCAGGTTGGAATTTTCTTCAAAGACTAGCAGGCGGTTGTCGATAAAACTAGCCACCAGATCAGCTTCGGGGCGGCGGTCGGCGGCGTAGTAGATGATGGTGTTGGCGCGGCGGGTTTTGGTGGTGGCGATGGAGCGGACCGTAAAGCCAGCTTTTTTGAGGCTGGTTTGGAGAATGGCGGCTTGGCCGGGCGTGCCGCTGCCATTTAAGAGACGAATGGTAATTGATGCTTTAGAGAGTTCGGTTGGGATCGGCGACGGTGAATCGGAGAAGGTTGGCGTCGGCGAGGGAGTTTGACTGGGAGTTGGGGTCGGGCTAGCGGAGAAATCGTTAGCGGCAAGGAATCGGAGGCGACGCGATTGGAAGCCAGAGCGATGATGATGGCCGCTACAAAAAGGATTACAAACAATCCAACTCCGGCGCGGCGGTCGCTGCGGGCTGGGGGCCGAGTTGGCGTTGGGCGTCGCCGCCGCACTAAATCAAAGGCTTGTGTCATCATAGCCTCAACTAAGGATTTGACTCGGTAAGCGGAAGATATAGAGCGCACTGGCAAAACAGAGGAGAGCCATGGTTAAAAAGAGCATGTTGAAGCCAAACTGGACGACAATAAAACCGCCGATGGCCGCCCCGATGGCCAGCGAAAAATAGCGGACGGCTTCCCAGGCGCCCCACTGCCGGCCGGCTCGGTGCGGATTTAAGTGGCGTGAATAGAGGGCGTCGAAAGTCGGGAGGATAGCGCCGCCCGGGAGGCCGAAGATCACCTCGACCCCTTCCTGCTTCAGCGATTCCAAAATAATCTTAGCGCCGGTCAGTTCCATGCCTTAACCTTCGAACATATTGTGGACCATTTCACGGTAAACACTTTTTCGGGACGCCTCCCCTTTTTCCTCCCCCCGGGCCCGTGGCTCCGAGATTTCACGAAACCACTGAGCCATCCGCTCCTGGATTTGAGCCAGCGTCACTTCCTTCTCGACAGGCTCAAGGGTAATTTCATAGCCCGCCCTTCCAAGTTCCTCCGACTTGGACTCAATCGCCGGAAAGTCCTTTCCGCCTTTCACGGCTGCGACGAAAAAAGCGATGCGTTTATTTCTATCCCTGGAGGGCTGCATCAAACCGCTCAGGGGACCGCTCCAACCGCCGTGGAGGAGGGCCGCTCCCTGAAACTCCTCTGGATAATTCAGGCCCAAATAGGCGGCATACTCCGTGCCCGTTTCAACGCCGGCCACGAAGACCCGGTGGCGGCGGCGTACCGGATTGCCGGCGATCATGGCGTGGACGCGGTCATTCTATGTGCTGCTACCACCAGCGACGTGCCTGTTAATCAGGCCTTCGCCATGTGCCGGGAGCGTGGCCGGGTGGTCATCGTGGGTGACGTGGGCATGGGCC
>CAZTVN010000098.1:0-1637 GCA_964617145.1 uncultured Candidatus Peribacteria bacterium
GACAGCGGCTTTTCAAGCCGTTAACGGGAGTTCGATTCTCCCATGGGCTACCAAATCAGAAAAATTAAAATGAGGGGAAGAGGGAGCGGGGACTGTCATCGTTCTCAAGAGAGAGACATCAAGAGAGAGTGGCATATCTCATAGAGCAATGGTACAGTAGATAACAAAAATGTCCGATCTGCTATAGAGACATGATATAATTCAATAATCATGAATAGGATAAAACAAAAAAAACTTACGGAAGCTCAAAACCGCTTTGTGAAACGTTTTATTGATATTGCCTATGAAAATATGGCAATTGAACGAGAGACACCGTTCACACGCAAAGAGGCATATCGTCGATACCGAAATGATGCCCTTGATCTTATTCGAGATGGAACCTACAAAACCATTCGGTTTTAGCTATGACAAAAACTCCTGTCACGTATAAAGAGACGCTACAGGGTATTCTTACGGTGCGAGAGATTGAGAGTATTGTCATGGACAATCTTATCAACGTCCAAAAGTACCTTTTTCGCAATTATCAAAATCTCTCAATCAATCAAAGAACGATAAAACACCTTCATAAACTTCTGACGGCAAACCTTTTTGAGGAAGGAGGAAACTACCGCAAGCACAATGTTGAGCTTGGATCCTTTGAGCCGCCAACATATTTTAAGGTGCCGCAGTACATGATGGATTGGGAAGAAGATTATAAAGAGCGAAGGAAACATACCCGCACACAAGAACAGAAAATTGAGCTCTGCGCATGGCTCATACATCGTTTTCTTTGGATTCATCCTTTCTTCGATTATAACGGACGAATCTCTCGGCTTATCGGGGAGCTCTTTCTTTTGAAGAACAAATTTCCTGTTGTCACCTTTCAATCAGTAAAAAGAGTTGATTTTGTGCGAGCAGTTAAAAAAGCAACAGAATGTGGTGACCTCAACGATCTTAGTGGATTGATTAAGGGAGAATAGGAGTGTCGAGCTTTTTCCAAGCGTGCAACTCCTGCAATAAGGTGTTCCAATGTTCTCCCACTTGGGCTACCAGACTCGTGATACATGGAAATAAAAAACGATTTAAAAATATCGAGGCACTATTTTGTAAATCCAGTCATGGGTACCAACAGTCAAAAACACAACTTTCCCCGGACCATAAAAACGAAAGGCGACTCGATAGTCTTTGTCTATACGAAAACTCCATACTTCTTTCTCATGAGGTGAGAGTTTTTCTGTATGGAGTGATGGGTAGAAGGGGTTCTGGCGAAAAAGTCTTTCTTGTTTCTCTGCCTTGTTCTGAATTTGAAGAGGGAGCTCGCTAAACCGTTTTTCAAATTCTTCGGTAACAAAAATCCTAAAAGGATTTTTAATACTTTCTTTTTTCGCAGCTCCTTCAGCGATGAAATCTCACGCGCTTTTCCCTTTTTTATATCACGTTCAGCTTGATTCAAACTTTTTAAAAAATCAAGATTAAAAAAACCGAATGTGGCTGCAAGACGCTCAAACCGATTAGCATCGAGTGTCACAACGTATTCCTTTTTTGCTGAAGAAACGTGAATATCTACATCTGCCATATTATCTTTTGATTATACTTTGACTATTGTAATAGTATAATAAATATAGGTAATGGTCAACCATAAGCACGAGCTTGACGTT
>CAZTVN010000099.1:0-1615 GCA_964617145.1 uncultured Candidatus Peribacteria bacterium
AAATATGGAAAATTTCTTTGCCAATTGGAAATCATCAAAAAGCCTTAGAAAAACTCCTCTATCTGTTAAAAAAACATAAAATCATCCAAAACGAAAAAAAAATAGATCGAATCGGACATCGAGTAGTTCACGGAGGCGAAAAATATATCTCAACAACAAAATTAACACCAAAAATCATTCGAGAAATAAAAAAAATCTCGAATCTTGCGCCGATGCATAACCCCGCCAATATTGAGGGAATTCAAGCAGCACAAAAAATCTTCAAAAATATACCTCAATTTGCGATTTTCGATACAGCGTTTCATCATACAATACCAGAAAAACCCCATCGTTATGCCCTGCCGAGCGATATCTACACCCAATACCACATCCGTCGATACGGATTTCATGGAACATCTCACGAATACGTTTCAAAAAAAGCAACAGAATATCTAAAAAAGAAAAAATATCCCTATCAAAAAATTATCTCTTGTCATATTGGCAATGGAGTCAGTGTAACCGCGATAAAAAACGGTCGCTCTATTGATACCAGTATGGGATTTACTCCACTTGAAGGCGTTCCAATGGGCACTCGCTGCGGCTCAATTGATCCAAGCATAGGGCTCTATCTCCAAAAAATACTCAAAAATACACCGAAAGAAATCGACGATCTCTTCAATAAAAAATCAGGATTAAAAGCGCTCTCGGAAATGAGCTCCGATATGAGAGACATTTTCAAGGAATCAAAAAAAGGAAATAAAAAAGCCAATCTCGCTATCACGATTTTCTGCTATCATATAGCAAAATACATCGGAAGTTATTGCGCCGCACTCAAAGGACTCTCTGCGCTCATCTTTACCGCAGGGATTGGAGAAAACGCCTACTATATCCGAAAAAAAATATGTGACTATTTTCCTCAGATACAACTCGATTCGACAAAAAATAAACAAAATGCTTTTGAAATTCAGAGAAAAAATAGTCAAATCGCCGTCCTTGTGATCCCGACCGATGAAGAGTTCGCTATCGCTCAAAAAATATGTTAAAATATAAAAATACCATTATCCTCCATGCGCCTTAAACCAAAACGCATCAATATCAAAACAGGCAATAAATATATCGCCGTTCTCTCAGTAAATACCGCGTTAAAACTTGATCTACATGCAGGAGATCGCATATATATTGTCAATACAACCGATGGCAAAAAAGACATAACCGCCATCTTGGACGTTTCAGAAAGTTATTTCCCAGACGACGCCTTGGGACTTTTTGCCGAAACATACTCAAAACTCGAATGCAAGCCAGGACACGATGTTGTAATTTCAGTAGCAGAGAAACCTCTTTCAACGCTTTATATTAAAAAAAAGCTTCAAGGCTTGCGGCTGACAGAAAAAGAAATTGATGCGATCATTTTTGATGTTGTTGACGACAATTATTCAGACATTGAAATGACATATTTTGTCTCGGGATGTTACACACACGGCTTAAATAATGAAGAAACCGCAGCCCTCACTCGTTCTATCGTTCGTCATGGCTCCAAACTCACATTTACGAAAAATAAAATCATCGTTGACAAACACTGTATTGGAGGAGTCCCTGGGAATAGAACCACGATGATAGTCGTACCAATTATAACTTC
>CAZTVN010000100.1:0-1612 GCA_964617145.1 uncultured Candidatus Peribacteria bacterium
TCTAATACACAAATATAATGCAATTATATGAATACATATCGTCTAATAACCAGTTCTACGAAATAACAAAAAATTTTCTTTATTTTATTTTTGGCAATTTAACTTTTATGAACCGCCCATTCGATTGTCTTACAGACTTTATATTCTTCGAAAACCAACCTGCTAAGGCAGACATTATTTTAGTTCCAGGCGGTTTAAGACCCCAACTTATGGACAGAGCCGTTGAATTATACAAACAAGGTTTTGCGCCATACATTCTGCCGTCTGGCGGAATTGGTCCGAAACTTGCCAAGGAAATAGAAGCTGGGGTCTCAAATTGGAAAAGTGAATGGGAATTTTTGCAAAATATTGCCCTTGCGAACGGAGTTCCGGAAAAAGCTATCCTAAAAGAAGATAAGGCTCTTCATACTTTTGACAATGCATCGTTATCTTGGCAGGTTGTGCAAGAAAATAATATTGTGGTTAAAAAAGCCATTCTTATCTGCAAGGCTCATCATGCAAGACGCGCACTACTTACTTATCAAACCGCTTTTTCCTCCGAGGTTGAATATATCGTTTGTCCGATTGTTGACGATCGTGATGTGCGAAAAGATAATTGGTTTTTAGATGACGCCAAGATTGAAATGGTTATGTCAGAAGTTGTAAAAGTCGGGCAATATTTTGCAAAACACTTTTCCAATTTGAATAAAAGTTAAATTGCCAAATTTTTTTTAATAAGGAGGAAAATTTTTTGTTACATCGTAGAACACCGAATATGAGGTTCAAAAAAATTGCCAGTTAAATTAATAAGGTATGCAATTTTTTCTCAACCCAAATTTTTGCCCTTTTTCTCTATTGATATATAATAAGGAAGCGGACAAAAACTTCTCATATTCGGATACGTTATATGAAATTGAAAACTGGCACAAACTTTTTATAGCAATTTATTTATCAACCAAATATGTCCGACGATTGGTTTAGAAATACAAAATGGGATGAGAAAGAGAAAGAACGCTTTTTCGAGCGCCTGAATAGAAGTCGTGGAGATTTTAAAAAGGCACAATATGCTCGGATTAAAGCATATGGTCTATTGCAAACGAAAAAGAAAAAATTGGTACTCGGGAGTATTGAACTTTGTGAGCTCGCTATAGAAAAATGGCCAGTGAAAGCCGAACTGGCTTCGTGTTTTTTGCAACTAGCAGAAGCTTATGCCTTTCTCGGAGAAAAGGAAAAGGCTATTCATTACTTCGAGAAGTGTTTGGAACATGAAAAAGCATTTCCAAATGTGCAAACATCTGTAGCCACCACTTTTCCTGAGTTTATCGTACAAAACAAACTAGAAAAATACTACGACAAAGCGCTGCAAGTCCTCCAGTTCGAACAAAAAAGAACGGGCGGCTATTCTTGGCCGTACCAATTTTTTCTTTTTCACGGGCTTCAGGCGCTCATTCATTCCTATAGGAATGAAAATGAAAAAGCTAAGAGTGAAACACAGAAGGCTCTGGAATATGCAAAGCAGAAACAATCAGGATTCAGGTACCACAAAGAACTTGGTCTTGTGCCACGAAATCATTGGTTGATCACTCGCGTCTCGTTAATTTTTGAGACATACCATAAATTAATCTAATCTCAG
>CAZTVN010000101.1:0-1602 GCA_964617145.1 uncultured Candidatus Peribacteria bacterium
AGAGAAACAAAAATTTTCGACAAAAAAAAAAAAAAAAATGTGTTTTCAAGAGGCGGAAAAAGGTGAAGCAAAAAATTTAATGAAAAGCACAACCATCGAAAAAAAATCGGTTATCCTCATAGCAATGACGATAGGCGGCACTCGACTCATCGATAATACGCTCATTGGATAAAGACCTTTTCTTCAGTAAGTGCTCACAATGATAAAAAGCGGGCGGGGCTTTCCCTTTCATCCTGCCTCCGCATTGACCGTCCATCCGCTCATTTCTTCTGATAACACGATTGGCAGACGCGTTATCAGATAGTCACTCGCGGGGACGGTTCCCAATTGCTCGGCAATGTCCTTAAGGGAAAGCCCCGCCCGCTTTTTTACCCCCGTTGATTCCTTGTGAGCAGTTACTTTCTTCAATGTGTACAAGAAGAAAAAATATGCTATGCTCTTAAGGAGGGGCTGAAAAACTATCCAGCTACTACAATTTTCACATTTTGGCTTAAATTTGTTCAGGACAGATCAACGTATCTTTATATGATACGCCTTCGTCGTCCTTCACAAATTTTATCTCAAAATGTGAAAATTTCGTTACACCGCATAGTTTTTCAGCCCCTCCTTAGCACATTATTACACTATAAATGAAATTTCTTTTTATTGGAGATATTGTAGGCCGTCCAGGGAGAGAAGCGATAAAAGGGATTATTCCAAACCTCAAAAAAGAGAAAAAGTATGACCTTATTATTGCTAATTGCGAAAACCTTACTCATGGTAAAGGGGCGTCAGAAAAAGATCTGAAAGAGATGAGGGCGGCAGGTATCGATTTTTTTACGTCAGGGAACCATATTTGGCGTCACAAGTCTCTTTTAAGTAAGATGGATGATCCAGATATGCCGCTTATTCGTCCAGAAAATTTTCCACAAGGAGTCCCAGGCAAAGGTCATAAAATAATCGAAGTATCTGGGAAAAAAGTTCTTATTATGAATCTTATAGGAAGAATTTTTATGCCACAACACACTGATTGTCCATTTGAGACAGCTAAAAAGATTCTCCATGAAGTAAAGAAAGAAAATTTGAGCGCTATTATTGTAGATTTTCATGCCGAAGCAAGTTCGGAAAAAGTAGCTTTTGGTTACTTTCTCGATGGAAAAGCCAGTATGGTTTTAGGAACACACACTCACGTTCCTACTGCTGATTTTCGTATTTTACAAGGTGGAACTGGATATATCACCGACGCGGGAATGACAGGGAAAAAAGATTCCGTGATTGGTGTCGATAAAGAAGGCATTATTGACCATTTTTTAACACAGCTTCCCGCAAAACACGAAATCACACCTGATGGCGTAAGTATTATGAATGCGGTCGAATTTGAAGTCGATCCAGAAACACAAAAAACCATTCATATTCAACCGATCTTACAAGAATATGTCGAATCAAAATAATTCATTTTTACGATATTCAAAAATAGTCGCTATAGCACTTATATTTTTTTTGGGATGGCAGAGTGCTAACTACTACCATACATCGTCTTCCGTTTCAAAATTTAATAATGTAGAAGGGGGAAATAATGTACCCATTGTATCCGATTCATTAAAGTCCGAAAATTTAAAACTG
>CAZTVN010000102.1:0-1541 GCA_964617145.1 uncultured Candidatus Peribacteria bacterium
AAGAAAAACCTCAAGAGGAAGAGTTAGAACAGGTTTTTCCGTAATTGTTTTTTTTGAAATTACCTTCATACCTGGAAGAGGAGGAATCGACGAAAAATCTACTTTTTCCTGGTGTTTTACTTCAAAAAAGCGAATTTCTCCTTCTTTTTTACCGACAAAGTCAACTTCTCCTTTTTTTTTTTTTTTTCAAAAAAGACTCGGATACTTTCTTTTAAGAGAAAAAGCTACAGTATTTTCTGCCAGCCGCCCTAAGTTTTTCTCAAGTATTTTTTGGCTTTGAACAAAAGGATCTTCCATCTGCTCATTTGTTTTAAGATAAAGGGCATTAAAAATAAACGGGTCGGTAAAGTAGATTTTTTTGTTTTTTTTGAGATCACGACGCTTCTGCTCGATCAAAAACGCATTTAACGGAAAAAGGATAAACATTCTCTCAAAAATTTCAATATATTCCTGGATAGCCAGATGAGAAGTTAAAAAAGAGTCGCGGGCTAGAGAAGTAAAACTTACCGGAGTAGAAAGTGTTCTTATGATATTGGCTATCAAATCATAGCCCGTTTGTTCGCTTCTGTTGGTTTTATGCAGATCATTTTCCAACCATGTCAGTAAAGTTTCGTAGGTGGAATTCTCGATCCGGCCCAGTGTATAAAACTCATTAATGGTTTTGGGGAAGCCTCCGGTAATAAGAAAATCACTTAGCAGTTTTTGTAGTTTAGGAAGGTTATAAGAGAGAGTAAACGGGTTGTTTTCTTTTGCCGTCTCCGGATTTACGAGATTGACAAAATCTTTAAATGATAAAGGGTAATAAAAAATATCGGCCGGACTAATACCTCTTCGTCCGGAAAGGTATTCCGATCCGTATTTAAGATCGAGGAGGCTTGAACCGGTAAGAAGAACAAGCGCGTTTTTCAAGAGGTTATTGTCGACCATTTCTTTGACGGCGCGTTGCCAGTCTTTCACAAATGAGATCTCATCAAGAAAAAGAAAGAGACGGCTGTTGGTTCTGGGACGGGCAAAATCAAGATATGTTTTTATGATTCCAAATAAGTCATCAAAATCTTTTACCCGGTCGCATGGATAGAAAAATACCGCTTCTTTGGGGATTTTTTCATCGATAAGGAGTCTTTTTATGAGAAGGCGAAGTAGAGTTGACTTTCCTACCCGTCTGGGACCGCGGAGAGTCAGGACAGCGTCTTTTTTCAAAGGTAAAGAGTTTATCAAAGGGTGGAAATAGCGGAATTTTTGACTTTCGAATTCCAAAATGAGAGTATCATCCGTGATGATTGTTATTTGCGCCCACCAGGGATTGTTGGCCCTGATTCGTTCAAAAGTATCAATCATAGTATTTACTAAATACCAATATATACCATATTATGGTATTTGTCAAGTACCATATAGCCGGTCAGATTTTACACCATGGGGGGTTTATTGCGCAAAAAGCATCATTTGTTATTCCAATAAGGGTTCACATCTGAAAGTTTCAGCATATCTTCATCAAAACTAGCGAGTTTTCCTTCAAAAGAATGAGCCGCAATGATGCAATC